>CAZUSV010000058.1:0-28729 GCA_964622645.1 uncultured Anaerolineales bacterium
ATACAACTTTACTACAGAAAGCCTTTTTCATTCGCTATTTTGGCGAAGGTATTAGGGTATAAAAGCACATTTTATAGGACACGGATTGGACGCATTTTTAAAAGAGTTCAATATTCAGTGTTCATCCGCGTAATCCGTGTCCCATTTCATGTTCTTTTAGAACCGTGATAAGTATAAGTACTTATCGGAGAGAATCGTTACAACCCAGGAACGCGGTTCCTGGCAGGAACCGCGTTCCTAGCCAAACTTATTTCAAGACACATTCCGGAGTCTACATAATCATCCATAGGAGCGAAAATGAAATACTTACTTACACAGGTGACTAAATGACCGAATTTTTCCAAACAACGTATTATGGAAACACAATTGGTGAATGGTTGTTAGCATTCGTCTTGATCTTGGCATCGGCCATTGCGAGCCGTATTCTTTTCCGGATCTTCAGTCGAGGCCTCCGTTTTTTGACCCGAAAAACACGCACCGATCTTGACGATATCATCATCGATCAGATTGAAGAACCGATTATCGTTGCCTTGCTCTTATTGGGTATTCGTCTTAGCATAAACACGTTGACGATCTCCAAATCAGTAGATACATGGCTTGCCGGTGCATTTAATTTTATATTCACACTGATAGCTGGGTGGTTAATTTCAAGGCTATACAATGCACTCCATGAACAATATCTTGTTCCTCTTTCGGCAAAGACAAAAACCGATGTTGATGACATGCTTCTACCTATGCTAAAGTCTGGCATCAAGATCATCGTTTGGACTCTAGCGATCATCGTTGGCCTAAATAACGCAGGTTATAATGTTGGCGCTGTTCTAGCGGGTTTAGGTCTTGGGGGATTAGCATTTGCGCTTGCGGCTCAAGACGTAATCGCCAATTTCTTTGGTGGAATTACAATCTTTATCCAACGACCTTTCACTATTGGGGATGAGATTATCATACTGGATCCAGCTAAGAAAAAAATAAGCGGATATATCCGAAAGATTGGCATTCGCACAACTTTCATGGAAGGGAAGTTTGGGAGTACATTTACCGTTCCAAATAGGACTTTTACCGAGAACACAATAGAGAAAATCGAATACAGTAGAACCAAGTACCGGATCAAAAGGAAATTACACTTAGCCCACACAACGAATTCTGAGCAGGTGAACGAAGCAATTTCTATTATTAGAGAAGCTGGATTTTCTCATGACCAGGTGAAGGATAAATCGATCTATATCCGCTTTGACGATATTACCAATTACTCTGTGGTAATAGATTATCAGTATGAAATCAGAGAGTGGCAAGAAAGTGATGTGGAGGTCTTTCGAAATCCGAAGGCGAAAGTTTATCAAGTCACAACCGAAATGAACCTGGAGATACTTCGTGAAATTGAAGCGAAGGGTATCGAATTTGCGCCTCCAATCTTGTTTAGAGATTCGCTTTTGCCTTGATGAGGCTACAATTATCATGCCGAAGTGTCCTGATCCTGCTAGCAGGGGGCACGATAAGGAGAATTCCGATGAAACGGATACTGATGCTTACACTGGCTTTCGCAACCATCCTACTGGCCTGCACCCTGGCCCTCTCGCCATCTCGCAGCCAGGCTGCAACACAATTATCCACTGCCCCCTACTTGATGGCCTTCCACGCCTGTGACACATCCGGCGGAGTTGAATGCCATGATCCCCGCAACCACATGGTCTACCTGGCGGGGAGTGAAGATGGGTTGAATTGGAGCCTGATCCCCGGCTGGGAGCCATACTCTGGCTCTGTCCCTGATCTGATCCGCCGTGGGGAGACGCTCTACATCTACACTCCAGGGCAACTGGTACGCTACCATCTGGACAGCGACACAATCGATCCCCCCACAAAGGTTCAGATTTCTGATCTCGAGAGCGGTTATGTCGATCCTTCTCTGATCATCGACGATGAGGGGCGTCTGGTATTGTTCTTCCTCTACGGCCAGCTCGGTATGGACCCCGCCGGGTGCTCCCCAGACGAGGAGAGCTGTGTGCGAGAGATTGGTTCGGCTACTGAAACTGTGGGAAGCGACGGTGCTGAATTCGTCTTAGACGACGGCCAACGCGCCTCGATGACGCTGGATCCTACATCACAATTGCGCTCATTTTCCGACCCCGACATCTTCTTCGATGGAAACCAATACGTACTCTATATCTCCCATGGAGCATCCACTTCTGTTTGGGTTTCGAAAGAGCTGCGCGGGGAGTATGTTCAAGAGCCGTCTCTACCCCAAGGTTTGCTGACAAACAACACGGGCGGCGTCCCGGCGGGGTATTATGATCCGCTCTCCAGCCAATATTGGACATTCGCTCACGTCGGACGGGATGGACAGACGGTCATCAGGCGCGCTACTCATCCAGATATATTTCAGCAATTAAGTGATGCAGATTTCACCACTGTGCTCACTGGCGAGAGCGTCGGGCTGGGTTCCGGCTTCGAGGTTGCCAGTCCAGGTTTCGCGGTCAATATGCCTGGTAACGCGGCTCCAACCCAGGGAACAGAGACAGGCGCGGGCGGGCAGACCACCCCCGAGGTCGATCCTGGCATGGCCATGTACAACCTGGATTCGACCGATCCCCTGGAAGCCGAGGCTTACCTGGCGCAGGTCAACACCCAATCCACACCTGGCTCCTCCTGGGTCTATCAAGATTCGATCTTCAGCACCATGCCCTCCGGGGAAGAGTACGACATGGGCGCCTTCTGTCGCATCTTCCAACGCCCAGAAGGGGATGGCTATGATTATTTCTACGGCGGTTCCTTCCGCAAGGCGGATAGCAATGCAATGCGCTACAACGGTGATATCCAACGGCTGATGAACCCCGATTTCAGCTTTGCGACTACGCCGCAATTGATATCGGAGCACGGTGGAGATTTCGCCATTGACTTCGATGGCCAGTTCTACTACCTGCTCAATGGCGATCCGCAGGGCTGGCGGCTGCGCAAATACGACCGGGAATTCAACGTGGTCGGCGAGACGACTATCACCCTGCCAGAAAAACATTTCGCCAACGACCAGATGGTGCGTGTCTATAATGGCCTGGTCTTCGCCAGCGGTCTGTACGATCCCAACTTCGACGAATCCCAGCGTGGCCAGATGCAGCCCGCCGACCCCAATCAGGATCAGTTTACCCATCTTTGGATTTACGACAGCGAACTCAACTATGTGATCGACCTGATCCTTGACGATTATCCCAATATCAACGGCGGCACGCTGGTGTACTACGAGGGCACCTACGCTTACGTCTCCGCCGACAATTTCTTCAATAACCGTCTGAGCGCCCTGCTCTATGATGAAACGTGGAACCACATCGACACAATCCATTTGCAGGACGACGCCCAGTGGTCCATGGGTGGCGTATACAGCGACGGCCTGATCTACATCGCTTACCACAAAGGCGAACACGGGCGCGGCGACGTCTATGTGGATATCTACGACACCGCCTGGGACCTTCAGGAAACCATCGAAGTCACCCACGTCGACCGCGCATACTTCAACGCCCAGAGACCATGGATTCAGGTGTATGGTGACACCATGATCGTCGCGTATGATGTCGGCAGGGACAGCCAGGAATTCTTGGATCTACAATGTATCACGACGATCTACATCCGCGGGGATGAAAGCACGGTTGAGCCCGCGCCCCCCGGTGGTGATTCTGCTCCCGGAGATCATCCTGTTCCCGAATTCAATCCCTTCGAAAACATGACCCCCGAGCAGGAAGCCTGCCTGATCGAGGCCTGGGGTCAAGCCGTCTTCGAGGAGATTTCCACCTTCCAGCGACCCCCCACTTTTGATGAAGAACCTGTCCTAAAGGAATGCCTGGGCGATGCCTTTGCACCCCCAGGCGATCAGGGTGATCAGCCGCCTGGTGGCGGTCATGATCCAACCGCAGACCAGACTTTCTACGCCACTTCTACAGATGGGTTGAACTGGTCTCAAGGCATGCTGCTCGCAGAAGCTGCTTCGGTTCCCGACGTTATCCGAACCAATTCCGGAGAAGTCTGGGCATACTGGGTAGATTTCACTGACTTCACCGGACCAAATAAGGAGAAGATCGGCATCGCTCGCAGCAGGGACAATGGCACAACCTGGGAGATGCTAGGCAATGCCAACTTCACCGGCCTGGGAGATATCGTCCCCGTCGACCCCGATGCTTTCGAACTGCCTGACGGCCGCATCCGCTTGTATTTCTATGATATCGCCGTACGCCAGCTCTCTCACCCCATCTACAGCGCCATCTCCGATGATGGCATTAACTTCACCCTCGAGGATGGCGAGCGCATCTGGATGGACAACATCTACGACCCGGATGTGATCCAGCTCCCTGAGGGAGGTTATCGCATGTATCTCAACTCGGGCGATATCCTTAGCGCTAGCAGCAGCGACGGGCTAAACTTCACCGCCGATGAGGGCGTGCGCGTCGAAAATGGCGCCGTGCCCGGTTCCATCGTCATGCCCGATGGCAGCATCCGCATGTACAATTGCGCCCAGGGTATATCCGTTTTTGAGAGCAAGGATGGCTTAGAATTTACGCTACTCAAGCAAGGTGTTATCACAGACACTACCCGTAGTGGGGTGATCCTCTGTGACCCATCGGTGGCGGCAACAGATCAGGGCTTCGTGATCGTCTACAAAGTCAATCCTGGTGGAGGGCAGTGAGCAGAGAGTTGGTAATGGTCAAGAACAATAGAAACCTCACCCTGATAACCACCTTTTTGGGTTTCAGCCTGTTCTTCATCAGCGGACTCCCTGAGGCTACTCGTGCAGCGCCACCGATTGCAGACACATCTCCAACTCCAGAGGCCATTTGTCCCAATGCCATTGATCTATCTGGTAGTTTCTCACTGGACCGCCCTGGGAAAAATTTGATCGAAATCTTTCAGCCCCAAATCCTCGCCTACCTTAACGCTGGCGGGACAGCAGATAGATTACAGCGCGCGTTGGAAGGCCCATTCGATTTTGATGGTGAAAACCTTCCTGCTATAGCACATATTTACTCAGTCGATATCACTGGCAATGAAGTACCTGAAGTCGTTGTTGATTTCGGCCTGCTCGTCAGCCAAGAGAACATCGACGGTATGATGCTAGTATTTACATGCAGGGATGAAAAATACACGAGCATCGCCGAAGAACCGCTGATTGGCTACATAATTTCCGAAGACTCACCCGACCACGGCATACGCGCCATTCGAGATATGAACGCCAATGGTATCCCCGAGATCGTGGTTTCGCAGATTTGGGTCATCGGAACGCATGTTAATTTCACAAGGAACGCTCTGATTTACGAGTGGGATGAGACCCAGTTATCTAATCTAGTCGATGGTGGTTCACAGAGTTTTCCCAACACAATCGAGATACAAAATGGTGACTTCGAGATCAACGATACGAATTCGGATGGTACCTTCGAGCTGATTGCGAAAAATGGCCTCGGACGTGGTCCCGATGTAAGCATCCTGGAGCGCGACTATACAGATATTTGGGCCTGGGATGGCAACGCCTTCACGCTATCATGCCGGAAAACTGCAACAGCACCTAAATACCGATTCCAGGCTGTCCATGACGGCGACGATGCCACACAATGTGAAGATTACCAGCCAGCGCTGGCCTTCTATCAACAAGCTATCTTCGATGAGCAGCTTCTGGGCTGGAGTGAGGGACGTTCATCCTCCTCGGGGTATCAACCCGAGGCAACACCAACTCCCGACCCCGAAGAACGCCTCCGTTTGAGCGCCTATTCTCGCTACCGGATCATGCTCTTGCATGCCGTCCAGGTGTACATTCCTGAAGCAACAATTGTCTACGATACGCTGCTCGAAAAATTCCCCCCAGGAACAACTGGCAACATCTATGCCCAGATGGCTACCGAATTCTGGGAAGAATATACCGCTAATGGAGATATCACCACGGCTTGCGAGGCGGCTATTGCATTTGCCAATGCCAACCCAGAAGAAATATTGATTCCTCTGGGAAGTGGCTTCTATGGTTGGGGTCGCGTATACACTCCTGAAGATATCTGCCCGTTTAGCCTCGAAGCGCGTCAAGTTATCTTGAAATCCTCTGCAGGCTACATCACCTTCGCAATCAATGTTCACGACATCCTCCACCTTGATGAAAGCGCTGAAACCATCCTCCGGCTGATTGATCTTTTCGAGACGTACAATGTGAGTGGTGATTTCTATCTCACCGCGCCGATGGTGCATCTGTATACCGAACAACAAACCGATGTGATCGCCCGTCTGCGGGAAAGTAACATGACCATCAGCTACCACATGCGCCCGCCGCATCCGGTCTACAACGGCTTTGACGAGCGTCTGCAAGGGTTGCATGATTCCGCCCTGGCTGAAATGCTGCGCGAGTATGAAACCTACCGCCTGGATATGTCCACCGGCAACCTGCTTTACGATGAACCTGGCGGTTATTCCTATGTAGCTGACACGTTCGGGCGACCGCCTGTAGTGGTCAGCCTGCCCAATGAGCGCTACCGTTCCGTAGGATTGCCCATCTTCACCGAACTCGGCGCGCAGATGACGGTCACTTACCACGAGAGCGGTACCGACCCGCAACAACCTTTCGAATGGCGAGACGACCTGCTCATCCGCCCCAGCGATTTCAGCATCACCCGCTGGCCCAGCCCCGACAAACCTGAGAGCAGCCCCTTTTGGTGGAATATGCTCAATTCACCCCTCGCTGATCTCTATAACCCTACAAACCATCTGAAGAGTCAGCTTGAAGCCTGGGATGGAGAGCGCGCACCCTTCATCACGGTACTGATCCACGAAAACAATTTCTACCGCCGCGCTGCGACGCCCTTCGCCCTCATCTATTGGCAGGACAAGGACAAAACCCAGCCACTATCCCCACCCTTTGACCTGAACGCCCCAGATGCCTCGATGTCTCGCTCACCAGAAAACCAGGCTGCCATCTGGGCGGCTTACGAAGAACTGGTTGCCTATGCTGCAACTCATTTGAACGTGGTCACCTCAGAAGACATCGTTGCTCTGGCAGAAGCGAGTGAATGATATCGAATTGAGGGGTGTGCAAAATTATTATTTTTATCCAACCAGAGATTGAAATCTCTGCTTAAAAAGGAAGTCCGTTTTGCCCGGAGGGTACGCAGAGCGACGGACTTGGTATTTCAGCAGAAAATTCATTTTCGCTGAGTCATGCGCGAAGCATGCCCTTGGGGTACCAGCCCGAGCCGCGTCGGTCGTAGACAAGCCCCTGGAACAGCAAGCTAGAGAGGCATGATTTTACATATCGCTTACACCCCCATTTTCTTCTGATGATATTCGAACGATATCGTATGCTCACTGAATGGTGCTCTCGCTAGATCCATTTACTACCGTAATCTTGACCTATAATGCTGATCTGGATTCCGAAATCTCCTGATTTCGGCGACGAAAGCCTATCAATATCTCCCGACGTCGGGAGACGTCGGACTCCAGAGCGAGGAATTTTCTTTGAAAACATGGCAAGAATACCAAAGCGGAAGAAAATATGACCAAGCACATCATCTCATTCCTGGCGATCCTGATCACGACATCCAGTGCCCTTTGCCTCAACCCCCAGACAGTAAATGCACAACCGATAAAGGATGCAACGAAATCAGCATTCAGAGTAAGTATCGACGTGAGCGGCAGCCCATCTACCAGCCCAGGTGAGATTGAGACATTCCCGGATGGCGGCGTAAGCATCGCCACGAAAGATGGCCTGTCACTCACCTTAGATCCTGCTGGCCAGGTGACAGCCTTGACGCTGAATGGAGAACATCTGCCCATTACTGCAGCCCTGCCCCTGGTAGTTCGGGATCTCTCCTCCGCAGACGCACCTGCATCCCCCAACTTACTCGCCAACCCTGGCTTCGAAGAGGGTGATCGCGGATGGAGACCCCTAATGCACAACAAAGTCGATATCGAGGTCGCCGCTGTCGCTGCACAAGCTGGTAGCCACGCATTGGCTATACGCAGCCAAGGCCAGGACGGGATTGGGGCAGTCATCAGCGATCCTATCCCCGTCAACCCTGGGAGCCGCTACCGCGTCTCTGGACACTTCAAACTCGAATTCGGTTATGTGGATGAGGGTAGCAATCCCACTTTCTGGCAAGATAGTTTGTATAACGAACCCCCCAGACTCTCTGGCCTGTATTTACAGTGGTTGAACGCTTCAGGAACACCACTTTATGAGAACCCGGTCGTTGCAACCCCTCTGCACTGGAACGCCTTGGCGTGGCACAAGATCACCCGTGAGATCGTCGCGCCCGCAGGGGCCGAAAGCGTGCAGATCATCGCCGGTGTTAGACCAGTGAGCGGCACCGCCTGGATTGATGAACTATCCTGGATCGAAAGCCCGGAGTTCGACCAACCTCTGCAGGGGTCGCTGCTCATTGAAGATGATCATGTCATCCAGGCTGGTGAAATCGAAGGGCTGCAAGTCGCTGTCACCTATACCCCATACAGCGATCATATCGCCGTCAACACCAAAATCACAGACACGAATGGGACGCCGCGCGTCCTGGACGTTGCCTGGGGATTATCCGTCGACCTGACAGGCTGGAATTGGTGGGATGGGTTGAGAGAGAGCCGCTCCATTGATGTCAAAGAAGATTACGCGCGCTCGGTCAGCGCCGATATTGCCGGTTATTTGCCCATCTCGTTGTACCCCTACACGCTGATCGAAAACGGTCAGCAGGGGTTATCGCTGGGATTGGCCCTGGATTCACCGCGTTATGTGCTAACCCACTATGATGGAACAATCGGGCGTTTCGAAGGGCGCGCTCATTTGGGCATCAGCCCCGAGGCACACAAACTGGAAAACAGCGCTGACTTCACCCTACTGCTCTACCAAGCCGATCCAACCTGGGGCCTGCGCGCCGCCGCTGGTAAACACGCCCAGATCAATCCAACCTGGTACGACACACCGGCTGATTTTTCAGGCTATGCAGATTTCGACCGCGCCCACTTCGGTGCCCAGGGAAAGGCAGGCGCACGCCTGCAAGAGTACAACGATAAGGGGATCTACGCCGCCCAATACATGGTCTATGAACTCTCTGTCTATATGCAAGATGGAGATGAACCCAGGCCTGCATACGTTGAAGCCTGGGACTCGCTCGAACAACTGGCGAATTCTGATATCAGCAAGGCCAGCTATCCTGCCTCCGTGATCTGCGACTCAGCCGGAGAGCGGCACCTCAAGCTGATCTCCGTCACCCCCTGGTCGGGGAACCGCTGGAACCCCATCTGGATCCCCAACATGGACCCTGACATCCAGGGCGGTTTCGGCAGCTATAAACTCACCGAGCTAGAAAAACTGTTACAAGACACAGATCAGGCCGGGCTTACGCTGGACGGCATCTTCATTGACAACTTTATCTCTACCTCAACCATGGATTTGTGCCCGGAACATCTCGCCGCGGCGGACATCCCGCTGACATACGATCCCAACACCTACCAACCGGCGACACACACTGCCTCTGCAGGGTGGGAATTCCTGATCGAGTTGCGCTCCCTACTCGACAAGCAGCCAGAACCCTATCGGGGTATCAGCGTCAATTTCTGGGCCATGAATATCCCTACGCTGCTAGCTCCTTACTTAGATGCATTTGGAGGCGAGGGCGCCTCAGCCAAAGGCTCCAACTGGACAACCGAGATCCTGGATTACCGCATGGCCACTGCACTCAGTCGGCCGCGCCTATTTGCCAACCAGCAGCCCGATCCGACCTATGAACAAATCGATGATTTCGTTCATGAAGCCATTTTCTATGGCATCCGGCCCAGTCGCGGCCAAAATGGTGTCAACTGGCCCGCTGAAACTGAAGCGCTCATCGCCTGGGCGCAAAACCAGGCTACCCCACTTATTAACATCGGCTGGCAGCCGATCCCCCTGGCCTTCACTGACCATCCGGATGTATGGGTGGAACGTTTTGGTGATCAGGCCCTCACCGTCCACAACTGGAGCGACGAACCCGCGGATTTCACACTCTCGGTCGATCTGCACACTCCCGAATTTTCATCCACCGACCTGACGGTGTATGAATCTGTCAGCCAGAGCTTCATCCTTGCTACTGTGACTGGCGAGGGATACATGCAAATCAACGCTCAACTGGAACCGGGGCGCACGGCTGTGTACTGGTTGGACCACTAGAATCCATCGAAAATGAATTTTCTGCTGAAATATCAAGTCCGTCGCTTTGCGTGCCTTCCGGGCAAAACGGAATTCCTCTCTAAGCAGAGATTTCAATCTCTGATTGGTTCAAAATAATCAATATGCACACCCCTTACTTAAAGTGTTACTCTCGCTACATGACATTAGAAATAAAAAGGCTCATTGCGACGCTGGTCGTTCAGGAGTCCGACGTCTCCTGACGTCGAAAAGTTTCATTGCCCGGACCTATGGCACCGAAATCAGGAGATTTCGGACTCCGGTACTCTCGGCATTTTCGAACGATTTGCCGAGAATACTACTATATTTCCGGGAATATTATTGCCGCACAATCGGAAACGCGCTCCCCCACTCGATCCCCTCCGGAGGCAGCCAACGACCAGATGTCGATAGGCGGTTTAGCTCTTGATGACTTTTACACTGGCAGCCGGCATTGGACGGATCTGGACAACGAGAGATCGTGGCCTGAAGCACTTCGAAATCGCCCACAGGAAGTCGATATCCGGTGTGATCCCAATGATCAGAATCCAGCGCACCACGGCGGGACTCTTCATAGATCGCCACGCCACGAAACCCGCAAGCGTCCCTAGAGCAGACCACCAACTGCAGTGCGATCTCGTCCGAACGGCTATCTGGCGGGAACTCGATGGATTGGCTTATCGTGAGCGTACTGCTCGATTGGCACCGGGGACAGGCAAAACTCATCGCTCGTTAGCGGCACAAACGCGCTAGATCTCCGCGGTTCTTGACCGTAATATACCCCCCTGCATCAACGGAAATCAATTCCTGGCGTTTGAATTTCACCATCACCTGATTGACCCGGCGGCGAGAGGCCCCCACCAGATCTGCCAGCTCGCTTTGAGTCAGATGGATAGGAATCAGGATATCGCCATTGGAGGCGGCTTCACCATACTTCTCAGCAAAAGCCAGGAATTGGCGCGCCAGACGCCCATACACATCCAGGGAGGCCAGGGCTTGAATCTGCTCGTTAGCCAAGCGAACCCGGCGCGAGAGGATCCTCACCAGGTTGTAGTTGATCTTGGGGAATTCCTGCAAGCAACCCCAAAAGGAATCTCGGTCCATCCACAAAAGGGTAGACTCTTCCAAAGTCAACACATTCGCTGATCGTCCGGCGCTGTCGATCAGGCTCATCTCCCCAACCACATCACCTGCGCCTAAAATCGCCAGGATGACCACGGTTCCATCCTTATGCAGCATGTAGATCTTGACTGTCCCGCTGCGTACGATATAAACAACTTCGCCAGGCTGCTCCGCGGTGATGATATTGGTATTTGCCGGATAGGTGTGTTGGTGAAGTTGATGGCTCAGGCGTGAAAGGTTTTCGATATCTAAGCCTTGGAACAAAGATATCTCAGCCAAATCTTGAGGGGTAATCTGCGCACACATAGCATACCTCCGTCTCCATAATTATACCGCCGGAGTCTGCACAATTCTTTGATGTGTGATCTGGATGGTTTTTCCAACAGGCAGACTAAGAACTAACCCCTCCCGGGCAGTCACCACATTGCTGAACCGGGATTGAGCCAGTTGATTGATTCTATCCAGGGTAACATCATCATAGCTTGGATCGTGGTGGAAGAGCACCAACTGGTGCACTTCCGCTTCCCTGGCGATGTGACAGGCCATGCTTGCCGTCGAGTGTCCATATCCCTGGGCAATCGGACTGATATTTTGCAGCCCTAAATAATGTTCGTCAGTGTACTGAGCATCATGGATCAGCACATCTGCCCCTTGGGCGAAGTTCACTAACCTGCGATCCCCATTGACATAACCCTCGATATCTGTGGCGTAAACGACAGATTTTCCGGCGCACTCGACGCGGTAATTCAAGACGCCTTGAGGATGAGCGCTAGACCGCAGAGCGCGAACAATGATTCTACGCGCAGGGAGGCGCACTGTTAATGATGATAAGATCTCGACAAGTCCCGTCTCAGGATCGATGACGACCACCTGACTTCCGTCCAGGCAATAGATCGTCTTACTAGACATGGTCTGCTGAAACGCAACTGGAAACACCGGTGGCGTCATGATATTGGCCAATATCTCTTCAGGAGATTGGGATGACAGATTGGGCAGAAAGAAATTGAGCCTGGATCTAGGATCATAGATTGGAGCAAAGAAGGGCAGGCCCTGCGTATGGTCATGGTGCAGATGGCTGAAGAATATTGCGGCATGAAGAGCAGCTTGCGCGCTTGCTGTTTGGGAGAAGCCGCGCCCCAGATTGATGATCCCCGTCCCAGCATCAAAGATCAGCGGGTACCCAGCGACCGCAATCTCTACGCAGGGTGTGTTACCCCCATAACCAGTTACACTACTGTCTGATACAGGGTGACTACCACGTACGCCCCAGAACCTCACCTGCATAATCGATTTTTCAGCCATCTCGATCTCCAATAGTGCCTACTTTTTCAAATATTGTGTAATAGTCAAGAGTAGTTCAAACACATCTTTTATCACGAATTTCTGCGAATGACACTAATAACACGAATGTTTTCTGAAAATCCCCCTCCAAATTCGTGCAATTTGTAATGGGTAGAATGATGTTGAACATATTGTCTTGTCATTCTGAGGAGCGAAGCGACGAAGCTTGCCCTGAGCAAGTCGAAGGGAATCCCTGAAAAGTTGGGCTAATTTATACCTATACAGGCTTGAGCATATGGAACGTATCAGGGATTCTTCGCTCCGCTCAGAATGACACAAGTGTTCAAGGTGTTATCGCCCATTACACAAATTCGTGCAATTCGAGCTATTCGTTCATATTCGTGATTTTTGTCCCTTTGCCCATTTGTTCAAGCTACTGGTGACGAATATACCTTTTCAAATATTGCGCTACAATATTGATAGTTAACCTGGTATTTTGATTATGCACGACAAGTGCCTAGAACACTAGGAAATCTTTCCCATCTGGGAAGAGCAATCTACGTGTGCCGGATTGGAGAGCATATATGCGACGTTTTATCCTGATAACGATATCGATCCTGTTACTTACTATAGTGTGCGCCTCCGGTTCAACCCACCAAGGAATCTCAGCACCTGGGCATATCCACGCGCGATACAATCCCTTGGAAGAAGTTACTCACTGGCTGTACCTGATCGACGTCGACCTGGACTCGCATACCATCGATCAGATCGTGGGTTCTGCCTACGAAATGGTGGTGCTCGATTTCATCCCCTCCGAAGAGAACAACACTGATTTTCCAATGGCGGCGGTCATAGAGCGATTGCATACAGCATCGCATCCCAAGCTGGTCATCGCCTATATCGATGTCGGCCAGGCCGAGGATTTTCGCCAATATTGGGAACTGGGCTGGGAAATAGGTAACCCGGAGTGGATCGTGGGGGGCGATCCTGATGGCTGGGAAGGCAATTACCCGGTCGCTTACTGGTATGATGAATATCGTCAGATCTGGCTGGATCCAGATGGTCTTTTACATCAAATCGTTGAGGCTGGTTTCGACGGCGTCTACCTGGATTGGATCGAGGCCTACTCCGATGAGAACGTGATCGCCTTCGCCGAGGCCGAAAACGTCGATCCCCGCCAGGAGATGATCTGGTGGATCGCGGAATCGCCGAATTCGGCCGCGCCCGTAATCCAGACTTCATCGTCATCGCCCAGAACGCCGCCGAACTGGCTGAAGATGACGAGTATGTCGAGATCATCGATGCCATCGCCCAGGAGCAAGTCTGGTTCGACGGCGGCGCAGACAACCAACCGCCAGGGGATTGTCCGTTACCACGCACTGAGGCGGACGTTGATACCCCAGCCTATTACAATAGTCTTTCCCCTGCATGCCAACACCAATACGACGAATACCCAGAGAGCACCCTGCACATGAGCAGCGAGGAGTATCTCTCCTATTTGAGTCTGGCCCAGAGCAAAGGCCTTCCCATCTTCACCGTCGACTATGCATTAGAGGAAGAAAATATCGCCTGGGTGTATGAAACATCTCGTTCACTGGGATATATCCCCTTTGTGAGTAATCGCGCCTTGGATCAATATGTCGAACCACGGCCGTAAAAATTAAGAAACTGTCTGAAAAGACCCCAGGGATTTCCAGAAGAATGCTTTTGCCACTGAAACAATAGGCTGCGAAACACCTTTTTGAACTGAATGATGGACAAAATCCCTGGGGTCTGGCTGGTAGAATTTACTTTTCAGACGCTTCCTAAGAAACAGATGAGTAGACTACGGAATTTGTCTTGAAATCATTTAGGCCAGGAACGCGGTTCCTGGCAGGAACCACGTTCCTGGTTTGTAAGGATATTTTCCAACAAGTATTTAAATGGGTTGGGGAGAGAAAAAACAAAATATGCTAAAAAACGAGTCACCACTCAGCCTAATTTCCGGCAAACCACTCTTGATTTTAATAACAGGAGTTACGCAGTTACCCCCCTAGCCCCCCACCTGTGGCGTTGTCGGAAATCTTTAGAAAACTCCCCCCAGAATTGGGGGGTTGGGGGGGGCGTCCTTCGAAAAATCGCTTCCTATCTACGAAACTCCTGTAAATAACACCTATGGAAAGTGCTTTGTAAATGAAGAAAAAACAAAGAATACTCATCGCTTGGATGTTCTTGTCGATTTCACTGCTCCCCACCACGGCATGCACTCCTGCCCCAGAACCAGAACCGATCCAGCTACCAACCACAGCACCCACTAAGCCTGAAACACTTACAGAATCTACACCCTCCGTCAAACATGTTTGGGCAAACGAAGGTGGCGACAAAGTCACGCAGGACGAACTGCGCGCCAGCAATAATCCAGACTCAGTTCTCAATTCGATCTGGGAAGGTTCGAGCATTTCCCTCTTCGGGGCGCGTAACGAGGTGGTCAGCTTCAACCTGGTGCTCGAAGCCCCTGACACGGACGCTGTGGATGTCGAGGTAAATCTCACCGAGCTGCGTGGCCCTGCGGGGGCAGCGATCAACACGACCCCCGCATCCGGTAATGAGCTTTTCTATTTCGTCGGGCGGGATATCGAATTGTTTTTTGTACGCTATCTGGAAATCCAGGGGTTGAGCACCCTGACCTATGAGACTTACGACGAGCGCCACATCCCTGAACGCTGCCGGCGGCCATACAATCAAGATGGCGAGGGCTCAGGAGGCTGGGGAGACAGGCCCTGTCATAATAAGTTCTATCCGGATATCGCCGTGCCCCTCGAACTGGAAACTCCTTTCGAGATCAGCGCCGGGACGAATCAATCCATCTGGGGCGACATCTACATCCCCAAGGGAGTCCCCGCCGGTTCTTACGCAGGGAGCATCACCATTCTCGAAGATGGGTATCAAACCTGGGAGATTCCTATCCACCTGCAGGTGCGCGATTTCAGCCTGCCAGATTATCCCAGCGCTCCCACGATGGTCTACTTCAGCATCGAAAATATCAATGAGCGATATCTGGGGCCGAAATATATCTATCCCGCTCCCAAAACGGACGCCTACGCCCAATCGCAACTTCTGGCGGATCGTCATTTCCAACTGGCGCACCGGCATAAGGTCTCGCTCATCGATGGGTATACCCCCATCGATTTGATGGAGAAATTGTGGCTGCCGCGCTTGACCGGGGAGTTGTTCACCAACGACGATGGCTACGCCGGGGTCGGCGAGGGGGTGGGCAACAATGTCTACTCCATCGGTACCTATGGCAGCTGGCCCTGGATGAGCCTGGGGCAGCCCGCCATGTGGGAAAATGCCGATGCCTGGGTGAACTGGTTCGATGATCACCCCTTGGAAACACCCACCGAATATTTCCTGTACCTGATCGACGAGTCCGACGACTTCGACCAGACCGAACGGTGGGCCAGTTGGATGGATAATAATCTCGGTCCGGGGGCGCGCTTGATGTCCCTGGCAACGCTGGACGCCCCCACGGCGGCAGCCCTGGTCCCTTCGTTGGACATTCCTGCTTCCTCGATGCTGGTCGCTGATCCCCTAACCTGGGCGCCTGCTGTCGAGGATTTCTTGAACGATCCCGACAAACGATTCTATTACTACAACGGCGGACGCCCCGGATCAGGGACACTCGCTATCGAGGACGATGGCGTGGCCTTGCGGGCCTCGGCCTGGGCGCAATACAAAATGTCCATCGACCGCTGGTTCTATTGGGAATCCACCTACTACAACAACTTTCAATGCTACGGGAATTCAGAAGAGGCCTACACCAACATCTTCCAAAGAGCGCAGACCTTTGGATGTTACGAAGAAGATGACCCCGAACTGGGTCAAACCGGCTGGAATTACACCAATGGTGATGGCGTACTCTTCTACCCTGGGACAGATGCTGTCTTCCCCGAAGAGAGTTACGATATCATGGGCCCCTTGGCTTCGCTGCGCTTGAAACTGATCCGGCGCGGCCTGCAAGACGTGGATTACCTCAGCATGGCTGCCGAGGCCGATCCCCTCCGTACCGCTGAAATTGTCGCAGAGATGATCCCCAGGGTATTGTGGGAATACGGCGTAGATGATCTTGACGATCCAACCTGGATGTATACGGATATCAGTTGGCCCACCGACCCTGACGTTTGGGAAGCGGCGCGCGCTGAATTAGCTGATATCATCGAGGGCGCGCAGGAATGAAATGTTTTGCAGGGATTTTACGTTGCCTAAACGAGTTCTGAATATAGTATCGGTACAGTCAAGATGCGTTTACAAATAACCTCGCACATATTGCTGTCATTCCGAGGCGCAGCGATTTCATAGTAACTCAATCAGGATGAATCAGCGCCGAGGAATCCCTGTGATGTTCCTTTTTCTGTACCATTCAGGGATTCCTCGCTCTGGCTCGAGTACCTGGTGAGGATTTGATAATGTCGCTACTAAGAAACTAACCTTGATGTCACTGCGAGGAGCGCTTTCTGCGACGTGGCAGTCTCCCACTTTGATGGAGGAGATTGCTTCACTCCGTAAACTCCGTTCGCAACGCCACGCCATGCGGCCCTTTGGGCAGGCGCGCAGGGCGATGACATCGATGAGAGTTTCTTTCTGAATGAGCAGCGCCCTAAGCGCTGTGGATTCCCCTTCGGGGATCGGAATGATATTAGAGAAGACGAAGTTATTCTAGAACAGACTATCTGATTTTTGATAGCACATGCCAAATAATATGAACATAATAACGAAACCAATACCCCTTTTACTCCTCACATTATCTCTTGGAACCCTGGCTTGCAATGCGATCTCAGGGCTGGTCCCGCGCCCTACGCCGCCCGAGGTTTTGGCCGATACCTTCTTTCACGGTTGCGTCTATGTCGACAGCAATGCAAACGGAGAGCTAGATGCCGACGATCAGCCGCTGGAAGATTTCACATTTTCTGTCTCCCTGGCTCAGGGTGGCGGTTTCGGCGGCAAGACAAACGCATCCGGATGTGCAACCCTCACGCTGCCCGGAGCTGCCAGCCAGGATTTCTATCCTGTCAAGGCAAACATGGAACCCCCAACTATCTGCACGTACTCGCCGGTGAATGTCTCTGAAATCGTATTGGAGTATCCCGACACAAGTGCTGCGTTTCTGTTCGAACCCATTGAGCAAACGCAAACATGCCTGGATCCATCGACAACCTTTGATCCGGCAAAATTGGGCAGCACAGAAAAAGATATCCCCTATTGCAGCCTCAGCGACAACGAAGCACAATTGATGGACGTCTATTACCCCGACGAAGGGGACGAACCCTGGCCGGTAGCAGTCTACGTCCACGGCGGTGGCTGGGTCAGTGGAGATAAATCCAGTGGCGCCGGCTATCGCCTGGTTGAACCCCTGCGCAAAAACGGCTATCTGGTAGTCTCGGTCAACTACCGCCTTTCACCGGAGTACTTGTTCCCGACGCACATCGAGGATGTCAAATGCGCTATCCGGCATCTACGCGCCAAGGCAGCATTTTACAATCTCGACCCCGAACGCATCGGCGCTTTCGGCGGCAGCGCCGGGGGTCATCTGGTGGCATTGTTGGGTACAACTGATCCGGCCTCGGGGCTGGAAGGATCGGGAGAATATCAGGAATACTCCAGCCGCGTTCAAGCCGTCGTAGATCTGTTCGGTCCTACGGATGAAGAGGCGTTCTGCATCCCCTCGAAGATCGAGACTGTCTTCGGCGCTGATTCTTGTGAAGAAGAGATCATCACGATCGCCAGCCCGATGACCTACATTACCGCCGATGATCCACCCTTCATGATCCTACATGGCGACCAGGACGACGTTGTGCCTATCCGCCAATCCGAACGGCTGCACGAGGCCTTGACTGCTGAGGGAGTGCCATCCACTTTTATCACGGTCGAAAATGCTGGTCACGGTTTCTTGCGCGCCGGAGACGGCGAGTTGAACCCCAGCATGAGGGTTATTCTAGAGATGGTGCTGGATTTCTTCGATCAGCACCTTAGATAAACCACGAAGATCACCAAGGGGCACAAAGAATTATTACCTCTCTTTGTGGTCCTTGGTGCCCTTGGTGGTGAAAAAAGTTGGAGAATTAAGATGAAACCGATCAATGCTCCTCTAATCACCTTGCTACTGCTCTCTATGGCCTGCTCCTATGGTAGTGTGTTAGGCGATGCAAACGACATAAACCAACCCGAAACATCACCGCTAGCAAAAAAGCCATCAACCACTCCCATAGCAAATGATAGGAGTATTCATCCCATCTATGTGACTGTTGCCCTGCACATCGAAGATACACCCGTCTATGCCAATTGCCAGGCCTATCCTGATTTCCGTCAGAAATTGCTTCAGTTCGCCGAAGCAATGGCCCCCTACGAAGCAGCCATCAACCTGCAAATAGAGTACGAGTTCTTCATGGGGGTCTCGCGGTGCGAAACGGCCGCCATGCAATCCACCACCCAGGGCAAGAATGTGCTCGACTTCCTTGCGGAGCATTACGGCTACGAGATCGATGCCCATCAAGAAGGCGGCTGGGACAAAGATGGGCGGGACAACTACGCCGATATCCGTTACCTGGGTGGCCAGGTCAGCGCTGCGATCAGCGAGAATGCTGGCGGTCTGGTGTGGGATGACGCCGAACAATGGGAAACGCTAACTAGAGGGGAACGCGGTTTGCTTTACCCGGACTTCACATGGACGCCTGAGGTTCTGACCCTGGCGGTCAGTTCCCAACATCACCTGGGCGATTTCACAGACGATGACATCGCCAGCGGAGTGTGGATTCCAAAAGGAACTGGTGAAGATTTCTGGGTACATGATCCCAATGGTCCGCTCGTATATGTCGGCCCAGGCGAATATGACAACTGGGGAACCAAACGAGGAAAACGCTCTACCTCCGAATTCGTGCAAGATGTACTCACTCAACTCGAGGTCGGTGCGCTCGACCCCCAGGGGATATACACCGCTACGATTGCCGTACCACAAAACATCATCTTTCATCCCGAGAAATATGCAAAATTACAAGCCTTCCTGGAGCAACTATCACCCCTGGTCGCAGCTGGGAAAGTCGAATATGTCACCTATTCGCAGGTAGTAGAGATCTGGCGAGAACAATACCAAGCCAGGCCCAATATTTACATTGCCCCCTAACCTTCGGTGGTCTCCCGATAGAGTGTTGTTATGGAAAATCAACTTCCAAACTTACCGCAGAGTTCGCTGAGAACGCTGAGAAAAACAAGTATATGTGACAAATCTCAGCGATCTTTGCGCTCTCCGCGGTCGCCAAGGGCGTTGCCAGCAACACGATAGTGGGAGACCATCTAACCCTCTCAAAGGAAAAAAATGAAACGCATTCTCATCTCCCTTCTGATTTTGATATCCATGGCCTGCGCCTTGAGCGGGTTTACAGAAAGCGAAGTATCGACAGATGACAATATCCCCCCAGCCCAAAGCGAAAATCGCTGCGGTGATGGCGTCTGCGACGGGCCGGAAAACGCGGCCAATTGCCCCGCTGATTGCGCACAATCACCACCGCAGCCAGAAGCCTCTGTACCAAAATCTGTTTGCGACCTACCGAACCCACAGCGCGCCGTCGTCTCTGAAGAACTGCTGGATTTCAAGAATGTATTTGCTGACAGCAGCTTCGAAGAAGGCACTGCAGAAGTGGATATTTTGGCTCACCCAAACGGTGACCTGCAAATAGCCCTGGTTGAGCGCTCCCAAGAGGCTGCTCACAGTGGCAGTTGGGGATACGCCGTCAAAGCGGGCGCTGACCAGGGAGTCACCTTTGGGGCCAGGGGCTATGTCGAAAAAGGCGAAGAGTTGCACTTCTCAGCCTGGGTGCGCGTGCCCGAAGGCAAAGCTCCCGTCACACCAATGGTCTTCTGGATGGAGAGGGAGAATGAGTTAGGAGTCCCAACTCGCGGAGAAACCGTCTTCGTCGGTCAGGAGTGGACCTACGTTCAACTCAAGGTAGCCACAACCAAAGCTGTCCTTTACGCCTTGCTGACCTTCGAAGTCGGACCAGAAACAATGCTCTATATCGACGATGTGGAGATCGCTGTGCCCGTCTGGCGTATGGCCGAGTATCCGGGCCAGAGTCGAAGCGTGGGCGGTGTGACAGTGCCCGTAGAGCCAGCCGCAGTGACGCATTTCAACCTGGTCATCCACATCGAAGATCCCAACTTGTTGCACACCAGCCGCGCCTACTTCAAAGAGCAAACCGCCATCTTCAGCGAACTGGCCCGGATCATTCACCAGCACGGCGGCTTTCTGACCATCCAACCCGAACAGGATTGGCCCCAGGCAGCCGAAGAAGGCTTCCATCCTGGGCTGCTGGCCGAATTAGCCCAGAATTACAACGTGGTGTACTCCAACCATACCCATGGGCCTAACTGCATCGACCCCCAGGGCGTGCCACGCAGCTCAAACGATTGCAATACGAACCAGGGCTGGGAGAAGGCTATCACAAATGATGACATCGTCAGCTATGCCCAAAACATGCGCCAGCTATTCGAGAGTGCCTCAGGTATCCCCGTCACCGATCACAACGGCAACTTCGACTTCCCTGCCACCAGCCGCTTTGCTGAGGCGGGCATCCAGACCCTCTCTGGATTCAAGGACAGGACTACGCAAAGCTCATACGACTACCTGTACAACAATCCCTGGCGACCCGGGCAGGTCAACGCCTTGAGGGATATCGCCGGCTTCCTGACCCATGATCCTGCCACACAAATCGTCTACATCCCCGGCTGGGGGCAGGCCCTCACCCGCCACCCCCAGCGCGTCACTGAGCGCATCCGCCCGATGCTCAGCCAGTTCATCCGCTTCGCTGACGATCAACGGGTCAATTCCTTTTACGTCATCACGCATGTGGGCCATTTCTACTCCCGCACCGGCGATCCCAACTACATGCATTACAACGAAGCCAGCGGACAGGTCGAATATTCCCAGGAATTTCTCGACCATCTCAACGCCTGGGATCAGATGTTGACCGAGGTCATCGACCCCCTGGTCGCACAGGGCTACCTACAATGGACCAGTTTCGCTGAGATTGGCGAGCTCTATGAAGCCTGGGAAGCAGCCTGTCAGTAAGTATTTGGAAATCTTTCCACCACTAGATGTCATTCCGATCCCCGAAGGGGAATCCACAACGTTTGGGGCGCTGCTCATGCACGAAGTGTAGAAAGAAACCCTGCCATGTGTCACTGCGAGCGGGAGCGTGGCAGTCTCCCACTTATGGAGGAGATTGCCGCACTCCACTGTGTGGAGTTTACACTGAGTGTAACGATGCGCAGCAGTTCGCAATGGCCCAGTAAGTTTCTTGGTAGGTGTGGCGATGAGAGATGTTATCGTAAATAGATTCCCCAAAATTCTGCTGTGGCCGGTCTCCTGACCGAGCCGTGGTAACGCCCCCTTACCCCCCCCCGCCTATGGCGTTGGGGTGAACTGAAGTGTAATTCTCCCCCCAGACTTATCCTGAGCACATCGAAGGGATTGGGAGGCGAGGGGCAGATGTGAAATAAACTTCCATTTGGTGATTTGTTCAACCTACTGTTGACTAATTCTGAATACCCGAACCTTTATTCCAAATTTTCAATTTCCCCAAAGACTCCCGCGAATTCTTCCAGAATATATTCTAGCTCGACGAGCCTGACACCGCGCACATGCATCTCTACCAAATCTTCGGCTTCGGTACACTGGTCGTTGGCAGATAAACTCAAGGCGTAATCGAGAGCGAATTGGGCGCGCTTCTGAGGGTCCAGGTCATTGATCATCATCTCCCAGGCTTCACGAGCTACATACCTAGCATCCACCTGATCTCCCTTTTTGCGAAGTGCCCGGGCGTAGACTCTCAAGGCCTGCGCTTCGATATCACTGCGCTTCAATTCTCTGGCCTGACCAAGCGCACTGAGAGCAGTTTCGAGGGCAGCCTCGATTTCATCTAGCGCCAGGTAGCATTCTGTTTTCTTCCACAGCATCTCAGCGAGTAGATCATTATAGCGATGCATTCCAGACAGGTTTTCCCCTTCGGTTAAAATCACCAAAGCCTCTACTGGCTCGCTCCCGATAATCAAGGCATACCCTTTGTTGGCAATCGCCTGTAACAACGTACGATTCAAGTCCGCTAATCTGGCGCAATGGATCGATTTTTCCAGGTGGAAAATCGCCTCGTTGGGTTGGCCTTGCGAGATCTTCAACTGACCCAGGTTGTTGCGCGTGATGGCAATCCCCTCGACATCTCCCAGGGATATGTTTAATTCCAGAGCCAACGAAAAATGATCATCTGCGGATTCGAAATCCTGCCTTGCGGCTGACAATATACCCAGATTGGAATAGGTATCACTGGCCCCATCTCGGAAACCATTAGCTTGGTAAATGGCCAGACCGCGCTCTGCAAGCTCGATGGCTTGATCAACTTTCCTTTGGCGATACAAGATACCCGCTAACAAGTTGCAAAGCCTGGCAGCACCGGCGGGATAATCATCCTGGCTGATACTATCCAACGCTTTGAGAGCCTGCTCTTTAGCATCTTCATTGCGATGCATATCGAAATATATCCTGGCTATGCCAATCTGGATTTCAAGGCACTCTGCTTCTATCGAGACAAGCTCCTTACCGCTATATTTCGTCTGGTGATCATCAGCCAGATCGATGAATTCTAAAGCCTGACGATAGTGGTCAAGCGCCAACTCCAGATCGCCTTGCATGTGCCGTGCCTCTCCCAAACGACGCTGGCAGGCAACCTGCAAGGATTCGGATAATTCTTCAGAGCCAGAGATTAGTTTTTGTGCAGATTGGACTGCCTTGGTTGGTTCGCCAAGTCGCAAGTGGGCATCGGCTAACCCTAGCAGAACCCTGCTCAACATCCTGGATTGAGGTTGATCGCGTTGATCCAGGATCGATTCAGCTTTGCGGAAATACCGGCGACTCTCCTCCAGGGCATGCCTGCGGGCACATTTCTCTGCTGCTCTGACGGCATAGTAGAGACTCTTATCCAGTAAACCACTCTGCTCAAAATGAAATGCCAGGATCTCCAGGTTCTCTTCTTGGATCTCAGGGTATAAGAATTCAATCGCCTCCCCGGCACGTTGGTGAAGGAGTTGTTTTTTCGATCTCACCAGCGTGGAATAAACCGACTCACGCGTTAGGGTATGGTTGAAATGGTATTGAGATGGATTTCCAGCCTGGGATTTCTGCAGCCAGCCCTTCTCAGATAACTCTGTCAAGCGCCGCCCAAGACCACTCCCCGAACTCATGAAATTCAGCGTAATGCGATCGAATACTTCCCCCAATAGGGCTGCCGCCTGAAGTACGTGAAGTGAATCCTCATCGAGACGGTTTAGTCGTCTTAACAACAACTCGCGATAGGTGGTTGGCATTTGTCCCAGGGTTGAGTCTGAAAAATCTGTTAGAAGCCAGGTGTTATTCAAATTACGCAGGTATCGCTGCTCAACCAGGTATCTGGTGGCTTCTTCGATCGAGAGTGGATGTCCAAGAAAAGGTTTATACAATTCTTCCAAACCATCGGGAAGCGTATCGCTCTCAAGCAGATCCCGGACCAATTCCAGGCTTTCTCCCTCATCCAATTCGGAGAAGTAGATGTGTGAATAATCTTCCTGATAAATCCTTTCGACCTTTTTGACGAATGCCCGATGCGGACCAGGCATTTCAGAGCGCGAGATCATGATCAGCGAAATCGGCGCTTCGTCGATAAGCGTAGCCAGGTAATCCAATAGATCCAATGAACTCAGATCGATGAAATGCACATCTTCGAATACCAGGAGCACTGCTTGTTGATCCGCCAGCCCAAGTAAAAACTCTCGCAGGCAAGCGAAGATCTCCTTGTTCATCGCATCGGGGGGCAAGTTGCCCAGCAGAGCCTCGTCAGCCTCATCAGGAGGGCGCAGTCCCAGCATGCTTTTCAAGCGTAAATATTGGGGATTTTTGGGAAGATGTTCTTTTTCGAGCATCTCGATCAGAGGCCAGAAACTGATATTCGATCGAAAGGCCTCACACTTACCGCTTAAGAAAATGTATTGCTGCCCCAGCGCGCCCATGACTTCCTGCAAGAGCCTGGTCTTGCCCATGCCTGCTTCTGCTTCGAGATAAATCAGTGACCCTCTTCCCTGGGCAGATGAACCTGTAATCCTTTCACAAATGAACTCCAACTCAGTTTGGCGCCCAATCAATCGCCGGCTAGATTGCGGCAAGGGAACATCGAATTCTGCGCTGGAAATTGCTTCTCCAAGCAGGTAAACCGGCTGGGGGAAGCGCTGCTCCGTTTCAGTGGAAAACAATTCCAATTCAAAAGCATCATGAGCATTGGCGGGAACTTCGCCAGTGATCAACACACCATATTCTGGGGCCATCTCGGCCAGGAAATTAGCCTGATGACCTGGTTGAGACACATTAGAATACAAGTCTGCCGATTCCTGGTTGCTGATCAATTCACCGGTCTTCCCGATGGTGATGCTAATTTTGATACGAATTTCGTGACCAAGATTTCGCCGCAGAGACCGATTTAGGCGCACGCACGACAGGATGGTATCATGAGAGATCTCAATGGCATTCATCGCCATACGATCGATCGCTGAAGGATAAATGTTCAATAAGAATAAAGAGACCCCAGATGGGATTGCAGAAAGGAACATATTTTGTTTTTCAGCAAACTTTTTCAGATCATCGGTCAGATCCCTTTGAGCCGCGAATACTTCTTCCAGTTGTTTATCAGCCACATCGGGCAGCAACATATGGATGTTCACCACAACAATCGGATACACCTTGGTCGTATCCATTTCAGCTGGATCAGATGTTTGGTCAGCCAAAATGCGGTAGATATACTCTTCAGCGCGCTCGATATCAATCGTAGCGTTCATCTGCTGGAAGGTATCCAGTGCAAATTCCAATTCATCGAGGATCTCATCTAACGATATGATTCCCGCATCTTGTGCCAGATAAATATCGGCTTTATCGATCAATAGGCTTGCCCGTTGGAATCGATTTCCGATTTCGTCGCTAAGGTCCTGTGCAATCAGATTCTCTTGATAGGCCTCTTCAAAAATCCCCTGAGCGCATGAAATCATTGCCTTCACCCGATAAACATCAACTTTAAATTCATTCGAGGTTGTTTCATCAACTATCCTCAATGATTTTTCAATCGTTGCTTCTGCTTCTTTGGCCATTCTTTTTTTAAGAAATCCATCTGCAAGGTTCGCATATGCAAGCGCGATCCAATCCGTATTGGTTTGCTTTTGGGCAGTCTCTAGCCCGATTTCGAAATCATTAATCGCCTGATCAGTATTCCCAGAACGCAAGAACACAAGGCCGCGATTTTGGTAAATCATACTGACGTCCGACAACGGAAATTCATAATCAGGCAAAATGCTGATAGCTTCATTCATACATTCCAGGGCTTCGGCGTACTGACCTTTATCGAGGAGCAATAACCCCAAATTAACCCAACTCGATGCCAGGTTGTACTTATCCCCCACCTCGCGTTGAACGTAAATGGCCTGGCGAAGCATTTTCTCAGCCAACGACCACTGCCCGATTTGGTGATAGAAATACCCCAGTGCGGTTTGTGATGAAGCCGCGCCCCAAACATCACCCACTTTTTCACGAATGCTCAAGGAATGCTCTGCACTGGCGATAGCTTCCTGTACCTGGTCAGTTCTAAAATGCACCACTGATAACAGTTTATAGGCACTCCCTTCAGCCTCCAAGCGACCTTCTTGTCTGGCCAGATCTAATGCCGACCTGGCATGGGGCAGCGCCTCGCCAAATTTCCCATCGTATAATAATACCCAGCCAATCTCCCTGTCAATATCAGTCCGGTGAAAAGCTTGGGTTTCGTGGGAAACATTCTCCAAAGCTGTGGCAGCTAAAGAAAAATAATTCAGGGACTTGTCAAGCTCACCCATACTACCGTAAGCTAAACCTAGTTGGTAATAGACATCCCCGCGTCGATAGTCGGAAAGATGTTGTGAAGCAGGAAAATCCAGTGCTACCTGAAGATGTTCCAAAACAGCGCGCCAATCCCCCATTCGATTTAAAACTTGACTAAACCCAATCGCTGCATCAATAAGTTCTTTTCGCTCACCTTTATGGTCGATAATGCTCAAGATACGCTCGAAATAAGAAATCGCCTCTTCATTGGCATACCTTTCAGCAGCCTGATTTGCAGCCCTGATTAAGTATGCAATTGCATCATCCGAACCACACAACTCAAAATGATGCCCAATAACCGCGTCTGTATCGACATAGAACTGCTCACCAATCTCAACCAAAACATCCCCCACCCTGCGATGGAATTTCGAGCGGTCTTCAAGCAGTATGGTCTCGTAAATGGCCTCTTGCATCAAGGCGTGTCGGAACGCATACACAGGAGAGCCGACCCCTGGAGAACGACGAATAAAATCAACCTCAACCAGGCCTCTGATCTCCTCCCGTAATTCTGTACCAGGAATATCAAGCACTAGAGACAATAAATCCAAATGAAAACTTGAGCCGATTACCGAGGCACTATCCAGGATCACTCTGCGATGCTTGGGTTGATGATCATACCGACTAAGCAACAACGCATTGACTGTCTCAGGGACTCGCTCGATAAATTGGCTCCAATCCCCACGCAGTACCCAGGCCCCGTCTACTTGATGGATAATTTCGTGATCCAATAACATCCGAATCAGTTCTTCAATATATAAAGGGTTTCCGGCCGTTCTGCCATAGATGCTTTGCTTTAAAGATGGCGGCAAATCCATTTCGCCGAGCAACGCTTCAACAAGGTGATCGCATTCCTCGAAAGAAAGCGCTTGCAGCTGAATATCGATGAATGATATATTCGTGGGGAAAGCGGGGATTTGCAGATATTCAAGCAACCGCTCCCGAAATTCAGCACGCGCCACAAAGATGAGCGCCAAAGGGATCTCGAAGGTAAGGTTGAGTACATGTGAAATCACTTCCAGCGAGGATGAATCGGCCCATTGGACATCATCGCAGAGCATTGCCAGAGGTTTTTGATGGCATAAACGGACTAACAACCTGCGGAAGGCAACGATCAACCTTCGCTGATGCCCTTGAGGGTCCTCATGTTGCAACTCTGTGATTGATCTGCCACGCAGGAGTTCTTCGAATATAGCAACTACTTCCTCGCCAATATCACCCATCTGAGATAGGAATTTTCCGAGCTTACCTCGCTGGATGCTCCAGCCATCGTCAGGCATAATCCCAGCAAAGTTTTTCAGAATATCCCTCAGCAAGGCATATCCTGTCGCTTCGAGGGCTGAACTCTGCGTGCGCACAATTCCATACCCCTGGCTACCCGGCAATAATATCTCATCGGCCAAACGAGATTTTCCAACCCCAGCTTCCCCGGTTATCAAGGCAACAACGCCCTGGTGATCGACGGTCATTTTTTCAAGACCGGCGATGATTTGCTCATATTCCTGGTAGCGGCCAATCAGTGGGGCTTGACGACCGGCCAAACCCCTCATGGGTTCCGGTTGGGTGCGTTGGCCAATGAGTTCATAGGCCACCACTGGACTATCGATGCCGCGCAGTTGCAGCTTCACTGGGGCCTGGAAATCGAAGCGCAAGCGCATCTGGCGATGTACTTTTTCACTGACCAGGATCGTTCCAGGCCGAGCCGAGGCCTGCAAGCGGCTGGCTAAATTGACAGCATGCCCAAATACGCTGCTATCGAATAGCGCCCCGGTATCCAATTGCCCGCTTACCACCTGTCCTACATTTACGCCTATCCTGAGCTGCATATCCCAGTTCAAGTCATCCAGCGCATCAATTTGCTGTTCTCTCATAAAGGCTTGCATGGCTAAAGCGGCCATTAAGGCGCGTTGTTGATCCCCTTCAATGGCCTCTGGGAGCCCAAATGTGGCCAGGAAACCATCCCCATAATAGCGATCCACTCGACCGCCAAACCTCTTGATGATTTGCGCCAGCTGCTCTAAAACCGATCTAATCGCTCGATAGACAATCTCAGGGTCCAATCCCTCCGCTGCCCGCGTGAAATTGGTCATATCCGCAAACAAAGTTGTGACTAGCCTGCGTGAGCTGCGTTCTTCGATAAGTTTAACACCTTTTAGTTTCTCACTATGTGACTCTTCTAAGCCTAAATTTCGCACATTAAAAACCGAATAGAGAGCAAAGTCATCCAATAC
>CAZUSV010000059.1:0-28587 GCA_964622645.1 uncultured Anaerolineales bacterium
ATGGATTGGTCAAGTTGTGGGGTGTCCCAAGGGAGTAAGTAGATATGGCTCTCTCTACTGGACAAATCATTAATAATCGATATCGCATCGTCAAGCTGATTGCTCATGGTGGCTTTGGGGCTGTTTATCGTGCCTGGGATTTAAGTTTGAAAGGGCCTTGCGCCGTAAAAGAAAATTACGACACAACACCTGCGGCACAATCTCAGTTCCAAGATGAGGCATCCCTCTTATTTAATTTGCGCCACCCTAACTTACCGGGTGTATATGATCACTTTGTCATTCCATCACAAGGGCAATACCTTGTGATGGAATATATCGAAGGAGAAGATTTAGAACAAATACTGGAACAGAATAGTCCCCTTTTGGAGCGCCAGGCAGTGGAGTGGATTTCGCAAATCTGCGATTCTTTAACTTACCTGCATAGCCGTCAGCCTCCAATTATTCATCGTGACATCAAACCAGCAAATATCCGTATTACTCCTGAAGGACAGGCAATACTGGTAGATTTTGGGATAGCCAAATCCTATGATCCTCTCAAAAAAACAGCTAAAGGGGCACGTGGGGTTATGCCGGGATATTCACCTCCGGAGCAGTATGGACAGGGAGGTACAGATGAACGCAGTGATATCTATGCATTGGGCGCGACGCTATATACTTTGTTAACCGGACAAGTTCCACCGGACAGCATTGCGCTGTTGAACAAGAATACTCCTCCGATGAAGACTGCCCGCCAGCAAAATCAACGTGTCTCGGTGCGTGTTAGCGATACTATTCAAAAGGCGATGCAATTAAAACATGCAGAACGTTTCAGGAATGTAGATAATTTTCGTCAGGCCTTGCAACCTGGTTGGCGGAAATACTGGAATTGGAATGTCGTCGGTTTTAGCAGCATCTTGTTGATAGCCTGTATTGCCCTTTTCATTGCGTTGGGGAAATATATACCTTGGCCAAAGGAGGTTGCCACCATCTCCCCAATAATATCTGCTACACTATCACCCAGCTTGACCGCAACCCCAATTCCTTTTATGTCTTCTACTCCTTCACCTACGATTACAGTATCCCCAACAAACACACTGACGCCAACCCCTAGCATATTGTATCTATCGAATTTCAGCACTCCTGATGATATCTGGGAGCAAGATGGGAGAACTCTGGGATATGAAAATGGGCGCTATTTCATTTTTATAGATAGAGGCTATCTCTTCTCTTATGAATTACTTGATGAACAATTATTTCGCAATGCTAGTGTAGAAGTAGATGCCTGGGGAATGGACCAAACGCCTGGTGGATATGGCATCATCGTGCGTTATCGAGAGGAAGTCAGTTTTTATCTGGTCCGATTAGACAGTGGGATGCACACTATTGAACTGATCGAATATCATTATTGGGACACAAAGTGGGAAATTGCAAATTACTTATCCTATCACAAGCCTGAGATAATTAACGGTGTCGGAGAAATGAACCATTTACAGGTAATATTTCAGGGGAAGCAAATCAAGGTCCTGTGCAATGGTGTATTAGCAGCAACCATGGAAGATGTCGAGGATGTAGAAGGTTTGATTGGGCTGTATAACTGCACCTGTGGTGGTGAGGGGCAGGCTCGAGCGTACTTTGACAATCTCTTGGTTACTGAACCCTGAACTGGCAGCTGCATCCTGAGGAGAAAAGATTTGCAACCAAAGACTTGTCCAGTGTGTAAAACTGCAAACCGTGGAGACGCAAGCTATTGTCGCAATTGCGGTCGGAGTTTGATTGTTTTGCCCAGGCTTTTTCAAAGAGATTCTGGACAGATTCGTTGTGATTTCTGTGGAGATTTCAACCGCGCGGGCGCTAGGCACTGTACACGTTGTGGAAAATCTCTCCTTCAGCCTCACCTGTCCCCGCCACCAATACTGCCCTCACTTGATAAGAAGTTGAACTGCCGGAATTGCGGTTTCCAGAATCGAGAAGCTGCCAAATACTGCGCCAAGTGTGGCCAGATGCTCTATTCAACTTTCTCTCCTCGAAAACACCCTATTCCGATTTGGCCAGTTGCTGTGGTGTTGATTTTAATTTGCGTCGGAGGATTTGCTTTCATCATTCTACGAGATCAAAGCGTTATTGACTGGTTGGTATCTGAAACAGCAACCGTCATAGCTGCAGATACTTCCACATTAGCTTATCTGACGCCTAGTTTCACTCTTACAAACACTCCCTCTCCAACATCTGTTATTCTAACTGAGCCTACTACTGCGCCGTCTCTAACTATTACCCCGTCGCTAACTATCCGCCCTGAGGGAAAGCCGGTGCAAGATGAAGTTGCTCCAGATTTCACCTTAATGGATGCCCGTAGCGGCGATACAGTCACACTCAGCGATCTGACCGGTCAGCCAGTGCTGATTACTTTTTGGGCTACGTGGTGCGGTTATTGTCGGGAAGAAATGCCAACTATTCAGGTTGAATATGAGAGGTATCAGGATGATGGATTGGTCATCCTTGCAGTGGATGTTGGCGATAGCCGTTCGGATGTACTCTCTTATGCCGATCAGATAGAACTTACCTTCAATTTGTTATTAGATAGCGATAGTGATGTGAATGAACTTTACCGTGTTCAAGGATTTCCTACTAAATTCTTTGTGCGTCGGGATGGTGTAATCGAAATGGTTTATGTTGGTTCACTGCCTGCTACTGAATTATCCCAGTATTTAACCCAGATTATTGATAGCTGATTCTAAAAAAATAGAAGGATAGCGTTTATGACTGATCAATCCTGCCCTAAATGTCAGGTTGTCAATCGCCCTGGCGCAAAATTCTGTAATCATTGCGGATGTGCTTTAACTGTATATCAAGAACTCTTTTGTGATTCCTGTGGAAATCCTAATCAGAGGACTGCTAACTATTGTTCGCGTTGCGGCTCCCTGTTAGTATCCTCTAGAGGTAGACTGCAACTGTCATTATCGATCTTGTCAAAGCATCCTATTTGGAAACGATGGCAACTGTGGGGGGGAGTGGTCGCAGTGTTGATAATTGTTGCTTGCTTTTCTGTGCTTTCCCTGGCACCACAATGGATTGTCAAGCAGGCAGCTACGGAAACTCCAATTACCCAACTCGAGGAAGAGGAATCGTCTCCACAAATAACAGCATCCCCCCCAGATGTTGTTGAAGTAACTCCCTCGATCACATTGCCTGGGTCTACTCCAGGATCACAGCCCACCTTGACACCGGTAATCATCCCAGGTTTAGATATCGAAGTTCCGCATCTGACGGATGAAGAAGAAATCGAGATCGGTAAACAGGCATCCGAAGATTTCGAGCGCCAATTTCCTCTCAGTACAGACCATGTTCTAATCAAGCGTGTCACTCTCATTGGAGAACGGATTGAAGCATTCCAGCCTAGGAATAATATTGCGTATACTTTCAAAGTTGTTGATACATCCGAAGTGAATGCTTTCGCTATTCCTGGTGGATTTATCTATGTTACTCGTGGGATGATAAATTACGTCGAATCGGATGATGAACTAGCTGGAGTTATTGGACACGAAATTGCTCATGTTGCTTTGCGTCACGGGGCTCAACAAATAGAGGCTATTGCCGCGGGCCAAGCAGCTCTGGAAGCGGTCGTGTCAGGAGATCCAAATCTTGAGACGATTTATCAGGATCAGAGTGTGCAAATTGCTACTCAGATCGTAGCTTTAGTGGCCGTAAATGGTTGGAGCCGTCAGGCTGAACTCGATGCCGACGAGTATGGAACAGTTTATATGGCTCACGCAGGATACGATCCTAACGCGGTTATAGTTTTATTCACTCGTTTTTCTAGTGAGCAAGGTGGGAGCTCCAATGACATACTTGCAGCATTATTTGATACTCATCCTCCCTTCGAAGACCGTATTGCTCGTGTAGAACAAGCTATTCGTGTGCATGGATTACAATAGAAGCCTATCAATTTCAAATACAAGAGAACTTGGTTTGAAGGATCAGTATTCTGAAGTGACTGTACGATTAAGTTATCTCCTTTTTACTATCGCAGTGATGGTAGGGACAATCTCTTCCTGTGAGATGAGTTCCCCACAATGGTCTCTTCCTCCCCAGGAGTCGAACACCTATGAATGGGGATTGACAGCAGAAAGCGAACAACCCTCGGTAGTATTCCCAGCTGATTCGGGTGAAGTTGATGATGTAAGCAACCCAAATTGGCCATTATTGCAGAATGTTTTGGGTCAAGCGATTGCCAGTCTGGAAAAACAGCTATCAATTGTTGACTGGGAGGAAGGCCAACGAGTGTTATTGAGCTTGGGTTACGATGAGGAAACGGCTCATTCTTATCCGGAGGCTATTGATTACATTAGAAGCGAGTCCCGGAAATTCCTTGAAGAAAGATATTCCCTTGAAGTCATTGGTGATATCAAAGACAATCTGGGGGATTTAGACGCTGATGCGTTGCAACGTCTCGGGCGAACGCTTGATGTTGACTCGTTCTTTTTCATTGACAGCATTCGCGTCGGATTCTATCCTTTGGAAGAAAAATTGCCATCGGCCCGTGAGTTTCAAGGCGAAGCCTATGTTGATCTCTTCCCGTCTTTATTCAATGTAAATAAAGGTTACTACCTTTGGGTTGGTGAACCAATTTTTGAGAACTACAAGGGCACATTTATAGTTGAAAATTTGCCAATACCAACCAAACCACTTGTTCAGAATAACCTAAGTATGCCAACCTTCGGTGACCCGTCTCTTTTGATCTCAAGCCAAGGAGTGATTCACAGGGATATCGTCTGGGCACCTGATGGACAATCGCTAGTTTTTTGGTCTGGTAATATTGATGAAAGTGGGGAATATCCCAGACTTGTGGGCAACATTTGGATCACCAATATGAGTGGTCACATGCACCAACTTACTAGGCTAAGTGCGGAGGCTAGTCCTGATACATATAACTTCCTTCCTAAAGGCAAGCTGATCATTTTCGCGACAGACAACGGCACGATACAAGTTGTCGATCGCGAGGGGATTATTGTTCACTCCGTGTCAACAGCACCCTTTTCAATGAGTGGCTTTCAGCCTGTGCCTGGAAATACTACACTTATTGCTGGATCAGGTGGAACGGGATCAAGCACTGACCACCCGGATGGGATTTGGGTAATAGATATCGAAAGCGAATCGCTTCATCCTTTTACCGACTTGTTTAATGAGGGTCAATCCCTGGTTGAGTTGGTCAAAGAGTCTTTATACCTGGGTTCAGAATTCATTCACATAGACAATGATTTTGGTTTTTCTGAGGACGACGAATTTATGGTGTTCGTCATCATGCAACTTCCATCAGATACCACGTATATGTGGCATCGCACTTTTCTTAGATATTCTTTGAATACCAGAGATTTGACACTTCTCGGAGCGGTTGACGCAAACACACACGCCGGCCAGTCGTTTTCTCCTCTAGCGGATCGAGCGGTCATTTCAGCTATTGAAAATATGGGGGACAACACTTGTTTTCTGAAAATTGTCGGTGCCCAGGCGTCACCCATCCAGGTAAACACCTCTGGTTGTGCGTATTATCCCACTTGGTCACCAGATGGTTTATGGATTGCATATATTTATTCTAAGGAATCCAGCTCGGATCGAGCATTATGGCTCGTCTCTGCGGATGGTAGTAACCCAAAGCTGATTGCTAATCTGGAAGCTGAACGCATCGGTGACTTAGTCTGGTCACCGGATGGTAAATACATAGCGATCTCTGCAAGAATTGGGGGAGAAGATGGGATATGGCTTCTACCGGTTGCAAAAGGTGAATAGATAGAATGCGTTTTCTTAATACCTTGACTGTCTTATGTTTGTTGTTTGGTCAAATTTCGACAACACCTGTTTCAGGTGATTTGGAAGAAGAAGCGATTGCGCAAGCCTTCCGTTTTCTGAAGCTTTATCAAAGCGATGATGGCTCATGGAGCGGTCCAATTGATGTAGTGGGGACAGCTATGTCACCGTGGGATGTAACCCCTCCAATTCTGGCAGCTTTGCTCTGGAGTGGCGCACCCGCAGATGCCAAAACCGTTCAACAAGCTTTGGGATATGTTGCTAAGCATGTGGGTGATCGCAATTCTATTTTGGTAACCGCATGGTCGCTTATGGCCTTGTCATTGGCAGGGAAAGACGACCTGGCAAAAGACCAGGCGAAATTATTGCTAAGTGGCCGCTTCCCTACTGGTGGATGGGTATATGGATTCCCGAATTTATATCACGAGATTCCCAATGAGCCAGATGTTTTTTCAACTGAATTGGCCCTGATAGCATTGGCATTCGTTGAAGCAGGAGTAAATGTTGACCGTAAGGAAGACCTTAACTGGCTGACCGATCAGATGCATCCTGATGGCGGATGGGGTAGTGCTCAAGAGAGTACTGTTCGTGAAACCGCTTTGGCCGCGCTCGTGATGGGGGTGTATGGGTATTATCAGGAATGCTCTTTGGCAGTTGCCTGGCTAAAGGATAATCAAAAATCTGACGGTAGTTGGTTATCAGGTGGCGAGTTACCAGGAGATGAGAATTTGTCAGGGACTGCTTGGGCTGTGATCGCCTTGTCTCTTCTTGAAGGAGAATCAGATGCGACGAGTTTTGGGAGAGCCTTTTTAGTCAATCAACAAAAACCAATCGGTCACTGGGGGTACAATTTGATGACTACCGCCCTTGTTTTGTCTGCATTAGGCCTAAATGCAGAACCGCCATCTGGTCGAATTTTAAATTTAGGGATCAATTATCTTATTTTGATGCAAAGCAAAGAAGGGTATTGGTCCGATAGTGACTTGGTTGGTCGCGAGAGGCTAAATCGAGCCTATCTAAATCCCGCCATAATGCTTCCATTGGTGAAAATCATTTTTGCCAATGATTTTGAATTGGATCAGCTAGTGATTTCCACAAAGGAAAAGCAGCTTATAAGTGATTATATGGTAACTTTGTCTGCACTGAGGGCCTTACTTTCTACGGATCGGGATATTGAATCCCCCACAGTCGAAAAAGCCGTGGAATGGATTTTGACTCAACAGCAAAGTGATGGCAGTTGGTTTGGAAATGCTCAATTGACAATTATGACAGTGGTTCTCTTACAAGATGCTGGCTTGGATCCCAATATGCGGAATGTGCGCAAAGCCGTTGCTTTCACAAAGAAAGCTGTTGCCTTTGATATGGAGGGATTCTTGGTTCGCGATATGATTCTAGCCGGTATCTCATTGGATGACCCAGCCTTGGTTAGATATCGTCAAGAGATTATCGCCACCCAAACAGATAGTGGAGCAATAACAGGCGATCTGATTTTTGGTGATCAAGATGAGAAAGTTGGGGAGACCGCTTATTATCTCTCTTTGTTGGTGGACCTTGATGCCCCTTCTCCTGTGATACAGGCTGCCTTGTCATATGTTCTGGATGCTCAATCGGCGGAAGGTGATTGGGATGGGAGCTTTTTAAATACTTTAATTGTGGCCCGGAGACTTATTCAAGCAAATCTCGCCTCTGAAGAAGTAATTTTAGCTTGTGAATGGTTACGGGGGCAACAATCCCACCCTGCACTTAGATATGATGACGATTTCAATTGGTGGTCCCTTTATATTGACGTATTGGATGACATATCCATGCTGCCTTCTGTAGGCTTTGTTACTCCCTTTGCGAAATTTCGTATCCGTGTGGAAGATAATACCCAAGTGCTTGGCGGACCCCATGGCGGCGGTCCAACCATAGAGTCTACCGCTCACTTATTTGCTTCCGTTCTCAAACCACCAATCAAGCCGACATATACTCCTATACAAGTCACCACCAGTCCTGGGGAAATCGGTACGCTGATGATAGTAGTTGATGATGGGAGTTTGCAGATTGAGGGGCCAGCAGCTCCATGGATTTCGCTAACTGATGAGATTTACATTGCCGGTCGAAGACAAGTTTACGTAGAATACCGAATACCCGAGAATACTGATCCAGGTTCTTACAACGCAAGCATTGTAGTTGGTGAGCAGAAAAGCCTCCTTTCTATTAGAGTTAGGCCCTCATTTTGCATTCCAGGATGGATTTGGGGAATTTTGATCGTTATCATAATTACTCTTACTTGTGTTTTCTTCGTTCGCAAATGCGGTCTTCGACCCATCCCATCAACGATAATTACATATTTGACTACGCCTTCAAAATATTTGGTAGAAATTGTACTTTTCGGAGGAATGTGGGGTGTGTTACGTAGTGGAGGTACATACATATTTATTCATGGTGGCTTATTGGCGAAAAATATAATAACAACTTACGTAACAGCAATAATACTGCTTGGGGCCGCCTTGTTATGGCAGCTTTACAAAGCATATCGGGGAGAAGTAACAATTGCTGTTGGGGCAGGGATTTTAGCAGGATTGTTCGAATATGCCCTTCTGCAGAACAGCATTCCCTGGGCACCTGGAACATTGACGAGCGGTTTGCTTGTGAATGTTTTTTGGGGAATATTGGTTGGAACATCAGGATATATCGTTCGCAAAATACCCCTCCGCTTCCCCTTTATCTTGACTATGTCAATTATATTGCCTATTCATCTGTGGCTGATGGGTGTTTTTTATCCCCCTTACTATCCCGAAACAATTTCTGGATTTAATGCAACTGTCCATTATCCTATCCCTTGGGTTTCTATTCCCTTATTTAGCTTAGCATTATTCTTCTACGGCGGAATTGGTGTAGTAAGCTTATTGTTTGTTAGCTTATCAAACTGGCTTGTTACTGCATTGTTACGATTGATGTACTCCAATAAGTCCATGAAGGGGCGTATAACAAGCCTATTTGAAGAGATCCAAAAGATGTATAACGTTCATCACACTCCAATTACAATAATAATCATCTTGGTTGGTTCGCTTTTGATAGCCTTCCTTGTTGGATTTAGTGAAGTATGGTTGATTGATACCTTAGATATCGCCAGTTTCGCTTACTTGTGTGGCCTTGTATCGATCCTGTTCGGTGAACTAGCATTCGTAAGGAAACCCAAAGTTTTTGTAGCTTTTCAGGCTTATATTCTGCTATGGGTCCTTGCATTTGCAATCTCTGAAGAATATCTGCTTTCCTTTGAGAGGCTAACAGATTACTTGTTTATCGCTGATGTTGTAGGGCTGGATGTTTGGTACAAGGCTATTGTTCTATTGCTTACATCGCTAAGTGGGTCGTTTTTATATACTCTTCTTCAGATGCGTTTGGTTAGGAAATTTATGTCTTTGACTAAGGAAGGTTTACGGAAGATCCAAAAGTTTTTCGCAAATGTAGTGTATAAGTTTAGGTCTACATTTTCTCCGCAAGAACTGGATAAGAGATTTGAGAAATTCGCTGATTGGCGAATAAAGATAAGCAACGCATTTTTGTCATGTAGTAAATCTCCAAGTACACGAGTTGCTTTCAAGAACTTTTCTAAAATCTCACAAAATAATCTTGCATTGAATATTCTTCTTCTCATCGGTTTTTTGGTGGACACATTAGGTGTGGATATACTTGCTATATTTAACGCTATAAAGGCGTTTCGGTGGAGTTTTTCTAATCCTTTCTTGCTGCAGTTTCTACTGATTGAGCTAATTGTATTGATTGTGTTATTGGGCAAGCTCTTGGTCGGACGATATATTTCCCATGCAAAAATACCTAACCCAATAATTTGAAGCTATTTCTAGTCGGAGTAAGCAAGTTATTTGGTAGCAAGGTTCTGACATTCTGTAGAATGATTTTAAGGGCCATTCAACGGGGATACCAAGCTTCGAAGATTGGTCCTCATTTGTAAGAATGCATTTAGAAGATTCACAGATACTCTATATCGCTTGGAATCCCCAAGTAATAGAAAAACCGACAAATAATTAATTGACACCAATAGGTGTATAGACTAAAATTCCATCTATGCCCCTATTGCGTAGCAGTGATTTTCTGAGCTTTGTTTAGGGGTTTGAGAATAATATTGCGCCTGTAGCTCAATTGGATAGAGCAGCGGACTTCTAATCCGCAGGCTGAGGGTTCGAGTCCCCCCAGGCGCGCAAAGAGATTAAAAAATCCCCACAATATGAAGATTTGTGGGGATTTCGATTTATTGGATGATCGACGACAGATCGGCAATCCAGTTGAATAGTAATATAATCTGCGACGTGCAACCGGACGTGCAAACCCAGTGGAAGCACTGTACAGGATGCATACACTGGACAATTAATGCCCCCGTATGTGGACTTGGTGGGCGCATAATCGCCAGATATACGGGGTAGACGACGATAAATAAATCTTCTAAGCCGGTGGTTGTGCGTTCGAGTCGCACCGGGAGCGCCTGATAATAACCAATAAAAGTTCAGACCGATCAGGATGATCGGTCTGAACTTTTATTGTCTACGTAGCTACTCAACCAAACGAGGAGCCCTCCCCAAAAAGGGTGTGGGCAAAGCCGCACACGCGCCTGGAATAACTGCAGCGGTTCTCGATTAGGCTGGGAATCGAATTTTAATCTTATTGCCTGCGTCGCCATGAGCGCTGATCCTTTTTTTGCCGATCTCGATAATGTTGAATATAGCGAGCGCCGTATGCATCACGATTGGTCAGAAAATCGATAGCTCGCACCGTCTCTACCAAACCGGCGGTCTTGGGATCGACGAGGGCGGAATGCAAACCCCAGGGGATGGCGGCAATCAGGAATGCCAGGTCGATGACGGTCTGGTCTGGCATGCCAAAGCCGGCGTTGCCAATCCCCAAAGTAGTCGTCAGGCCCATTTCATTAGCCAGCACGTTCAGCGTCTCCAGGGTGATTTGCATCGAATCAGGAGCTGCCGAACTGGCCATGCAGATGGCATCGACGATCAGGTCATCACGGGGGATACCAAGAGCATCGCTGGCATCCAGAATGGTCTCGGTCTTTTCGATGCGTCCTTCAACGGTATCAGGAATGCCGTCGTCGCCAAGGGGCATAACGACCACAGCAGCGCCGTACCTGGCGGCGATGGGCAGCATTTCTGCGAGTGGCTCCTGCTCGGCAGAAACTGAGTTGAGCAGACATTTATACGGCTGCATGACCTCCAGGGTGGCTTCCAGGGCTTCGGCATGGCGAGTGTCCAGAGAGACCGGGCAGCCGATTTGATCATGTACCGCCTGGGCAACCCTGGGCAGCAGGTCGAGTTCATCCAAATCGAGGTTCACCAGCAGGATATCGACCATAGCGGTGCCGATTTGGTGACCCTGGCGAGCCAGTTCGATGAGCATGTCGATCTGACCAAATTTGAGCTGCTCCAGAACCTCTGGGCTCTGGTCCATCACCCGCAGTTGGTCGTTGATCAAGACCGTCGGGTGTCCGACCCCAATTTCAAGGGTTCCATTTCGGGAAGTAAGTGTTGTCATAGGGCGTTTAACGTTTTAACGTTCCAACGTTCAACGTTGGAACGAGAGCAATTTATAATCAGCGTACATCCGCGTTTATCTGCGTCCTATTCTTAGTCATTTTGTGAGAATATCTTTTTGACGCGCTCGAAGGCTAGCCAGCGAGCCCATGGCTTCGTCGAATGTCGAGTTGATGCGGGCACCTAAACGCTTACATTCGGCGTAAATCTGCTCTATGGGAGCCATGCGCCAGCACCAGACGTCGTAACGATCGATGCCCAATTGGAAGAATTTTTCGACCCGTTCCACAATGGGCAGGTCTGTGAACCAGAAGTCGAGGTAGCCGGTGTAGATCATGGTTGGGAGTAAGGAGTAGGGAGTAAGGGGATTAGGTATCAAGGCAGTACACTCAATACCTTATCTCCAATACCTGATTGCGAAACTAAATTGGGCCTCCGAAGGTGCCGATGCCGTAGGCGATCAGCAGGTAGAAAGCTGCGATGAAGAACAGGGCGAAGAAGATGATCAAGGCGTAGTCAGGCGGGCGCAGGATCGATTCGTGCAGATAAGTGCGGTCGGGGCTGCCGGAGAAAGCCTTGGACTGCAGCACAACTTCGAGCTGCTGCGATTTGACTAAGGCTCCCAGGATCAGCGGGACGGCCACCTTGGCATAGACACGCACCCGCTTCACGGGTCCCATCTTTTCCATGGCCAGGCCGCGCAGACGCTGTGCTTCGATGATCATGCTGAATTCTTCGATCAACAGCGGGAAGAAGCGCAGGGTCGAAGAAAAGATGAAAGCGATCTTATAGGGGATCTTAGCCCGCACCATACCCACGATCATATTGTTGACCTCGGTGGTGAACACGGCCAAAGGGATGATCAAGGTCAGGGTCAGGGTTTTGAAGATCACGTTGAAGCCATAGTTCAGCCCTTCCCAGGTGGGAAAGCCGCCGCCGATCAAGGGCCAGTTCTCAGGGAAGGTGAAAATTCTACTGAGCTGGTTGACGGACTCGAAGCCTTTCAAAGCCATAATCTGGTCACGATTGAAGAAGGCATGGGTCAGCAGCAAAAGCGCATAGAAGGGAATCATGATCAGCAGAATAGTGCGGATATAGTTCCACTTCACGCCTACTAATAAACAAGCCAGTGTAATTAACACGGCCATGCCAATCTGCATCAAGGGACTTTCCCAGGCAAAGGCAATGATGGTTACTACGGCAACCATGAACAGCTTGGGCCGGAAATCGAGCCGGGAGAAGAAAGAGTCCCGCTCGACGGTTTGGAATTTCATCATACTCATGAGGCACTCCCTTCAGGAGCAAAATAATCGGCAAATTCTCCTGGTGTCAGCAAAGATGGGAAGGCACTATTCAATTTCTGCATTTCTTGTGAAAGCCGCACGGCTTGCGGCGCTGAGAGAAATGTGCTCTTCAGGGTTTCCGTCTCGTGGAAGGCTTTGCGGGTAACATTATCCAATAAGATAGTCCCCTTACCCATTACCACAACACGTTCGGCATACTCAGGCATCAGGTAGAGGTGGTGGGTGATCACAATCACCGTCTTGCCCATTTTGTGCAGATCACGGCTGATCTCGAGGATGTATTTGGCCCCGCGATAATCTTGCCCGGTGGTGGGTTCGTCGAAGATGATGATTTCAGGTTTCATCGCCAGGATTGCACCGATCACCACGCGGGCGCGATCCCCTTTGGGCAGGGCCAGGGGGTGCATATCGCGCACCTCGGTCAATCCCATGGCTTCCAGGCTCTCGACGGTGCGGGCTTCGACTTCTTCCTCATCAAAGTCCAGGTTCTTCAGGGCAAAAGCAATTTCTTCACCGACCGAAGTATTGAAGATCTGGTTATCAGGATTTTGAGCTACATATCCGATCCGGCGAGCCAGATCGCTGACACTCATCTCTTCTGTGTCCACGCCACCGACCTTAACAACGCCCTCTGTTAGCTGTAGCAAGTTGAGGAAGTGTTTCACCAGGGTGCTTTTGCCAGCGCCATTCTGACCGATGATCAATACATATTCTCCCTCGGTTATATCCAACGAGACTCTGTGCAGTGCTTTGGTCCCATCGGGATAAACATGGGCCAGGTCTTGTACGGAAAGTAAGGGCTCGCCGCTGACTTCCCGGAACTCTGACAACGCAAATCCTGCTCTGGCAGGAGTATTACAGAGGCTTTCCAGCAGTGGCAGGGCATCGTTCATATTCACCGGCACTCTGGGTACAGAAATGCCGCGCTTGTTGATGCTGTAAAACGTGTTGGCAACTTGCGGTGGCCGGAGATCATTTTCTTCGAGCATCTCGATTTCTGAATAAATCTCGTCGGGAGTCCCCAGGGCCACAATCTGACCATGGGAGACAAGCGCAATGCGGTCTGCAAACATAGCCATCTCTTCGGCGGAATGGCTGGCCATGACGATGGTCATGCCCAATTCCTGGTTCAATTCGTGTGCCGTGGCGAAGACTTCCTCTGCTCCAACGGGGTCAAGCTGTGAGGTGGGCTCATCCAAAATCAACAGGCTAGGCTGGACGGCGATAGCGGCTGCGATCGCCAGGCGTTGTTTTTGTCCTCCAGACAATTCATGAGGGTGTTTCTTATCGGTCTCATCTAATCGAACAGCCGATAGTGCATGGGGAATACGTTCGATAATAACTTCTCGTGGTACTTTAAGATTCTCTAACGCAAAGGCGATTTCATTCTCTACAGATGTAGAGATGAGTTGAGTCTCGGGATCCTCGAACACCTGCCCAACGTAATTAGCCAGGGAACTGATAGGATGCTCAACGGTGTCCAGACCTCCGACATGTACGCTTCCAAAAAAGCGTCCCCCATAGAACTGGGGTACAATTCCATTTAGTGCGAGGCACAACGTTGTTTTACCGGCACCAGTCGATCCTATTAAGCCTAAAAACTCACCTTTGTAGATATTCAGATTGATATTTAAGAGCGCAAAATCATCTGCGCCAGGATATTTGTACGAAACATCTTTGTATATTGCTATTGTCTCTACCAAGTCATCGCCTCAACAAGCCAATTTCGGAGAGATTATATTGCATCACAAAGGGTTATGCCATCCAAAGCAAATATAGAAAGTAACATTCATCAAGCTCAGGAATTCAGGGATCTATTGAATTCTTGGCTTCCTGGTATCCTTATCGTTATTTGTGGATATTCCAATTAACTTCACACCCGAAGATTGGGAACGCATCCGGCGAGATTGGGGTTCCTGGTGGGAAGGGGAACTCGAACGACCTTTGGTGGTGATCGAACGCCTCGAAGGTTATGATCTGGCCCCCGAACTGATACCTGATGTTGTTACCCATGCAATTCAGTTCCCGCTCGATGTCCCTGCTGAAGAGGTTATCGAATATTATGTCAAACTTTTTGGCAAAAGGCATTACTATGGCGATGCATTCCCGCGCTTTTTCGCTAATTTTGGGCCAGGCATTGCTGCGGGATTTATGGGATCCAAAGTCTCCATTAGCCCAGGAACGGTCTGGTTTGAACCGGAAGTTGAATACCCCATCTCAGAACTGAAACCAGCCTTCGATCCTGACAACATCTGGTGGAATCGTTATCTTGATCTCACCAAGACAGCTGTAGATCGATTTGGGGATCAGGTCACAGTGGGTTATGCTGATTTTGGGGGCAACCTGGATATCTTCGCATCCTTGCATACCACCAATCAGCTCTTGCTTGATTTCTATGATGCTCCTGCGGAAGTAGATCGAATTGTTAGGGAAATCAATGCTCTTTGGTTGGGATACTTCGAAGAATTGGATGCCATAATCAGCACTTCGAATGCGGGCAGAACACACTGGGCGCAAATGTGGGCTCCTGGACGTTTCTACATGTTGCAGAGCGATCTAAGTATCATGATCTCCCCTGAGATGTTCGAGCGCTTTGTGATGCCCGACATCGCTGCCTGCTGCGAAGCACTGGAGTTCCCCTTCTATCACCTGGATGGAGAAGGCCAGATTCGGCACCTGGATCAGTTACTTGCCCTAGAGAAACTCAAAGGTATTCAATGGATTCCGGGAGCCGGGGCTCCACCACCTGAGGAGTGGCTACCTCTGCTGAAACGCATTCGTGATGGGGGCAAGCTTTGCCAGGTATATGTCACACCCGAAGGCGCTAAGACAATCATTCGCGAATTGGGTGGTCAAGGATTTTGCTTTGTTATCTTTGAGGGGTTGAAAACGGATGACATTGATGATTTTCTAAATTCTCTAATTAAATGTTACTCTCTCTAAGTTTGCTAAGAAGTCATTCTGCTACTCTTCGATCTCTATGCTGTCTAAGCGGAACTCCTTCCCTGCAATGACATTGACTCGTATGCTAGTGCACTGAGGGCATGGCATTAGACTACCGTCCTCCAGAGTGTAGATATTGCCGCAGTCCTGGCACTCCAATTGAGCAGGTATGCGCTCGAAATGCAGTTGAGAGCCTTCAGCGAGGGTATCCTTGGAGAGAATATCCCAATAGAATTGAACCGAATCGTCGACTACAGAAGACAATTGACCGATCACAATATAAAGATCAGTAATTCCTTTGGCGTTGGCGGCTTCTCCATGGCGCAGGGCGATTTCAAGGATACTTTGAGTGATGGGGAGTTCATGCATAATCGATTGGGGATCTCTGCTTCGTAGTCACCGAAGTATATCACTCATTTGATTTCCCCCTATTCAGATAAAGTAGGCTCTTCAGAAATCGACGTGGGTCCTTCCAGATTTAGGGATAAACAGGGTGCTCCGCACCCTGTTTATCCCTAAATCTGGGGATTACTCTGATCGGAATAATCTGAGAGATTCCAATCGAATGCTTAAAATCATGATAATATCTCCATTGATTACATGAATCCTGGTTGATATGTAGATGAGTAATCATCCTCTTACCCTTAGGGAAATACTGCGCTTGAGTTTTGCTGAATCCGTCAAATGGATAACCGCAGGATCTGACGCGGATATTTCCATACAATGGGTCGCATTAGATGTGGATGATGTGGGGGGTGGGGATGTATTGCTAACCTCTGGGGAGAATCTCTCTCCCAAAGTGGTTGAACAAGTCTGGAAGAAGGGTGGGGTTGCCGTGATCCAGGTGGGTGACTCGTCCCTGGGTGAGTCAGGTTTAGAAGCGGAAATTGCAGTTGTTGCTGTGCCCGATGGTGTTGATATCAAGGAAACCTATCGCACGATGTTGACCATCCTGATCAACCAGCGCGCCCATTTGATAGAGCGCGGAGTGCGCATCCATAGCCAACTTTCTCAAATCGCTGCCGAGGGGCAGGGGTTGGTCGATCTGGCTCGGGCGATGTTCGAGCTTTCAGGGCGTGGAGTCATCGTGCAGGATAAACGCCTGGGGATCCTGGCTGAACATCCTTCTTCGACCATGCATTCCATTTGGGAGGATGTGCTTGCCCAGCTTATGGCGAAAGAAAATCTTCCCCACGAGTTACGCGATCGCAAAAAAGCAGGCAAACAGGCAAGCATCCGCAGACAAGCCTTACCCGGTGAAATGGAGCGTATCATAACCCCAATCTCTGTGGGCGGGGTGGCGCGCGGTTATCTCTCCCTGGTAGATATTACTGGGATGTTGGATTCACTGGATTACCTGGTAGCCGAACAGGGGGCTTTGGTCTGCGCAGTAGAAATGGCCCGCACCAAAGCAGTCCGAGAAGCTGAGAAACGCCTCAAGGGCAGTTTACTCACCGCACTTTTACAGGAGAGCATCACCCCGCGCGATGCCAACCTTTGGGTGCAGGGCATGGGGTTGGACCTAGATCAGGCTCATGTTACGCTTCGCTTTGCCTGGGATGCGCCTTCATCCGCCTCATTGCCCTCCATGCGCCGCTTGGAAACCCTGGTCAACGGTGAAGTCAGAAGCGGAGCCTATCGCGTCATCGTTGAAACCATTGATGTAGAGATTGTCTGCATATTTGAGTTATCTCCAGTACAGGGCCGGCCAGAGATGGCGATTAGCTTTGCCGACGCCGTTTTAGAGCGAGCCAAAGAAGAATTCCCCGATATCCCGGCGCGTTGCGGCATCGGCGTTGCCTGCATGGATATCAGTGATTGGCGGGTTTCATTCCAACAAGCTGGCCAGGCCTTAGAAATGTCCCGTAGGTTGTCCGAAGACCAGCCCTTGTATTACCCAGATCTATCGGTATACCGTCTTTTGATGCAGTTAGAGCATCACCCTGAATTGAAAGCTTTCAAGAGCAGGATCTTGGGACCGTTATTGTCTCAGGAGGGAGGGGGAGAGTTAATTCATACGCTGGAAGTGTTCTTTGATTTCCATGGCAATCTTACCCAGGCGGCCGAGGCGCTTTTCATTCACCGCAATACCCTGACCTACCGCCTCGACCGCATCTCTGAAATGTGCGCCATTGATCTCAATAACAACGAGACTCGTCTGGCCGTTCAACTGGCTTTGCGAATCCATCGAATGACCACCTCCGAGTAGATCATTATTATATGTTGGTCTTCAGTAGCTTGAACAAATGGGCAAAGGGACAAAAATCACGAATATCAACGAATGGCACGAATATTGGGGGGTATTTTCAGAAAACATTTGTGTCATTGGTGTCATTGCGAGGCAGCTGTATCGCCGAAGCAATCTCCCGGTCTTCCAGGAGACTGCCACGCTCCGTGAACTCCGCTCGCAGTGACACGGCAGAGTAATTACCACAAACCAATATAGGCAATATGCACAAATTTCAGGCCGTATTATTGTACGAATTGCCGGTAGACAAATTGCGCCTCCAGCCGTACACTTACTCAAATTCTTTGTAGTGAAGAAGTTATGATGCAAGCATTTCACTTAATTATCGTCCTGATTAGCCTGCTGGTTCTTGTACTTTTAGTCGAGAGCCATAATCGTGTTTGGGCAGTCAGGCCGATGAGGAGTAGTTGCAAGAAACGCAAGTAAACAAAACCTGACGAGAAATGGATAGGGCTGCCCAAACGGGCAGCCCTTTTGTTTTGGAGGTAAGTTCATGCGTAAGCATCCCCTAAAACAACCATAGCTATATCCGAGACACAATATGCGATCCGATCAAATCAAAAAGGGCTACGAAAGAGCGCCCCACCGATCCCTACTCAAAGCCACTGGCGTTAAAGATGAAGACTTCGCCAAGCCCTTCATCGCCATCGTCAATTCCTACGTGGATATCATCCCCGGTCATGTTCACCTGCAGGATTTCGGACGCCTGATTAAAGAAGAAGTGCGCGCAGCCGGGGGTGTTCCCTTCGAGTTCAACACCATTGGCGTCGATGATGGCATCGCTATGGGCCATAGCGGTATGAAGTTCAGCCTGCCCTCCCGTGAATTGATCGCCGACAGCGTCGAGACCATGATCCAGGCGCACCAGTTCGATGGCATGGTCTGTATCCCCAATTGCGACAAGATCGTCCCGGGCATGGCCATGGCGGCACTGCGGGTAGATATCCCGGCCATATTCATCTCCGGGGGTCCCATGGCCGCCGGGAAAACCCCTGAGGGTGAGACGGTCGATTTGATCTCCGTTTTCGAGGGAGTAGGCGCATATAAGGCGGGAAAGATCGACGCAGCCCGCCTGAAGATGTTGGAAGATCATGGCTGTCCAAGCTGTGGGTCTTGCTCTGGTTTGTTCACAGCAAATTCGATGAATTGTCTGCTGGAAGTATTGGGAATGGCGTTACCGTACAATGGCTCGGCTCTGGCTTTGAGTGAAGAACGCCAAGCGCTAGCTCAAAGAGCGGCCCGGCAGATCATGGACTTGGTTGAAGCCGATCTGACGCCCCGCAAGATCGTCACCGCGCAAGCCATCGATGATGCCTTCGCCCTGGATATGGCCATGGGCGGCAGCACCAATACGGTCTTGCACACTCTGGCGCTGGCTCATGAAGCAGGTATTGAATACTCCCTGGAACGCATCAACGCCGTCGCCGACAAAGTGCCTCACCTGACCAAGGTCAGCCCCTCAGGGAAGTGGCACATGGAAGATATCCATCGCGCTGGCGGAATCCCAGCGATATTGAATGAAATTGCTCGCGGTGGAAATACATTGCAGCTAGACCGCCCTACGGTTTCAGGTACATCTCTGGGTGAGTCCATCTCTGGGAGCAGTATCCAGGATTTCGATGTGATCCACCCTCTCGAGAGTCCGCATTCTCCCCAGGGAGGGCTGTCGATCCTCTTTGGCAATCTCGCCCCAGAGGGTGGTGTGGTCAAAACGGGTGGCGTTTCCCCCGAGATGCAAAAACATTCAGGCCCAGCCCGCATCTATGAGAGTCAAGACGATGCCATGCGTGGCATTCTCAATCATGAAGTCCAGCCAGGCGATGTGGTTGTCATCCGCTATGAAGGCCCCCAAGGCGGCCCAGGGATGCAGGAGATGCTCTCCCCGACCTCGGCCATCATGGGTATGGGTCTAGGCGATCAAGTTGCCCTGATCACAGATGGTAGGTTTTCTGGCGGTACGCGCGGTGCCTGTATCGGCCATATCAGTCCCGAGGCTGCGGCACGCGGCCCTATCGCTGCTTTGGTAGATGGTGATGTGATCGATATCGATCTGGAAGCCCGCACCATTAACGTACGAATGAGTGATGCCGAAATCGAGGCGCGGCTGGCGGCATTGCCCCCGTTTGAGTCGTACAATCAGAGTTCCTGGCTGCGGCGCTACTCGCGTATGGTCACCAGCGCCAGCCAAGGTGCGGTGTTGGTTTAGAGGTAGGATGTTGGATATTAGTGCGATGATGTCAACTTCGCGAGAACTTCCGAAAATTAGGGGATACGGAGGTGCTCCGCACCCCCGTATCCCCCTATTTTCGGGCTTCTCGTCTGAAAAGTGGTTGGTAATTGGCTAAAAAGGAGATTAAGGATGAAATTGACTGGTGCTGAGATTTTTTGGGAATGTATGATCCGAGAAGGGGTTGAGTTGGCTTTTGGTTATCCGGGTGGCGCGATTATGCCGATCCATGATGCTATGCTCAAATATCCGGTGCATCATGTGCTGGTGCGCCACGAGCAGGGTGCGGCCCATGCTGCGGACGGTTATGCACGCGCTTCAGGAAAAGTTGGCGTGGCTATGGCAACCTCTGGGCCGGGTGCGACCAATCTGGTAACCGGAATCGCCACAGCGATGATGGATTCTTCTCCGATCGTGTGTGTCACTGGACAGGTTGCCGCGCATTTGATCGGTGGCGATGCCTTCCAGGAGACTGACGTTACCGGCATCACCTTGCCGATTACCAAACACAATTATCTGGTCACCCGCGCCGATGAGATCGCCCAGGTTGTGCGCGAGGCCTTCCATATCGCTCGCAGTGGTCGCCCCGGCCCGGTCCTGATCGATATCTGTAAGAACGCCCAGATCGAGGAAGTCGAGTTCGAGTATCCCGATCATCTTTTGCTGCCAGGCTACCAGCCTCCCAAACACGCTCCTGAGGCTGACTTGAAGAAGGCTGTCGAGCTCATCGAGCAGGCCGAACGCCCTGTGATCCTGGCGGGTCATGGGGTCTTGATGTCAGACTCGGTCGAGGAGCTGCGCATTTTCGCCACCAAGACCCAGACACCGGTCACGATGACTCTTTTGGGATTAGGCGCGATCCCGGCCTCTCATCCCTTGAGTCTGAATATGATGGGCATGCATGGTGAGGCTTACGCCAACAACGCCATTCAGAATGCTGATTTACTCCTGGCATTCGGCATGCGCTTCGATGACCGGGTGACGGGCAATCTACGCACATACGCGCCGCGGGCCCGAAAGATCCACGTCGAGATCGATCCCTCTGAGGTACACAAGAACGTGCATGTCGATGTCGCTTTGATCGGTGACCTCAAGACGGTGCTCACTGATCTGATCCCCATGGTTGATGAGTATGATCATGATGAGTGGTTGGAGCAGATCAATCAGTGGAAAGCTGAGACCGATGAGCGCAGCATCTTGGCCTGGCCTAGCGAGGAGAAACTGCATACTGCCCATGCCATTCGTGAAATCTGGGAGGCGACCGAGGGTGATTCGATTATCGTGACCGGCGTTGGCCAGCACCAGATGTGGGCGGCGCAGTATTACCCCTTCGAGAAGCCCAACCGGATGATCACTTCGGGTGGAGCTGGAACGATGGGATTTGGGCTGCCAGCCGCCATGGGAGCCTGGTTTGCCCATAAAGATCAAGATATCTGGCTGATCGATGGCGATGGCAGTTTCCAGATGACGGCTGCAGAGTTATCTACATTGGCGCAAGAAGGAGCCAATGTCAAGATCGCCATCATGAATAACTCATTCTTAGGGATGGTGCGCCAATGGCAGGAATTCTTCTTTGACAGCCGCTATGCCGCCACGCCGATCAGCAGCCCTGATTTCGTCAAGCTGGCCGAAGCTCATGGGATCCCCGCCCGCCGCGTGACTGAATTCAAAGATGCGCTGCCAGCGATTGAATTTGCCAGCCAGACCTCCGGCCCTGTTTTGCTTGAATTTGTGGTCGAAAAAGAAGATTCCGTTTACCCCATGGTGCCCTCAGGGGCTGACCTGGATGCCATGATTCGACGGCCGGTGGTTGACCAGCCCGCAGCAGCCGATTGAGATCTAGGAGGATAAGACCATGCAGCACACACTTATTGCTTTAGTGGAAGACAAACCCGGTGTGCTCAACCGGGTGGCATCGCTCTTTCGACGCCGCAATTTCAATATCGAATCGCTCAATGTTGGACGGACGGAAAAGCCGGATGTCTCGCGCATGACCATCGTCATGGACAGTGAGAATGTCGATGCCCGAAAAGTCGAGGCCAATCTCTATAAGTTAGTCAATGTCATCGATGTACAGGATGTCACCAATCAGGCTGCTATTACTCGCGATTTGGCCTTGATCAAGGTCAAATGTACGCCTGAACAGCGCTCCGAGGTCGCCAACCTGGCCTCGATCTTCCGCGCTAGGATCGTCGATGTGGCACCTGACTCTGCGGTGGTGGAGATCACCGGCACCGAAGACAAGATCGAGGGTCTGATGGAGTTGCTGCGCCCGATTGGCATTATGGAAATGGTGCGCACCGGGCAGGTGGCCATGATGCGAGGCTCGGCCGTCGGCATCCGCCACACCCCGGGCAGCAATGGACATAAGAAGAGAGAACAGCTGGCAGTGGTTAGTGGACAGTAGCCTGCAATTTCTGACCACTGTTCACTGAATACTGAATACTGGATACTGGATACTGAGGATACTATGGCAGTCATATATTACGACAAAGATGCAAATCCTGAATTGATTCGATCGAAGAAGGTCGCCGTTATTGGGTATGGCTCACAGGGACACGCCCATTCCTTGAATTTGAAGGAAAGCGGAGTCGACGTTCGTGTTGCTCTGCGTGAGGGAAGTAAATCTCTTCCCAAAGTTAAAGCTGATGGCCTCTCGGTTGTTCCCCTTGAAGAAGCCGCTGCCTGGGCTGATGTGGTCATGCTGCTGGCACCCGATACCGAACAGCCCGCCATCTATGAGCAATACGTTGCTCCGCACATGAAGTCGGGCAAGACCTTGATGTTCGCCCATGGCTTCAACATCCGCTATGGCACTATCTCGCCTCCCTCAAGCGTGGATGTCAGCATGGTGGCCCCCAAAGCCCCCGGCCACCGTGTGCGTGAGATCTTCAAGGAAGGCGGCGGCACACCCTCGCTGCTGGCTGTGCATCAGGACGCCAGCGGCCAGGCCAAAGAACAGGCCATTTCATATGCCCACGCCATTGGGGCGACCAGAGCTGGGGTCCTCCAGACAACATTCGCGGAAGAGACTGAAACCGACTTGTTTGGTGAGCAGGCTGTACTCTGCGGTGGCATCACCGCGCTGGTAAAAGCCGGTTTCGAAACCCTGGTGGAAGCTGGCTACCAACCCGAATTGGCCTACTTCGAAGTAATGCACGAATTGAAGTTGATCGTTGACCTGATGTATCAAGGCGGGATGAATTATATGCGCTACTCGGTTTCAGACACTGCCGAGCATGGCGACTATACGGCTGGCTCCCAAATTGTCACCGAAGAGACCAAATTCGTGATGAACAAACTGCTCAAGGAAATTCAAGACGGCACCTACGCAGAAAATTGGATTCGAGAAAACAAGAACGGCCGCACCTGGTTCAACAAACAGCGCCAGCTTGGCCAGGATCATATGATCGAAAAAGTTGGTGCAGAGCTGCGTGAGATGATGCCCTTTGTCGATCCGGTGACGGTAAAGCCAGGAGAATAGTGTTGCACGTTGGCAGGTTGAATGTTTAACGTTTAAACATGCAACGTGTAACCTGCAAACGAATGAACTGAGTAAACCATGAAAAATAATCTCAATTATGTCCGAATTTTTGATACCACTCTGCGAGATGGCGAGCAGTCCCCTGGTGCCACGCTGACGTCTTCTGAGAAATTGGAGATTGCCCACGGGCTGGCCCGACTGGGTGTGGATGTGATCGAAGCCGGGTTCCCGGCCGCCTCTCCTGATGATCTGGAGGGTGTCCGCAGGATCGCTGTTGAAGTCGGCAACCCTGCCGAGGGAGAATCCACCCTTTCGCGTTCGGTACCGATCATCTGTGGGCTGGCCAGGGCGACCAAGTCGGATATCGATGCTGCCTGGGAGGCTGTCCAATATGCTGAGAGACCGCGCATCCATACCTTTTTGGCCACTTCGCCTATCCATATGCAGTATAAGCTCAAAATGGACCCCGAAGAAGTCGTCGAGCAAGTGCGGGAGATGGTTGCGTACGCCAAGTCATATTGTGAGGATGTGCAGTTTTCGCCGGAAGATGCCGGGCGCAGCGACCCCGAATTCCTCTACCTGGTCTTGGGTGAAGCCATCAAGGCTGGGGCAACCACGCTCAATATCCCCGATACGGTAGGCTACACCACCCCCGATGAATTTGGCAGGTTGATCGAGGGCATCATCGCCAACACTCCGGGGATCGAGGACACTGTCGTTGCGGTGCACTGCCATGATGACCTGGGTCTGGCAACGGCCAACGCCCTGGCGGGCATCCAGGCCGGTGCGCGTCAGGCTGAAGTGACCATCAATGGCATTGGCGAGCGCGCTGGCAACACTTCCCTCGAAGAGGTTGCCATGACCCTGCATACCCGGCGGGCGGTCTTCGGTCTGGAGACGGGCATCGATACCACCCAGATCGCGCGCCTCAGCCGCATGGTCTCTAACTACACTGGTATAGCCGTACAGCCCAACAAGGCCATTGTCGGTGCCAACGCCTTTGCCCATGAGGCGGGAATCCACCAAGATGGACAGCTCAAGAACCAATCCACATATGAGATTATGCGTCCTGAGACAGTTGGGTTGAGTCACTCACGCTTGGTAATGGGTAAACACTCTGGGCGCCATGCCCTCAAAGTCCGCTTGAGCGAATTGGGTTTCGATCTGGACGATGATGAACTCAAACAGACCTTCGTGCGCTTCAAGGATCTCGCTGACAAAAAGAAGACCATCACCGATGCCGATCTGGAGGCTTTGGTTTCTGATGAGATCTATCAACCTCGAGAGATCTTCAGCCTGGATGGTTTGCAGGTTGCCTGCGGCACGATCGGCATGCCTACAGCAACTGTGCGCCTGATCGACCCCGAAGGGGAATTACATGTTCAGGCCGCCATTGGAACAGGTCCAGTAGATGCAGTCTATAAAGCCATAGACGCCATCGTACAGGCACCCAATACCCTGTTGGAATTCTCCATCCGGGCGATCACAGAAGGCATTGATGCCCTGGGTGAAGTGACCGTGCGTCTAAAAGCTGAAAATGGCTCGATCCCGCGTCGCACTTCACCCCAGAGTGGCCGAGCCCATCGCTTCACATTCGGCGGTCACGGCGCGGACACAGACATTATCGTTGCCAGTGCCAAAGCCTATTTATCAGCCATCAATAAGTTGCTGGCTGCCAGCGGCCGCTATGGACGTATCGAAAAAGCCACCGAGGTGGCCGTCCCGGAGCCGGTTGCGTAAATTAATTGTCATTGCGAGCGGAGCGAAGCAATCTCCTCGTCAAGTGGGAGATCGCTTTGTCGCAAAAGACGCTCCTCGCGATGACACAAGTAAGTTTCTTAATAGCGTAGCGAAGCAATCTCCTCGCAGTGACAAATATAAAGGAGAACAACCATGTCCCCAGAAGAGAAAGATTGGAAACCCGAAAAATTCCCCCAACCGCGCACATTCCCTGCTGAGTGGAATATGTCTGGCTTGATGAAAAATGAGAATGGTAGTGCCGCAAGCGAAGATGATCCTGACTGGAAGCCCGAGAAGTTCCCCCAGCCACGTACCATCCCTGAGAACTGGCATTCCGACGATAGGAATTAATCTGTTTGACAATGGCACATTCGCGAGAACTTCCGGAATTAGGGGGGGGTGAAGGGGTGCGAAGCACCCTTCACCCCCCTAATTCCGGGGCTCTCGTATGTAATATGACATCGTCAAGGAAACTACCCAACCCACCCATGCCCCAAACCCTCTTCGACAAAGTCTGGCAAAGCCATCTCGTTGCTCAAGAGCCAGCCTCTCCTGCCGTGTTGTATATAGATTTGCACCTGGTTCACGAGGTCACCTCGCCCCAGGCCTTTAGCGGTTTACGTCAGAAAGGGCTCAAGGTCCGTCGCCCTGAGCGCACTGTCGCCACTATGGACCACTCCACTCCGACCAAAGGATTGAGCTTATCCCTGGTTGATGACATGGCTGCTCAGCAGATCCGCCAGTTCCAGACGAACTGCCAGGATTTTGACGTACCATTATATGACCTGGATAGCGATGAGCGCGGTATTGTGCATGTGGTCGGACCCGAACAGGGCTTTACCCAGCCAGGGATGACGATTGTCTGCGGTGACAGCCATACCTCGACGCACGGAGCATTCGGGGCGCTGGCCTTTGGCATTGGTACCAGCGAGGTCGAACACGTTTTGGCGACCCAATGTCTGCTGCAATACCGTCCCAAGACTTGTCTGGTCAAATTCGATGGTGAGCCTCAGCCAGGTGTGACTGCCAAGGATATGATCCTGGCCTTGATCGCAGAGATTGGTATTGGCGGCGGCACGGGGTATGTGTTCGAATATGCCGGGTCTGCAGTGCGCGACCTGGATATGGAAGCCCGCATGACCCTTTGTAATATGTCCATTGAGGGCGGTGCCCGCGCCGGAATGATCGCTCCGGATGAAACTACCTTCGAGTATCTCAAAGGTCGCCCTTATGCCCCTCAGGGCGCAGAATGGGACGCTGCGGTCGAATATTGGCGCAGCCTGCCTTCTGATCCAGGTGCCAGCTATGACAGAGAGATCAGCGTTGACGTTTCCTCTCTCGAACCCATGCTGACGTATGGCACCAACCCTGGGATGGGTGTCCCTGTGGGAAGTCCCATCCCTGACCCCCAGGGTGTTTCGGATCATGGACAACGTGAAGCTCTCGAAGGGGCACTGCGTTATATGGATCTCACGCCAGGACAATCCTTGGCTGGCCAGAAGATTGACGTGGTCTTTGTGGGCAGTTGCACTAATGGCCGCATATCAGATTTACGCCAGGCAGCCTCTGTGCTCAAAGGCCGTAAAGTCGCTGAAGATGTGCGCCTCTTAGTTGTGCCCGGCTCAGAGAAAGTACGCCTCCAGGCCGAAGCCGAAGGTATCCATGAGATTGTCCGTCAGGCAGGCGGCGAGTGGCGTTTTGCAGGCTGCAGCATGTGCATCGCCATGAACGGCGACCAGCTCCAGCCCGGCCAGTACGCCGTCAGCACCAGCAACCGCAACTTCGAAGGCCGCCAGGGTAAAGGCGGACGCACATTCTTGGCGAGTCCATTGACCGCTGCAGCGTCAGCGATCACCGGCAAAGTTACAGATCCACGAACCTTTGACCCTTTGCACCTCTGAACAGCTATGCAACCATATACAACACTCACCTCCAAACTCATCCCCTTACCCCACCGCAACGTCGACACCGACCAGATCATCCCAGCGCGCTATCTCAAGGTTACTGACAAGGCCGGTTTGGCGGAGGGTCTTTTCCATGATTGGCGGTACGATGCCCAGGGGGCAGAAAACCCCGATTTTGCGTTGAACCAACCTCAATACCAGGCAGCGAGCATCCTGTTAGCGGGCGATAATTTTGGCTGCGGCTCATCCCGCGAACACGCCCCCTGGGCGTTGGTTGGCTGGGGCATCCGGGCGGTGATTTCGACTTCCTTTGCAGATATCTTCCGCAACAACGCTCTCAAGAACGGCTTGCTTCCGGTGGTCGTTGATGAAGAGTTGCTGGGTTCATTATTTGACTTGACACTTGAAGCCCCACAGGCAGAAGTCAGCATTGATCTAAAGGATCGCACACTCTACTTGCCAGATGGCTCTGCGGTGGAGTTTCCCATGGATGCCTTTGCGCGCCGGTGTTTGTTAGATGGGGTGGATCAATTGGGGTATATCCGCTCGTTTGAAGACCGCATCGCCGCCTTTGAGATCGAGCGCGGCATTGCCATTATTAACTGAATTATCTCCGAAACTCAGGTGACGCCGAAACTCAGCGCCTGGGTTTCGGCATAAGTATATTTGGAGAGTTAGGAGAAAGACATGAGCAGAAAAATATTCGTATATGACACAACCCTGAGAGACGGAACTCAGAGAGAAGGGATTTCACTCTCGTGCGATGATAAGCTGCGCATAGCCCAAAAACTGGACGACTTGGGTGTAGCCTATATCGAGGGAGGTTGGCCAGGTTCCAATCCGAAGGATGTCGAATTTTTCGTGCGCGCGGGTGAATTGAACCTGGTCAATGCCAAGATCGCAGCCTTTGGGTCTACCTGTCGGGTGGGTTCTAACCCTGCTGAGGATGCCAACATCAGGGCCTTGCTGGATTCGGGCGCTCCAGTGTGTACTGTTGTGGGGAAATCGTGGGGTTTGCATGTCAAAGATGTGCTCAAAACCACCCCAGAAGAGAATCTGCGCATTATCAGAGAGAGTGTTGCTTATCTCAAAGGACAGGGTCGCGAAATCGTTTACGATGCCGAGCATTTCTTTGATGGCTATAAAGCCGATCCTGATTACGCCACACAGACCTTAGGCGCGGCCATAGAGGGCGGCGCAGAAACAGTCGTGCTTTGTGATACCAATGGGGGTACGCTGCCCTGGGAAGTGGCTCAATTTATGCAACAGATCAAGACCAAATTCCCCGATGTTACTCTGGGGATCCATGCCCACAATGATGGCGAGTGCGGTGTGGCCAATACCATCGTGGCTGTGGATCAAGGTGCCTCCCATGTCCAAGGTACGTTCAATGGTTATGGCGAGCGCTGCGGC
>CAZUSV010000060.1:0-28512 GCA_964622645.1 uncultured Anaerolineales bacterium
GAAAAAAGGGTGTGCGTAGGGGGCGCAGCCCCCTACGCACACCCTTTTTTCGGGTAAATCCGTTCTTTGGCTGAGCGGTTACTAACGGAGAATATAGAAATCCCCAATAAGCATTGAAACTACTGCTATAATCTGTTAGGTGATTTTACCGCATTATGGGTACCAGTCTGGATTTTTTGGTTGGCGATTTAGTCAATTCGCAAGTTAGGGACCGAATATGAATGAAAATATCCCCCCTGTAATCGAGACAAATGATAGTATTCCACCCCGGCGAGGTTTACGGGCAAGGTTGAGGCAATTTTATGACTCTTTGCCAGAGGTATTACAACGCGCTCTTGGATGGATGCCCGTGCTTGTCAACCGGTTGATGATCCTGGCAGCTTTATATGCTGTATTGTTAGTTCTCCAATTTGTTGGGCTGGTGCCAGATTTAACGCCAGAGGCAGGACTCAAATTAACAGATTCTGGCTTTTCTTTAGGCGATACACCGTCTTTTGCAGTCTGGCGACTTCTGCAAGGACGCACCCTCCCGAACTCCCTGGTAGAAATCAGTATCAATGAACGCGTAGACAAAGTTGTCCGTACCAATTCATTTGGCCGGTTTCAAACCCCCTTGCTTATCCCGGTTTTCGCGGATTCGATTTGGGCTCGTACACTGGGGAAAGATCTAGATGTGCAGGTATTGGATGTATATTGGGATGATCCTGGCACGTTTTCCCCAATTCTAGATATTGCCTTGGTTAATGAGGATGATGAATGGGTATGGATTGCGGGACGCGCCACACCACGCTCAATTGTCGAGTTATCGTCTGTAGAGGGGCAATACAAGGTTAATCTTCCTTCGAACTCAGAGGGCGTGTTTGAAGTTATCCTTCCCTTGGAAGTTGAACTTGATGGGGAGTTGGTCGCGCGCGTATTTGGGGAACAGGGAGAGCTTGAATCTCCTCCTGTGAAGATTGAACGCTTCGAAAGTGAGATTTTTCCCTTGGCGCGGACTGTACAGGCTCATTTCTCACCAGAGGAACAATCGATACAAATACAGGTTGTATTACCAGAATCTCATCCATATTATATTGGGCTGCATTTTGGCTTCATCAGCCCAGGACGGTTTGTACAAATGACCGTTGGCGAATTATATGCGGAAAACCTGCTCGATATTACTCATACGATGGGCACCGAATCAGGGTTAGGAAAGGTCGATATCAGAGGAATCTGGCGAAGAAGAATATCTACTTTCCAATTGCAAAGGTCGGGGAATTATGGAATATCAAATTTCCCGCTAATGACAACTCAAGATAAGGTTGAAGTTGTCGTTGATGATGTTAGCCTGGAAAAAGAGCCCAGTCCGCGCCCTGATAACCGTGCAGAGAACTCCCTGGTTTGGAGCGGTCCTATTGCCCCAGGCAAATTCACATCAATTGAAGTTGATTTCCTGACGCCCACTATTTCACAGCCGGTGCCGGATCGAAAGACGCAAATGCAAAGTGAGTACCTGGCGAGATTCGAATCAGAAGAAGCACCAGAGTTCGTCAGTCAAACTTGGCGTGCGCTCGTTTTGTTGATCCCTTTTGTTGGACTGGTGTGGATTGCCCGTCGCAATGGGATATTCTCACTGGAACATTGGAAACCACTATTGGCGTTAGCAGTGATCCTGACGGTATGGCGAAGCTGGAATTATTTTTACTTCCTTGTGATTACAGGACCTTCAACATGGCTCCAGAGATTGGTAACGCCAATTCGATTTGGGTTAGATCTTGTGGGAAGTGAAGCCGAGGCGGAACTGTTAGCCAACGCTGGCTACAACGCCTTTTGGATTATATTCGTCGCCTTTGTGGCGTTAGTGGGGTTTTATATGCCGATTGCAAAGCGGTGGAGCGGTTCACTTCCCGCCTATCGTCCCAATTCGGTACCTATGCGACACAAAATCATGCGCGTTTTCCGTTATGTATATTTGGGTGTGATCAGCTTGTTGTTTATTACATTCTTTGTAGTTCTACGTACAGATAAGCTGAGGGTATTCGAGTTTGTGAATATTGCGATGGAAACTGTGCGTGGTGACGCAAACACGTTTGATGCATGGGAACAGATGTTCCAGTGGGAGTACAACTTGAATCAGTGGTTGAGTGGTCGCATAAGTATCGATGACCATGAAAAATTTGATTTCTTCATGGCCATCCTTCGCTCAGATATTGGATGGTCATTTATCACGCTGCTATGGATTGCACTTCTTTTGTTCGCATTTGGATGGCGTGCTGGATTGTTTGGTATTGGATTGAGTTTAATCGGCGCTCGAGCCATGATTGGTTCGCCTATGTTGTTAGATTCCATTTGGAATTTAGAAGGATTGCAAGTTCTGGCAAATAACTTGGATCTCATCCGCAGGTTTGCTCCCTGGTGGGGGATTGTGATTCTAACAGGGGGCAGTGCGTATTTTCTTGTGGTGCAATTGTTGCGCCTTCTGACTCCTCCTCGTGAAGAAAATGATCCTGACTGGCCTCATCGGCGACTGGCAATATTGTTGATCGTGGTTGCCATTGGGATATTGCATTGGTCCCAGTTCGTATTGCTGTTTTTGGGTGGATCTCTGGTGTTGTTAGCAGTGAGTTGGCTGACGATTAATGGATTACGGAATTTCGAACCGATAAAAGATTGGATGAACCGCTTCGCGCCCTGGCGTACCCCAATACGACTTGGAGTGCTGGGAGTAATTATGCTGTTGGCCTGGCCTCGCCCTGGAGCTGGTGAGGAAGTCATTTTTCGTGATATGTTTGACTTGTTCGCTCAGTTGGATGGGATCTTCGTATATATTGTGGCGGTGGGGATCGCCTTGGCGTTGTATGGGCATTCAAAAAACAAAGGACCGAATCAGCTAGAGATAGATAGTACATTATTGCCTCTGGCAGTATTTCTGTTTGCGGCTTATTTGATCAATAGTTATACACGTTGGCTCTTTATCCCGGTGGCCTTTGTGGTGGCGCTGCTTTTCGCCGATTATTGGTTGTTCCGTCCAGAAAGCGAATTCCAGCAATTGCTGCTCGCACTCGATAAGGCGATTGCAAATCGAAGGAAGCTCCTGAAGGATGTTCTTGATGTCGGAGTTGCAAAGTCCAGGCTTGAAGCCGTGAGCAAAGGCATGACGAAAAAACTAGAGTCTGGGGATATCACCCCCAAAGATCATCAGAAGAAGCTGGATGATTTTAAGAAACATTATAAAGAAGAGCTGGAGTTAGAGAGAATTGACTCAAACTACCTCTCTCGAGATATCATATTTGCTTCAGGCGAGCCTGGTGTGTGGGAAAATACAGTATTGGTGTTGAAATATGGTGCTGTATTGGCCCTTCTCCCCATCGTCATCTCACTTTATCAATATTTGCCAGTCAGTGAAGTTGCTTTTCCTTATCCCTTGATTGATTTGATTACATTCATCATTCCTGTAACCGCGAGTTGGATGTTGTATGCATTTTTCTTTGGATATTTCTATGTCCACATCAGAGGTAACTCCGGTTTGACCAAAGGATTGATGATGTTCGCCGGGTTAGTAGTTCCATTTACAGTTTATCGTCTTCTAACCACACAATCCTTGACTGATATGCAACCGTTTATTATCTGGGGAACCCAGGTGTTCATTTTTTGTACATTGTTGGGATTATTGGCTATCGATTATCGGCTCATCCGCGAGAATGGGTACGGGATCAAAAATTTGTTGGCTATCCACAATTTACCTTTTCTATCCGTATATGCATCTTCGGTCATAGCGGCGGTCGTGCCTACATTGGTTGCATTAACTTCTGATAGGGTTGTAGATGTGTTTAAGTTTTTCCTGGAGACCGTACTCCCCCAAGTTCCTGTAATTGGTCCATAAGAGGATTGTAGGAAAAGTAGTTTATCTCAATCTATTTTTACGGACTGTAACAAGATTACACTGAGCAATATGCTGAACGCTCCAAAAGCAAACATGGCTGTATAACCGTTATAAGCCCCTGGATCGAGGTTATTCAGCCCATCGATAGCCGGGCCAATCAAGCGTCCGGATGCCGCCGACCCTGCCGTAGCCAGATTGGTCAGACCGAGGTAGGCCCCAGCCTGAGCTAAGGGGGCTAAGCGACTCAACAAAGCCCAATTCGAGGTCAAGAATAGGCCGATTCCCAAGCCTAAGATAGCCCCGTAGATAAGCACCTGGGTTGGCGTGCGCGCTGTCATCAATGCCAGGCTGCCCAGGATGCCAATACCACTGGCGAAATATAATAGCCTGCGATGTCCTACGCGGTCGCCGATCCAGCCCCCTCCAACGGCAAAGGCGATCAGTGGCAATGCGATAGCGGCCATTAAGTCCCCGGTTAGTTTGACAGGATTAGAGGTAGAAATCACATCACGGATGAAGTATTGGGCAAAACTCTGCACAGCATAGATACCGATCAAGAATGCATAACGCGAGGCAATCAGTTTGGCGTATTGGGGATTGTCCGCCAGGATACGTGTGATGGGGATTTTCTCAGCTTGGGTTGACTCTTTTGCTTTTGCGTTCAGGCTGGGATTCTCGCGGGTGCCCAGGATAGTCACGGATGCGCTGATCATCAGTACTAGGGCGATGACCATGACGGGGATTAGTGGGCGTGCAGCTTCGGGGTCGAGCAGATTGCCCATGATCAGAGAGGCTGCCACCAGGCCACTCATGTCGAAAAGGTTCTTGATCCCGCTGGCTGCGCCGTGCTTTTCTCGCGGGATCTGATCCGGTAGTAACCCTTGTGCTGGACCGTGGGCGATATTGGAGGTGAACTGTAAGCCTATATAGCCAATTGCGATCCAGGCCAATCCGCCCGCCCAGCCCAACAACCCCAGAAAAATGAGATCCAACATTGTACCCAGGGTGATCAGGGGTCGACGTCGGCCCCAACGGGAGCGCCAACCATCGCTGATCGAACCGGAGATGGGTTGCACGGTCATGGCGATGATCAATCCCACAAAGGTCAGCAACCCCAGGTAGGTATTCTTGCGCGTCTCAGGGACGAAGTTGAGCAGGATCGCAGGCAGGATGATGACATGCAAACTGTTCCACATGGTGGAAAGTCCAAACCAGTAGGTGTTGATGGTGAACAAATCAGATGTGAGAGGCTTATTCATGGGGGTCTCCTGTTCCGAGGAATGCGGTTCCTTTAAGGAACCGCATTCCTACTGGTAATCATACTCCCCTCGCAATGGCGGGGGCAACTGCCCAGCAATGGCTCTCATCACTTGATTGCTGACTGTTTGGTCGCGCTGATCAGCGGTCGCCCCTGATGGGATTTCCAGGTCGAAGGCCGGGCCAAAGCTTACACACAAATGCTCTCTATCTTCATAAACCCCAATGGGGACGATTCGTTGGCAATAGGCGACCAATTTCTCGATAAATCGTCCTGCGCCTGGGGGTGGAGGGACAAGAATCCCCCCAGGGTGGTCGCGCCCCTCTGGAGCGAGTCCCATCACCGGCGCTGGGGTCTGACGAGCATAGCTCAATACCTGGCGCACGGCCCTGGCGCGGGCTTCTGTCTCCTCCGGTTTTGGAGGCATTGGTGGAGTGGCGGTGATCCCATACACCTGCGCGACGCGTGGAAAAAGCCAGCGCGAGAGTATCTCCAGGCCTCTTATGTGCGTCCAACCTGCAGTCATCTGCCAATGGATGTCAAGCGGCACGCAGGCGCTGATCCCAATCGCGATCCACCAGGCTGGAAAGCCTGAGCGCGAGTAATGATTGCTCACCAGCAAAGCCGGACCTTGAATGGGGATATGCTCTTCTCCAAGGATGTAGGGTGGTGGATCGAGTAATTTGACGATCTCGAGGTTATCTGCCCGAAAATCTCGCTGGCGGAGCAGGAGTGCATCCCTCAAGAGCAGCAGACCGACTTTCCATGGAAAGGGGTATCGAGCAGGCAACGAAGCGGCTCCGATTACTCTTGCTTCTCTTTGTGTTTACCCTTTGACGCTTTCCAGGCCTGGAATTCGTTTATTCGGCGTGCAAACTTGAAAATGACAGGTCCCAGAAGGACAGCGATGAGCACAATCAGGATGGCAATCTCCCCCCAACCGATGGTGAGCACAGGGCGGCAGGAAAGAGAAACAGATATTAGAGCCACGATGGGCAGTCGTTTTATCATACATTTGATTTTATCTTAGACCTTGCAGGGCTCCAAGACCTGCAAGGTCTGGATAGGGGTGCTATTTAGGAGGACCGATTTGAGCCATTTTCCTGCCACCCACATTGGAATGCGTGTATGTTGGCTGGGTTGGAGTTCTTCTGAACCACGAAGGCCACTAAGAGGCACGAAGAAAAACTTTGTGATCCCTTGTGGTCTTCGTGGTTTGCTTTTTATGAGTGGAGACGATGTCAAAACCTATCTGATCCGTCTCTATTTCTTTACAACAGTTTTATCAATTACTGCCTGGTAAAACTCGTCTCCACAGTGGCGATCTCCTTCATTTTAGGAACGCTGTTCCTGAGTCCTTCAGCTTTGCTTCGGAATACTTCATAAGGAACAGCGTTCCTGGAGTTTCAATATCTGGGAGAACTGATCTCCTGGAGATCTAGTTGATCAGTATGGTCGCGGCCGTTGCGTCTGGCCACGTCAGGCTGGTTGAAGGTGTAGGTGCGGGTGAACGAAACCGCGATGATCAGATCTCCGTTCTTCTTTTCAGGCTTGGTGATCTCCACCAAGAACTCCTCGTCTATATAGGATAGATGGTCGTTCGTTATCACAAGCATTCTCCGTTTGGCTGGTTCGAGTTGATTGTATGTTCAGGACTGAAAGATGTTCGTTGGATGGTTAGTTCATGACATCACCCCCTTTCAAGACCACAACCCGGCCACGCATTGGTGGAACCGGGCTGTTAATAGTAGATTTAAATCAAAAGCCCCGGATTTTCCTTTTTCAAATTTGAAATCCGGGGCTAATCTTTTTTCGCTTTTTGCTAGTTCATTTGAACCTGCGAAGTCATTAGCGAGCAGTTGGTGTCGCCACCTACGCGAGCGCAAGGGGCACACTCCTGATGTGTTTCATAGATATGTGATTATACCTCTCATTAGGGTAGGCGTCAACGATTTTGTGTTTGTTTCACACTAATTGTGAATTTCTTAGATGCTGTGGCATTTTGTATTGTCCTATCTGTCATTCTGAGCGAAGCGAAGAATCCCCGATACCATAGTTATGAATGTACCAATGATGGTATTGATTTGAGTTTGGTATCAGGGATTCCTCGTCGCTATGCTTCTACTAAGAAACTTATCTCGGTGTCACTGCGAGGAGCGCTTTCTGCGACGTGGCAGTCTCCCATTTTAATGTAGGAGATTGCTTCACTCCGTAAACTCCGTTCGCAATGACATCCAATAGGGTTTCTTTCGGTTTGAGCCCCGATTTTTCGGGGTGGGTTTACTCGGAATGACAATCGACCTGGCGTGTCCTGATTCTATCTAATCATAAATCATCATACCAATGACAAATATAGCGGTAAAAAAAGAAGCCAGACTTATGAAAAAGTCCGGCTTCTGCTGGTCAGTTTTGCTTCACGCCGATAGTGAACTCCACTCCTTCGACTTTGTGTGTCTCCACGAAGGCTTCATCGGGGGGATCTCCGGCGATCAGCTCGGTGGTCAGGGTTTCGGCCTGGATGTAGTCGCCCCAGGTTTGGAAGACTTCGGCCAGATCGTCGGATGCGAGGAACCATGTTGTTATGCGGTCCTCGATGTTGAAGTCAGCGTTCTTGCGTTGGGCTTGCACCCGGCGCACGATCTCACGGGCCAGGCCTTCGGCTTTCAGCTCAGGGGTCAGGGTGGTGTCGATGGCCACGGTGAGCAGTCTGTCTTCGGCGGTGGCCAGGCCATCGGCGCCCTCGGCGTTGACGATGACTTCTTCTGGTTCGAGGGTCACAGTGGTTTCGCCGCTTGCACGTTCAACGTTCAACGTCAAATGTTCCAACGCATCTACTTTTGCTGCAACTTCGGCGGGGTCTAACTGAGCCAGGGCTGCGCGCACCTGGGGGAAGTCAGCGCCGAACTTGGGGCCGAGGAGTTTGTTGTTGGGCAACACTTTGTAGCTGACCAGGGATTCGGCATCTTCGACGAACTCGAAATTTTTAACATTCAACTCGTCGGAGACGATCTCGACCAGTTCGTCAGCCAGTTCGGCCCAACCCTCTTTGACGTAGACCATGACCTTCGATAGGGGTTGGCGTACTTTGATGCCAGCGTTGCTGCGGGCGCTCAGGCCCAGGCTGGCGGTGCGGCGAGCCAGCTCCATCTGTTCGACCAGCTTCTCATCGATTACGGCTTCATCGGCCTCGGGCCAGTCGGTGTGGTGGACACTTTCATAGGCACCTGCACTGAGCTCAGTCGAAGTGTCTGGGAAGACACCGCGCACCAGGTTCTGGTACATCACTTCGGTGACGAAGGGAATGAAGGGGGCTAGCAGACGCGTCAGCTTGACCATGGTGTGGTAGAAGGTGGCGTAAGCGGAGTCTTTATCGGCATCCTGCTCGGATTTCCAGAAGCGGCGGCGGGAGCGGCGTACATACCAGTTACTCAAGTCATCTACTAGGGTTTCGAGAGCCAGGGTGGCAACGTAGGCATCGGAGTTGGTCAACGCATCGGTGACGCGCGCCGTCACCTGGTTGAGGCGGGCCAGGATCCACCTATCCAGCGGCGCTTCGCATTGGGGAGCAGGACCCTCTGGGGTTCCAGGATCGAACGCTCGCCCCCCCTCAGTCCCCCCCGATTTCGGGGGGGATGACAGGGGTGGTGAAGGTGTCCAGCCGTCTAAACTGGCATAGGTGGTCAGGAAAGAATACAGATTCCACAGGGGGATCAGGAAACGTCGGCGGGTCTCCTCGGCGCGGTTGTAGCCGAAGAGCAGGTTATTCTCGGGTTTATGGGCGCAATATAGCCAGCGCATGGTGTCCACACCCATCTTGTCGGCGGCCTCGTTGAACTCGATGGCGTTGCCCCAGGATTTGTGCATCTCACGGCCGTCCTCAGCGTACAGACTGGCATAGCCGAAATTCTCCAGGAAGGAAGGTGTGCCGTCGATCACCGTGCCCATGGTCAGCATGCTGTAGAACCAGTTGCGGAACTGACCAGGGAAGGATTCGCTGATCCAGTGGGCCGGGTACCATTTGCGCCAGTAGTCGGGATCGTCGCGGTAGCCCAAAGTGCTGAAGCTGACGATTCCAGCATCCAGCCAGGGATTGCCGACATCAGGGATACGGCTCATCACGCCATCACACTCAGTACAGGCGATCTTGATGGCGTCGATGTAAGGACGGTGAGGGGTGTGCCCTTCGAACACTTCCCAGCCTTCGATAGCGCGCTCTTCGAGCTCGTGATCGTCACCGATGACGTGATAGTGTCCACAATCATCGCAGACCCAGATGGGCAGCGCCAACCCCCAGTAGCGCTTTTTAGAGATCATCCAGTCGTGCATGTTGCGCAGCCAGTCCAGCTCGCGCTTGTGCCCAAACTCAGGGATCCAGCGAATCTGGTCGACCACATCCATGATCTGGTAGCGCAAGGATTTATCCTTCTCCTTGGCTGTGACCTGGGCGCGGGGTTTGTCATAAAGTTCACCCATGCTGATGAACCACTCATCCACCAGGCGGAAGACCAGTTCAGTGCTGCAACGCCAGCAGGTGGGGTAGCGGTGGGTATAAGGCTCGACATGGTAGAGGATGCCCTTTTTTTCCAGGTCTTCGAAGATGGGTGTGGCGACTTCGGATACGTGCATACCAGTCAGCCAGCCAAAACCTTCAATGACCATGCCTTCATCTTCGATAGGCGCGATCAATGGGAATTTGTATTCTTGCCCCAGTTCGAAGTCTTCAGCACCGCAGCCAGGAGCGATGTGGACAATCCCTGTACCCTCGGTTTCGCCGACTTCATCCCACAAGATGACCTGATGGGTTTGGGCGGCGGTAGCAGTGAGGCCTTCAATGAGTTCACTGAGTTCGGTCACTCCGCCGGGGGTGTTGGCTGCAGGCAGGTCATCAAAGGGGCCGTCATAGGTCCAACCTTCCATCTCGGCACCTTTGAGTTCATCTAGAACTTCATACTCACCACGCAGAATATGTAGGGTGCCTTTGGAGAGATATAGCACGTGATCTCTATTTTTTACCTTGACATAATCAAGATCGGGACCGACAGCCGCGGCAACGTTGCTGGTGAGGGTCCAGGGTGTGGTGGTCCAAACTAATAATGATTCAGGTAAACCGGATTCGAGATCGACTCTCTGACCGCTGACTGCAGTCCGCTGTCTGCTGTCTGCTGTCTGCTGTCTCAATGGGAACCGTAACGTCACACTGCGATGAGTCAACTCCATATACCCGTCTGTAACAATCTCATGCTGGCTGATGCCAGTGGCGCAGCGTGGGCACCAGGGCATCACATCGGCACCACGGTAGAGCCAGCCGTTCTGCCAACACTTTTGGAGCATCTTCCAGATCATGTAGTTGTTCTCGTTGGAGAAGGTAAAGTAGCTGCCGCCTAGCTGGGCAAGCCCGAGTTGGCCTACCACCTGTTCGACGGTATCAGTAATGGTCTTGCCGTTGGGCCCTGTGAAGGTGATCTCTTGCAGAGGATCTTCGAGCAGCTTGTCGGCCAGCATGTTGAGTTTCTCAGGGTCGTTCCATTCCATCCAATACCCCAGGCGTATGGATTGATCAGTCTGTACCCCGGCGTAGCGTAAGACACGCGCTTTGCACTCCTTGACGAATTCGTCCAGGCCGTAGGCTTCGATATCCATCTTGGATTTGAAGCCTTTTTCCTTTTCGACCTCGACTTCAACCCATAAACCCTGGCAGTCGAAGCCGTTCTGGTAGCGCAGTTCGCGGTCACGCATGGTCCAGTAGCGGTTGTAAAGGTCTTTGTAGGTACGACCCCAGCCATGATGGACTCCCATGGGATTGTTGGCCGTAATCGGGCCATCGATGAAGGACCAGTGCGGCTTGCCCATCCTCAGGGCGCGAGATTTCTCGAAGGATTTATTCTCCTTCCAGAATTTTAAAGTTTCATGCTCTTGAGCGACGAAATCGACTTTGTTGGGTACTTGTTTGAAGGACATAACTCTCTCCAGAAACAGTATTCAGTGGTCAGTTTACAGTTTTCAGTAGTGATCACGAATGGGTTCGAGTTTTTCGAATGTCACGAAAAGATATAAAAAAATACGTGATATTTGTGTCATTTGTTGTCATTCGTGATAAGAATTGATTAAAATGCAAACTCTCGTCCATTCTGGGACGAGAGCACAATAGTCTCACGCGGTACCACCCGGATTCCTGTCATAAGACAGGCACTCATTCAAGCACTTCCAGTTGCCAATAATCAGTGGGCAGTAAACAGTGAAATAGAGATGATCTGTTTACTGCTTACTGGTAACTGTTCACTGGGCCATGCCTGTGCTCTTGTAACGGAGAGCAATGCCGTCGTCTCTACTCGCTGTTCAGCTTTCAAGTTGCAGCTCCGGAAGGATTTTGGGCCTGCTGGTGCTGCCCTGGCTCGCACTTTCCCAGGTTCGCTGCCAGCCCAAAACAGGCTTACTCGTTTCCATCAATGCTTTTGTTTCGGTGATGATTTGGGAAGATTATGCCATACTATTTTTTTAAGGTCAACGGCGGTATTTCTTTTGTGACTGTCTAGCTTGCATGGAATTGTGGCATAATATGACCAGGTTGAACCAGATGAATGAAACGCAAAGGAGTGCGTATGAACGCCATGATTGAGAATATCCATTGGCTGGGTCATGCCAGTTTTCGGATCGAAGCCGAGGATCTGGTGATCTATATCGATCCCTGGCAGTTGGGGCACAGCCCTGAGGCTGATATCATCCTGATCAGTCACGATCATAGCGATCACTGTTCGCCGGAAGATGTGGCCAAGATCCAAAACGAGGATACAGTGATTGTGACGATTGCAGCCTCAGCGGCAAAACTCAAGGGACAGATCGAAATCATCAAGCCGGGTGACAGCTTGACTGTCAAGGGTATCGCTATCGAAACTGTTCCAGCTTATAACTTGACCAAGTTCCGCAGTCCGGGGAATCCATTCCATCCAAAAGAATCCGGGCATGTAGGCTTCATCATCACTCTGGGCGGACAACGTATCTATCACACTGGCGATGCGGATGTGATCCCGGAGATGGAAACTGTCACGGCTGATATCGCTCTGCTGCCCGTCAGTGGCACCTATGTGATGACTGCCGAAGAGGCTGTCCAGGCTGCGGAGATCATCCAACCCAAAGTAGCCATACCCATGCATATTGGCCGTGGGATTGGCTCCATGGATGCGGCTGAGGAGTTCAAAGCTGCTGCCCCTATTTCCGTTGAAATTCTCAGTATAGAGACCTAGGTTTGCGAAGCACACGAGACCCCGGTCAGATATGATTGGGGTCTTTTTGCGATGAAGTTCTGCTCAAGGAGTCGTGACCTTCGGATCTCTAGGAATTCCGTGGTAATGTCCAGATTTGGTGGGGTGTGCGGAGCACGCCCCACCAAATCTGGGAGCTACCCCGGCGATTCCTAGAGAGACTGACCTTCTTCTATTGACCCCTTTTGAGGTGGCGTTATAATCAGAGGCTGGATATTTCTTCCAATATATAAACACAGGAGGCTAAACAGTGGCACTGCCTAATTACGCGTATTTCAAGGGGAAAATCGTTCCTTACTCTGAAGCTAAAGTTGGTGTTCTTACCCACGCCTTGAACTATGGAACTGGTGCTTTTGCCGGGATGCGAGGGTATTGGAACGCTGATGAAAAACAGCTCTATTTGTTCCGCCCTCATGACCACTTTCGCCGATTGCTAAATTCAGCCAAGATCCTTTGTATGGAATTCGATCACACCGCTGAGAGTCTCATCGATGTGACCAAAGAGCTTCTGTTGAATGAAAACTACAAGGAAGATGTTTATATTCGTCCCTTGATTTTCAAATTAGACGAGATGATTGGCGTAAAGCTGCATGGCCTGAAAGATGAACTCAGCATCGTCGCCATCCCATTTGGCCTCTATGTTGCCAAAGACACGGATGCACATGTGACCATCTCATCCTGGCGGCGGGTGGATGACAATGTTATTCCAGCGCGCGGTAAGATCAGTGGGGCTTATGCCAATTCAGCCCTGATCAAAACAGATGCTGTTCGGGCTGGATTTGATGAGGCTTTGGTGCTCACCCAGGGAGGGCATGTCTCCGAGGGGAGTGCTATGAATATCTTTATGGTGCGGGATGGAGTGCTGATTACACCACCCTTGACTGAGAACGTGCTCGAAGGGATCACACGCCGGTCGGCCATGGAAATCGCGGCCCGCGAGTTGGATATCCCCATCGAAGAGCGTCTGATCGATCGCACAGAAGTTTACCTTTGTGAAGAACTCTTCTTTACAGGCACCGCAGCCCAGATCACCGCTATTACCAAAGTTGATCACCGACCAGTCGGTTCGGGCGTGATGGGGCCCATCACCTCCCGGCTACGGGAACTTTTCAATGATGTCGTGCGCGGCAAGCGGTCAGGTTACGAAGGTTGGATCATCCCAGTTTACGAGAAATAAGATTACCGGAGATGAACAGGGATGAATGGGATAGAAAAATCTATCTTTGTTCATCCCATTTATCTCTGGTTACGTATTTCGAGTTTGCGTGGTTTATGAAATCCCCCTGACATTGGAGGCCTTTTTGGGGAATAGGATTGGCACCAGGGCACGGGCGTGATCGTTGCGCACATAACAATCGGCGAACATTTTCTCGATATCCCAAAAATCGTTGTATCCGAATAACACGCGCAGGAAAGTCAGCTCGGGGAAGAGCGCATCGCCGTCGTTGGCGTTCTCGGGGGTGTATGATACTGCTTCCTTCAACCCCCCTTTTTCGAAAACCATTTTCAAACCTGAGCGGAAGAAACTCAACTTCAATTCACCACTGTGCCCTACCAGGGCTGAAATGGCCAGACGCTCTTCCAACACCGGGCCGATGTGCCTGATGAAGTCGGGTAGGTCGGGTACGCGCACGTAATAGGCATAGGGATCGCGAGTGCGTGGCAGGTGGTCACTGATGGCCTCGTACACGGGATGCTCTGTGCCCATCCACATGGCGAAGGCTTGAAATTGCTGGTCTTCTTCTTTGGCAGCATAGTTTTGCCCCTCTGCCTTGAGGTATCGAAGAACGCTAGGGGTGACTTCTAACCAGGAAACCCCAGCTTTGAGTTCGTAGATCAAAACCGATAACGTGGGACCCCATAGATAGGGTGGGTGGGCCAGGAAACCGACTGCTTCACCAGCTTTGTTTTCGACGATCCTGACCTCTAAACGGGTGACGTTGTTCTCGCTTTTACTGCTCAATTCATAATGCCATAGCTCATCATCGATGCAACTGCTTATCAGATAGCGTTTGGCGTTTGTATTGTATAGAGTACTGATAAAGGGTACATCGTCTTCGCGAGCATGACGAATTTTGTAAGCCTCCTCTTGGTCTTTTTTCAGCTTAGGGATATGAGGAAGATAGCCAACCCGGCCGCCATCCAACGCCAACCCCATTTCATACCCGAACTGGCGGTAATAGTGGGGGATGCCCGTGATGGCCTGGACTTTATGGCCGCGCTCGGCGCTCCATTGGTGGATGACTTCGAACTGGGCACGTACCAGGCCGCGTTTGCGATATTCCGGGTCAGTGCCGACCAGTTCGGGACGACCTACCTCAAACTCGATGCCGGCATAGCGCCAGGTTTGAGGGATCAAGTTCATCGAGGAGACGATCTCCCCGCTGGCAGTATCTTCGACAATGGTGAAGTCAGCGATGCCTGTAGTGGGGTGGGGTTTGGTGATTAAATCCCGCACCCAGGCACCAACTTGTTCATTAGGCTCTTCCGGGCCGGTCTCGCTATGGATTCTGGCATTGAAGGACACCAGGGCTTCAACATCTTCTGAGAAAGCATGGCGTAGGACCAGGCCCTTTCCTAAATCTTTGATGATCTTTTTGATGGTCATAGTGTTATCTTGGGAGTACTATGGGTATTCGTTCCACTGCAGTACCCCAAGGGCATGCTACGCGAAGTGGATGGAACCAAAAGGAATCTTTGATGATCTTTTTATTAGTCACTCATGTTACGCACATTTAGGTTGTTAGCCATAAGGAGTCGATAAAGAAAGCCGGATAACTTGCGATGTCATTCCGAGAAGCGGCGGTTACCAGAGCCTTCAAAAGTAGAACCCAACAGCGCCGAGGCATGCCTCGCTCTGTGCTGAGCAATTTGGAGTGGTTTCGTAGAGTCGCTCGGAATGACACTTCTGAAAGATTCTATTCTGGAAGAAGAGTAAAAGAAATCCCATTGTGCGTAACATGAGTTAGTCATTGTGCCATCTTGGAAGATTATGGCAATTGGTTCCACTGCGGAGCGGGCGGAACGAGCAACGTGGTGTAATTAATCCATTTTGATCTTCGCCCCGTGACGTTCGAGTGCTTTCAAGGCGTTGGTGATGCTTTTGGTTTGGCCGACTTTTGCGTGAAGATTTCTGAGAAGAGCTTCCACTTCCTCGGGGTAGGCGGCAGACCAGGAGCCGGATAGTGTGCGGGTGATGACCCATACGTTGGGGTGTGGCTCAGTGCTCCAATCTTCAAGCAGGCTCAATGTGGCTTTGGCCAAATCCTTTTGAGCAATAGTCTGCAATGCCTCAACCAGTGCAGCGCGCACGTCGTGGTCTTGATCTTCCTTGAATGGCTTAAGCAGATTAATAATCTCTTTGCCCCGTGACTCCGTCAAGGCAGGCAGTGCGACCAAGGCGGTAGCGCGCAGCTTGGGCGATGAAGCACCCAGCCAGGTTTCCACAAGGCGTAGTAGACGCTCAGGGTTGGCCTCTCCCACATTCCTTAAAGTCTCTCCCAGGGCAATGCGAACTTCGGGGCGCGGGTCCTTGCCAGGGACCAGGAGAACGCTTTGGTTCACGTCTTCCCCAGAAAAAAAGCGTTGCGCCAGTGCAACCGCGCCCATGGCACGCAATGTTGCCAGGGTATCATTCACGAGTGGCAAGAGTTGGTCCGCAGGCAAGCGTGAAAGGATATCCCCGGCTGGGCGGACAAGCTGGTCCAGGTGACCTGCGCTGAGGTGGTCGTTTGCCGCTACCTGGGGTTGGGCGCGCAGACCATCGAGGGCGAGCGTTACTGTATCGGAAAGCCCCAGGCGAACAGCCGCCTTGAGATTTCCAAGGATCTGGCGAATTTTGGATTTATTCATCGCGTATCGGCTATTGGGTCAGGGGGCGATCAGCGCTTCGATAGCGTTCTGGGCAGCTGTGGCAGGATCAGTTTGCTCTTTGAGTACATCGAGGGCGCTTTGTTCCAGCAGCGGGCTCAGGGTTTGAATGATCTCTGTAGAAGGAGCCAGGAGTGCCGTCGGAGCGACCTGATTGAGAATATCGTACAGGGGAGTGTTTTCCCAGCCTGCCAGCGCGCTGGGGCGAGGTGGCAATAATCCTGCAGCGGCATTCCATTCAGCTAAATATTCCCCCGTGGTCAGGAATTCGGCCAGTTGTGCGGCCAACTCCTGGCGTTGGGGGTCAGGACTGACCAATGCCCAAACCCATCCTGTGGCAGTAGTGGAAGGGATGCCATCTGCGGTGGGGATCGAAGCGGCTGAGGCATCGGATGGCGGCGATTGCAAATAGCGGGAGAGCCAGGTGATGCTCATATTGGCCTGACCTTCTTGGTAGGCTGCCCAGGCCTGATCGTCGGTTTCATATTGGGTTAGCCAGAAGGGCATCAGACCATTTTGGCTGGCCTGATAGTAGAAGGTCAACACATTGGTCAGTGGTACCAGATCCATGATTGCTGCACCTTCGTCAGTTGCGACAATTCCACCAGCGGCCCGATAAAAGGTCAGGGTCAGCAGGCTTTCAGGGTCTGCGGCGGGGAAAGAGAGTGGCTCCGTGATCAGCAGGGCAGACTCCCAATCTATAGGAGGTACCTCGATAAACTCTGGGCGGTACACCATGATCAGTACATCCCCGGCGAAGGGTAACCCGAAGATGCTGTTTTGCACGTGCGAGATCTGCCGGGCGAAATCGTACCAGTCAGTGTCATCCATGGTGTCGGTCAATCCATCGAAAGGATGCAGCAGACCTTTGGCGACCGCACTTTGCAGGTTTTCGTATGGTAAAGCCACCAGGTCGGGGAGCGCCAGAGGGGCGGCCGCGCCGGCAGTTTGTAGCGTGTCTTCTATGCCACCAGGGCCGCTGACTTCCTTGACACGCGTTTCAACGCGCACTTCGCTGCGGCGGGCCGAGAATTCTTCCAGGCGGGAATTAAAAATGCTACTGGCTGCGCTGCCATCCTCAGGATCAAACTGGGGCGGCAACCAGATGGTGAGAGTCAGGGATCCCGCGGCAGGGGTCCCGATTGCTTCGGTGATGGCTGGCGCGAGTGTGGGGGTTGGGGTTCCAGTTGGTTCTGCAACCACAAGCTGAGTGGTTGTATCCTGGGTAGGCGCTAGGCACCCACTGAGGAGTAGCATGATCAGGGAAAAAACAATAAAGCCCAATCGGATTTTATGGGAGTGTCTGTTAGGCATGGTTTCTTACTCGAAACTGATTGAATCTTTCAATAGCGCCAGGAGCAGGTTCAAGGCGTTCTCCACATCCTGATAATCTACCATTTCGGAGGGGCTGTGGACGTAACGGCACGGGATTGATAGGCAGCCGGCAGGCACTCCAGCGCGGGTGAGTTGAATGGCGCGGGCGTCGGTGCCGCCGCGTTCCAGTACCTCTAGCTGATAAGGGATATTCCCTTTTTGGGCAGTGCGCACCATCCAATTGACCAGGCGGGGATCGGAGATCATGCCTGAATCTTTGACTTTGATAGCTGGTCCTGCCCCCAGGGATACTTCCATGGTGATGCCCTTGGGCGTGTCACCGGTTTTGGTGACGTCGATGGCCAAGCCCACTTCAGGATCAACACCGAATGCTGCTGTAGTTGCGCCGCGCACGCCGACCTCTTCCTGGACACTGAAGACGAAGTAGATTTCGTGGGGGCTCTGTTTGAGTTTACTCAATGCTTCGATCATAATGGCTACGCTGATGCGGTTGTCCATGGCCTTGGATACCAGGCGGCTACCCATCTCGGTCAGTGGGCGTTCGAAGACGGCTACATCGCCGACTTTGATAGGGCATGCTTTGCTGTTGCTGGCGCCGACGTCGATGTACATCTTGCTCAGGGGGGGTACTTTATAACTGCTATCGATCTTCTCTGTGCCGATTACGCCGGGGGTGCCATCCAGGAAACGTACCCGGCTTCCCGGTGCGTAACGTGGGAAGACACCACCGACGTTCGAAAAGCGGATAAAGCCGTTCTTGTCAACATGCGTAGCGATCACGCCAATTTCGTCCATATGGGCGGCCAGCATGATGCGCTTACCTTTGGCGCTCTGCGAACCTTTGCAGGCGATCAGGTTGCCGAGGTTGTCGATACGAATTTCGTCGGCATGATCTTCGATTTCTGCTCGGATAACTTGACGGATCTGATTTTCGTATCCCGGTGGTCCGGGGGTTTGGGTTAGTTTTTCGATGAGTTCTTTCATTGAGTTTCCTGAATTTTTATCGCGAATGAACTTAAGTTTTCAAATAACAAGAATAATGATTGGAACTGTTCATCCATGGAACAGGTATTCCCGAAAAGGTATTCCCGAAAAAAGGGTGTGCGCGGGGGGGCCCCCCCCCCCCCCCCCCCCCTTTTTTCGGGAGATTATTTGTTAGTGTTCAAAATTCGTGATTTAGCTTTTGGTAAGCAAATCTACTGGCAAACGGCTCAATGCTGAATGGAGTAGTGCAAGGGTGTTGCGCCAATCGTCTATGCGGGCTATCGATGCGGCGGTGTGGATGTAGCGTGCGGGGACGGAGACTGAGACGACGGGGATACCTTCTCGCGAACGTTGAATGCCCCCGGCATCGGTGCCTCCCCCTCCAGGCTGGCGCATCTGATAGGGGATGCCTTCAGCCTCGGCAGTCTCCCTCAAGTGACGGATCAGGTGGGGGTCCGAAAGGGTTGCTCCGTCGGCAACATAGATTGCGGGTCCAGCGCCTAATTTGGTGTTGTAACGTACATTCTCCTCTCCATCCCAGGAAGGCAAATCCATCGCCGGGGTGCTGTCGATGGCGATGGCAAGATCGGGTTCTAAGGCATAGGCGGCGACGCGCGCCCCGCGCAAGCCGACCTCTTCCTGCACGGTGAAGGCTGCCAGCAAGTCGATGTTGGCGGGAGCATGCTTGACGAGTTCAATTAATGTGACCACACCGATGCGGTCATCGATCGCTTTGGCACGTAAGCTACCTGCGGTGCGTTCGAAGGAAGTTGCGAAGGTAGCACGATCCCCCACTTTGACTTTGCTCCCGTTGTGAGGGCCGACATCGATGCGTAAGGAGTCCACTGAAATTGCCCGGTTGCGTTCATCGGAAGTCGTCAAATGTACAGGCTTGGCGCCAATCATCCCAGGGATGCGATTCGCTCCAACCCAAACAGGCTTGCCGACGAATTGACGTTTGTCCAGACCACCGACGGTGTCGAATCGGAAGAGGCCATCACCATCGTCAGCAATGATCATAAAGCCGACCTCGTCCATATGAGCGGCCAACATCACCCGCAAGCAGTCCTTGCCTGTGCCTCTCTTGGTGACCAGCACATTGCCGAGGGCGTCAACCCACACATCGTCAGCGTGATCTTCGATTTGCTCTATGACGATATCTCGTACAGAACCTTCGTCGCCCGAGACCGCGCACACTTCCGACAGGCGTCTTAATAATCTTGTATTAATTCTTGGTGGCATGGACTGTGTGATACTTTCAACGTTCAACCTTAAACGTTAAACGTTCTTCAAAATCACCATCGAGTTCGGTAACGAATTCCGCCAGCAGCCGCCCGGCGCGTTTGACATCCTTCATGGAGATCATTTCGACAGGAGTGTGCATATAGCGCAGGGGAATGCTGACTACCATCGTGGGGATGCCCTGGCGAGCGATCTGTAGAGCATAGGCATCCGTGCCGGAGTGACGCGGCATGGCCTCGAGTTTGTAGGGAATCTCCAAGCGGTCAGCCAGGTCTACAAAGGCTTTCTTGAGTCCGGGATGAATGTTGGGACCCCAACCAAGGGTGATGCCTTTGCCCAGGGGGTAGGTTTTGTGTTTGGGGGTATCCGGTCCCTGCGCCCAGGTGACATCGATGGCCACGGCCAGCTTGGGGAGCAGTTGATAAGCCGAAGTCAGCGCGCCGGCCATGGTCTCTTCTTCTTGTACAGTCGCCACAGCCCAAACGTCCCAAAGGTGAGCGCGCTTTATCAACAGATCTAAGCAATGAGTCAGCGCGGCGACGGAGGCGCGGTTGTCCAGGGAGTGACCTGCGAGAATGCCCTTGCCCATCTTGATCGGTTCTTGTGCGAAAGAGATCAGGTCACTAATACGCACCTTTTTATTCACTTCATTGGGAGATAAACCGGTATCCACAAGCAGGTATTCCAGAGGTACCGGGCCTTTTCCAGTCTCTGGGGGCCGTAAATGGGCCGGGGGTTGTACGATCACCCCGGGCAGCTCATCCCGCCCATGAACTATGACTAACTGTCCAGGCAGCACACGGTGATCCAGGCCGCCGATCTCACTGAGATGCAGGAAACCATCCGTAATCTTCGAGACCATCAAACCAATGGCGTCCATGTGCGCGGCGAGCAATATCGATGAGCGGGGCTCTGCGCCAGAACCTTGCTTAAGGCCATGCAAGCTTCCAATTTGGCTTACGCTGAGTTCATCTGTCAGGGATTCCCAGGTATCGGCGATGATTTGCCGCACAGGCTGCTCATAACCGGAGAGGCCGGGAGATGAGATCAATTCGATCAGGAATTTTGAAAGATTCGTCATTCTGGTGCGTGGAAGTCAGGGGGTGGGGCTGGGAATCTCTGAGGTTGTGGTCGCAGTGGGCATCAGTGTCGGGACGAGAGTATTGGTGGGTGCTGTGGTCGGTAGGGGTGTCTGGGTGGGAGGGGGCACGGGCATATTGGTAATGGTCGCAGTGGGGATTGGGGTGGCCGTTTTCGTTGGCACCGGAGTAGAACTGGGGGTCAGTGTCCAGGTAGCGGTGGCACTGGGCGTATTGGTCGGCAGAGCGGTTGAGGTCGGCCGGGGGGTATTGGTGATGGTCGGCGTGAGCGAGGCGGTAGGTGTATTTGTTGGAGGGAGTGGCGTCAGTGTTGGGTAAGGTGTCAGGGTAGGGTAGGGGGAGGCCACAAGGGGAGCACCCGTTTCAGTCGCAGTTTGTGGGTGTGTCTGTGTAGGAATAGGTGTGGGCCGGCTCTCTGAGCGCAAAACCACAAAACCAGCACAGTAGCAGGGTAGTGTGGCCAAGGTCAGGGCGATGAGAAATATTCGCAGACGGGTGCGAGGTGACGGGTTATCAAGCATAATACTATTGTGTAGATGATAACACTAGCACAAGTGAGAGGCAAGGAAAGGGGTTTCGAAAAACGAGATGTGGACCAGCGCAGCTCTTCCACATCTCGTTTTTCGACCGATTTACCAAATTGCTTGTTGAATTGGAAGCCTTGGTTGTGTACAATGAGATCATCGAAAACAACAGGAGCAGATATGCACTACCGAAGATTAGGACGATCCGGTTTGAAAGTCAGCGAGATATCCCTTGGCGCCTGGGTGACCTTTGGCGGCCAGATTGATGAAGGTGCGGCCAGCGATCTCATTCACGCCGCTTATGAACAAGGGGTCAATTATTTCGATAATGCTGATGCCTATGGTAATGGTGAAGCAGAGATCATCATGGGGAAAGCGATCAAGGATTTGCCTCGTGAAGCGTTGGTAATATCCAGCATAGTATTCTGGCCTACCATGCCAGGACCCAATGGGCGCGGTCTCTCACGCAAACATGTCGTGGAGTCGATTCATGCCTCGCTGCGTCGTCTGGACACCGATTACGTCGATCTTTATTTCTGCCATCGTTACGATCCGGATACACCCATCGAGGAAGTGGTCTTCACCATGAACACCCTCATCCAGCAGGGCAAAATCCTGTATTGGGGCACCTCGGAATGGACAGCGGCACAGATCTCCCAGGCCTTTGGGGTGGCTCGTCAATATAACCTGATCGCGCCTACGATGGAACAGCCGCAATACAGCATGCTACACCGCGAGCGCTTCGAGACGGAAATTGCTCCCCTGGCAAAAGAACTCGAATTTGGATTGACAACCTTCAGCCCGCTATATTTTGGAATCTTGACGGGGAAATATAATGATGGCATACTCGAGGGGAGTCGGGCATCCCTGGACAGCATGGCCTGGGTTCAAAATTACCTCACCCCGGAGCGGCTGGACATTGTCCAGGATTTAGGGTTGATCGCTGCCGATTTGGGCATTACCCAGGCCCAATTGGCGATTGCCTGGTTGTTGCGCCGTAAGGTGGTCAGCAGCGTAGTTACCGGCGCCACGAAAATAAGCCAGTTGGAAGATAACCTGGGTGCAGCCGATGCAGTGGGGTTGTTGAGCGACGATTTGCTTGACGAAATCGAGACTGTTTTGGGGAACGAGCCAGAAAGCTAAGAAAGAAACAGGGTGCGAGCGAAGCTCGCACCCTGTTTCTTTCTACTTGAATCAAGAACTACAAATCATCACCGGGGATTTCTCCTGCGACTACTTCCCCTTCGATAGCATCCAGGGGTTTTTCTCTCAGCATCGTAAAACCGACCACGATGGGGATGGCGATGAAAATGATGCTGATGCACAGCGTCACGATCCCAGTAGTGATCGCCGCAGCCGGATCGTTACTCCCAAAAACATCGATTTCTGATCCAGGTACAACACCGGCAAGCGCGAAAATTGCGCCTGAGCACAAACCCACCAGGCCGGGGCAGCCGCACAGGATCACGGCTGCAACAGTAGCAACAATTCCTTGCGTTTTCTTGTCCATAGCATTCTCCTCGATATTGTCTTTGTTTAATTAAAGCACTGGAACGGATTACCCTTATCGGAAACACTCAGTAGTTACTTATGGGTTTTTAGAGTTTAGATCAAAACGATTACCATTTCAAGAGGGAATTTATCACCCTCGCAATTGTGTGCCTAATTCGCGCTCCAATCTTTTGACGATCTTGGTACGCAGCTTGGCAGCATCCTCGTCCGTCAGGGTGCGTTCGGGATCCTGATAGGTGAGGCTGTACGCTAGAGACTTCTTCCCTGCTCCGATCTGCTCGCCGCGGTAGATATCGAACAAACGCACGTCAGTGACCGTGCGTCCGCCGGTCTGACGGATGAGGGCTTCGACTTCAGCGGCGGGGATAGCTTCATCTACGATCAGGGCGATGTCTTCCAGGATGGGGGGTTGGCTGGGGATGGAACTGACATCGAACAACCCAGGGACGGCCTTGATGATGCTGCTGACATTGAAGTCAGCGGCCAAAAGAGGCACATCGGGGAGATCGTACTGCTCTTTTACCTGGGGGTGCAATTCACCCATCACACCAATTTGAGTCTTACCGAGCATGACATGGGCGCATTTCCCGGGATGAAAGCTGGGGTTAGTGGCAGCTTCATAGTGAATATCTTCCAGGTGCAGTCCCCGCAAGGTGGAATCGACGATGCCCTTCAGGTCGAAGAAATCCATCGGGGTTATGTCCGCTCCGGCCCAATCGGCCATGGCGCGCGGACCCGTGATGGCGATGACCAAACGCTTGATCTCGTCGGGTAAATCTCCATCTTCTGAGGTCATAAATACGGGATTGATCTCGAAGATGGCGATGCGCTCACGGATGCGGGCGTTGCGCTCGACAATCTCCAACACCGAGGACAGCAGACTGTGCCGCAGCACCGAGCGTTCCGGGGTGATGGGATTGGAGAGAGTGAAATAAGGTGCATCATCAGGTGGGGTGTCTAGCGATAAGCGCCGCCCTTCGCGCTCTGGGGATGTCAGGCGGTGGGTGATGACCTCTTGAAGACCAAGACCAACCAAATGGTTCCGCAGACCATCTTCGATTTCCAGCTCGGGATTCCCCTTTTGGGGTGGTAAATCATCGGACATGCGCGTCTCGGGGATGCGGTCGTATCCATAGACGCGAGCGATTTCTTCCATCAGGTCGGCTTTGCCGATGACTCCGGTGCCGATGTCGAGACGATGGTCGGGCGTCGTTGCCTGGATGACGTTCGACGATTGACGATTGACGATTTCACATTCGAATTCCAGGGCTGCGAGGATTTCGACGATCTGTTCGACGCTGAGATCGATGCCTAACCAGCGGCGCACGTCGTCGGTAGTGATTTCGACGACAGGATCCTCTGGCGGCAAAGCATACTCATCGACCAGGCCCTGGGCAATCCTGCCGCCAGCCCATGCGTGCATCAGCTTGAGGCCGCGCAGCACGCCTTTGGGAGCCAACTCCGGGTGCACGCCGCGCGAGAAGCGATAGGCCGCCTCGGAAGGCAGGTTTTGCGCAATCACCGTACGACGGGTGTTGATGATATTCCAGGCCGCGCCCTCCAAAAGTACGTTAGTGGTGTTCTCGCTGATCTCGGACTCTTGCCCGCCCATCACCCCAGCTAAGGCCAGCGAGCCGGACTGGTCGCAGACCATCACTGTGAAGTCATCCAAGGTGCGTTCGATGTCATCAAGCGTGACAAGCTTTTCTCCCTGTTCAGCGGGGCGGGTGATGATGGTGGGGTGGTCTTTCCCGGTGGCTTGGGCGCGTTTGAGCAGCACGTCATAATCGAAGGCGTGCAGGGGTTCGCCCAGCTCGAGCATGGCATAGTTGGTTGCATCGACCAGGGCGTCGATGGGCCGCATGCCTGCCAGTTGCAGCCGCAATTGAACTTTGTAGGGGCTGGGCTGAATCTCCACATTCTCGATCAGCCCAAAGACAAAGCGGGGATTGAGTTCGGGGTGTGTGATCTCGATTTTCACACGCCCTTCAATGGGTGGTCCATCCATGGGTAGATCTAAATCTGGGTAGCGCAACTTGGCTCCCGTTATGGCAGCGATCTCGCGCGCCACACCGACGATGTTGGCATCACGAGCGATGTTAGGCGTGATGGCGATATCGAAGACGATATCACCGATATATTCAACCAGGGGGACGCCAATGGGAGCATCGGCATCGAGGATGATAATACCCTCGTGCTCGTCAGAGATGCCCAGCTCGCGCTCAGAGCAGGCCATGGAGTAGGACTCCACCCCGCGGATTTTCTTACGTTTGAGCGTGGTAGGTTTATTGCCAGGCTCGTAGGCATTGACGATCGTCGCCCCTTCCTTGGCATAAGCCACTTTAAGGGGCGTCTCCAGAGGCCCAGTGCCTTTGTAGTCGAAGAGATTGGGCGCGCCGGTCAGCACGGTGTGGGTTTGCTCGCCATCATCGAGCTGGCAGAGCACTAATTTATCGGCATCGGGGTGGGGCATCACCTCCAGGATGGCACCCACCACGATCTTATCTGGCTCCCAGGCAAAACCGGTGATCTTAGCCTCTCGGCTTAGGTCACCCTCGGGTAGCGGATATCCCACATATTGGATTTCTTCCACTTCCAGCCCCGCCAGCGTCAGACGCCGCACCAGTTCTTCGATAGAAATGTCAATATCTACGTATTCTTTGATCCAGGATAAAGGTACTTTCATGGGTTAGTCCAATAGTTTATTAGTCTCATAGTCTGATAGTTTGTTAGTTAGTTTGGTAGTCAATATTTCTTGTGTACGGTGTACCGAATTCTGGTCACTTTACACTGAATACTGGCTACTTACCGCGTTTCATCTTTGCAACGGTCGCAAACATAAATCCTAATGCTGTCAGGGCTGTCAGAGCGACTTTGGTGGGATCGATTACTGGTTCGACGCGCACACCCTCTGGTGAAGCGATGATCACAGCTACCGGTCGCGAAAAGGCTTTGCCACCACCGCCTCCGCCACCCCCTTCCCCTTGGGGAAATTCTGATTGATCGCCATCACCACCAGGGCTGCCAGCGCCGTATCCCGCGCCGAAGCCCATGACAGCGACCACTTCAGCTGCCGGGATGATGGTCGCATCTTCGTGCTTTACTGGTTCACCATAAACGCGGCTGACATCAGCGACGTCCAAGAACTTGTCCATAGTTTCCTGGACGAGGTCGATAGCTTTGCCAGGATTCTCGATTTCGATTCCTTCAGGTACGAGTGATTTGTCTTCGGCCATGATTATTCCTCCATGCTAGATAAGAAAGTAAGTAACGATTTTGCCCTTCTAGCCCCCCAATCCTTCGCTAAAATCAGGAAAAGCCTTGGGGGGAATGATGCTGTCCATCCAAAGGGCGGAATGGATTTGTTTTACTCCCCCCAGGATTGGGGGGTCGGGGGGGCGATTTAGGCATTGTTTAATCATTTTATTGCCGGCGCAGGGCTACCCAGATTAATATTGATCCCAGAAGACCAATCCCTAACAAGAGCAACTGCGCTGTGCGTGTTTGATCGCGGATGGGCAAAACCGCTTGTTCGCCAGCGGAAGACTGGATGACTACAGCCTCAGGGGCACCCCAAAGAATGGTTCCTCGATACTCAGGGGGTTGTACACGTATCTTGCGGACGAGAGGCGTAATCTCGAGATCATCCACTCGATATGTCCGTCCGGCCTGGGTTTTGGCGTTGATTAACTTGCCCATATCAGGCGTCCGGAGTTGTGTCAGGGTCGTCACTTACTGGATCAGCCTGGGGGATCTGATCGATGGCTTTCTGCAGCTCAGCATTGATCGTGTTCAGGGCTTTCGAAATCTCCTCACGCGCTTTGGCTTCGACCTCGCCACTTTTTACACGATCCTTTAACTCCTGAGTTTCTGCTTTGAGACGCTGTCCGGCCTCGCTGGCATTGAATTCGTCGACGGCGTCATTAGCCGCCTGGCCTAATTCGCTAAGCCCAGTTTTGATATCCTGGCGCAGTTTTTGCGCCTCTTCGCTCCCCCAGGCAGTTTGCAGGATGTTCTTCAGGTTATCACCCAGTTCACGGAACTGCGCAGCCAGATCGGGTTGATGTTGTTCAGTCATGATTATCTCCTTTTTGCCACAGAGTACACAGAGCTAATACTCAAAAATCTCTATTTGCTCTGTGGCTAATACTAAAATTGTTCTAAGAAGCGCAGGTCATTGGCCCAAAAGTAGCGGATATCTTCGATACGGTGGCGCAGCATGGTGATGCGTTCTGGTCCCATACCGAAGGCGAAGCCAGTGTAGCGTTCAGGGTCATAACCGCCGTTCTCCAGCACAATGGGGTGCACCATGCCGCAACCGAGGATCTCTAACCAACCAGTGCCCTTGCAGACGGTACAGCCGTCGCCGCCGCACAGAAAACACTCCACATCCATTTCTGCGCTTGGTTCGGTGAAGGGAAAGTGGGAAGCGCGGAAACGAGTGCGCACTTCTTGGCCGAACATGCGGCGGGCGAAATCAGAAAGCGTGCCTTTCAGGTCACTGAAGGTGATCTTGTCACCTACGGCCAGGCCTTCTACCTGGGTGAATTGACTCTCGTAACGTGCACTGACCTGTTCGTAGCGGTAGCACATCCCCGGTAGGATAATGCGTATAGGCGGAGGGTGATCAGGGTTCTCTGAAGAATATTCACGCATGGCCCGAATTTGCCCCGGTGAGGTATGCGTTCGTAAAAGGACAGGGTTATCGCCGCGATCCTCCTCCGTTTGGATGTAGAACGAGTCCTGCATCTCGCGAGCGGGGTGGTTTGGAGGGAAGTTGAGCAATTGGAAGTTGTACTCATCGGTCTCGACTTCACGCGAGCGATACACCTGGAAGCCCATATCGGCGAAGACGCGGTAGATCTCACGCAGGGTTTGGGTGACTGGATGTAAGCGACCGCGCGGGATGACGCGCCCGGGTAGGGTGACATCCAGGCGTTCCTGGCTCAGGGAGTGCTTCAGGGCGACCTGGCGCAGGGCGGCCGTTTTTTGGGTGAATGCTGCCTCCAGGGCACCCTTGACCTCATTGGCGGCGCGTCCCACAGCGCCGCGCTGCTCTTTGGGGACAGTGCCCATGTTCTTGAATACATCCATGATAGCAGAACTGCGCCCGATGTGGGTGACTTTCCACTGGTTCAAGGCCTCCTCGTCCTCGATTTCAAGAAGACTGCTCATCCCAGCTTGTTTGATCTCTTCTAACTTATCAAGCATGCAAACCTCCGAATTAATGGTTAATTTTGAATGGTGAATGGTTAATTGTTAATGGGGTTGCAGTCATTAACAATTAACCATTATCAATTCACAATTCACCATTAAACAAAACGCCCCTCCCTCGCAAGGGACGGGGTTCTTTCCCGTGGTACCACCCTTCTTGGCCGCCTGCGCGGCCCACTCTGTGGCTAACGGCCTGGTTATGCTAACAATCAGGCGATCGGCTCCCCAGGTAACGTTGGGGCCACGTCCCAGACTACAGGTGGGACAGGATGCCATCCTGTCCTACACGTTCCCCTGGGCGGCTCGGGAGGGAACTTCGTTCAGTTTACACCTGGCGGGGGTCTCAGCCTGT
>CAZUSV010000061.1:0-11929 GCA_964622645.1 uncultured Anaerolineales bacterium
AGGAACCTCTACCTCGTAACCCCGAAGCATCGGGGTCCAGCCGCTAGCTCTCCAAATATTAACTTGTTTTGGTTCAATACAACCGGGCGCAATGCTAACAAATCCGCCCAGGCTTGTCAAGGATTGCTTCACTTTGGTAGAACGCCCAGACGTAAACATCTGGGCTGATGGCTCAAGGACGTTTAAACGCCCTTGCAAATAAATCCAGTGTTTCTTGACCTACGCTTTGTATCCATTTTGGATGTCCAGTGGTTCCCCACTTGCCGATGCAAGGCGATCACGAGCCGACTTGGAAGAAGGAATATTCTCCAGATTTACCCAAAGCACCTTCTCTGTATGATGTTGTTTCTGGTTCTGAACGTAAGCGACAACATCAGGCAAATGCCTCTCTGAAAATGTGACAACTCCATATTCAGCTTGCCAGGCAAACCCCTTCTCATTCAGTATTGCATGATTGATATGATATGAGCTAGAACCTTTTAGCTTCCCAGTGATTGTAGCAACAGCCAGTTTAGGAGGAATAGAAACAACCACATGAATGTGATCTGGCATTCCATTTATTGCGTGTGGAATACATTCTAGCGCATCAGCCTTGCCCCACAAATAACTATAGAGGTCATCTTCCCAGATTGGATCAATCAAGGGTAAACGATTCTTTGTTCCCCAAGTGATGTGATAGAAAAGTCGCCAATAAGGCATAACAAATTCCCTTTCCTGTGATTGTAACGACCTGCATTCATTCGCCGCATAATTAGGGCACTTTAGTGTCCTTTAGCATTTAGCCTGGTGGTTTACCACCAGGCGATTCATTTATCCTAACTGCGGCAGCACCCCCCTCCCCAAAGCCTCCAGACCTTCGATATCGTCCAGATTAAGCCACTGCAACATGACGCGCTGCAACCCCGCCTCAGCCAGTTCACCAAGTTGTTCGACGATCTGATCCGCTGTGCCAACCATCAAGCCGCGGGCATGTAGCTCTTTAGGTGAGAACTTGCCCTGGGTGCGGGCTTTGACTTTTTCCTTGACCTCAGCTTTATCCACCCCGAACTCACAGCCGGTCATCATCGAACGGCGCACCTCGGAGGGTTGGCGTCCTTGTTCAGCCAGGCGTTCATCGAGTTGGGTGTTTAACTCCTTGAACTTCTCCACCGGCAGGTAGATCGAGTTCCACTCGGTGGCAAAACGCGCTACCAGGGGTAGGGTCATCTTGGGGCCATTGCCGCCAATCAAAATTGGTGGTCCGCCTGGTCGCTGGGGGCGCGGCAGCAAGATCCCTTCACGAATGCTGTAGTACTCACCGGCAAAATCTGAAGGCTCGTCGCTGCGCAACAGGCGCATGATGATCTCGATGCCCTCTTCGAAGCGGGCGAAACGTCCGCGCACATCCAGCAGATCCCAGCCGTAGTTGGTATGCTCTCGTTCCTGCCAACCCGCCCCCAGGCCCAGGATCAGCCGTCCCCCAGAAAGATCGTCCACCGCCGCGGCCATGCGCGCGGTCATCGTGGGGTCACGAAAAGAGAGCGGCGTCACCAGGGGGCCAAATTCGATACGCTCCGAGTGGCTGGCCAGCCAGGTCAGAGATGTCCATAGTTCCAGCGACTCTTTGTCAGGCGGACCAGCATTGGTATAGTGGTCCGAGCGGTACAGCCCGGCGAAGCCCAGTTCCTCGACCGCATTTGCCAGACGCTGCCAGCGCGGCCAGGTCAGGCCGTTTTGTCCTTCGATCATGATGGCGACTTCTATCATTTTATTTTCCTTTCCAGATTCTCTAATAAGATTTGTAATTCAGGCAGCGTGATCATCAACTTATTACAGTCGAAAAACTCATCCAGGGTATCCCAACCCTGATGCTCGTAGATGCTGGCTTGCAGTATCATCTCCAGTTTGTCGACCTGGCGGATGAATTGCGCCTCGGGAGATGTGCCTGATTCAAATTCTTCCCAAAGATGGATATACTCATCCCCATGGGGTAGCTTGCCGAAAACATGTTGTACGGACTCCCTTTCAAGTTGGTTCTTCTCCTCAGGCGTGATCTCGTCTCCAGGCGTGAAATCCCCGGCATAGATCTCACCAATGTCGTGGATCAGCGCCATACGCAGCACTTTGAGTTGGTCTAGTTCAGGGTGGTAGGCCTCGGCTAGCAGGAGCGCTAAGACCGCCATCCCAAAAATGTGTTCGGCAACGCTCTCACAGCGCTCTGGGGGGATGCCGCGTTTCAACCACCCCTGTCGGTAGAGCTGTTTCAGGTGGCTGATCTCGAAGAACGCCGCGATGATAGGATTGGTTTTAGATTGATTGACGAGCGAAATGGGATTAGGCGCTTTTGTCTGCATTGGGTAGTTGTTCCTTCAGATAAAAATGGTGCTGATGATCGGCAGCATTCTTTCATCTCGATGCCATACCCAACGCGGCCTGCAACAGCACATTGGCCCCGTTGACGCAATCCTCCCACTCGCTGAACTCGCGCGGCGAGTGGCTGGCCCCACCGATAGAAGGGATGAAGATCATCCCTGCAGGGCAGATCGCGGCCAGGGATTGGGTGTCATGTCCGGCGAAGGAGGCTAACGGAATCGCCTTCAAATCGAGAGTCTCAGCCGCCTCATGAAAAGCAGTCTGTACAGCTTCACTCATGGGGGCGGGTTGATGTTTGCCAAGGTACTCGCTTTCCAGAGCCAGCCCGAAGCGTTGGGCTTCCTCTCTGGCAAGCTCGAGCAGGGCTGTTGCTACCTTCTCGAAAGTAGTTGCATCCGGAGCACGGAATTCCAGTGACAAACTGGCGCGTTCAGGGACGATGTTGAAGGCTCCCGGCTCGAAGTTAACCGCGCCTACATTGACCACGCATTCAGGGAAATCTTCCATCACTCGCTTTCTAGCGGCAAGGATGAACGCACTCGCCCCCTGGCCAGCGTCGAGACGTGCATCCATGGGAGTCGTGCCGGCGTGATCAGCCCGGCCGAGGAAGATCAGGCGATAGGAATTGATCCCCACGATGGCTGTGACCACACCGATATCTGCCTGGGCATCGATCAGGCGGCTGCCCTGCTCGATATGCACTTCCAGGTAGCCGGCCAGACTCGCGGGTTGGCGCCTTGCCGAAAACAACCCCTCTTCACTCAGCCCGGCGTCCGATAAGCCCCTGAGAAATGCTTCACGTCCACCGCGTGGCTCGAGCAGAACTTCTGGCTCTAGTTTGCCAGTTAGCGCCTCGCTGCCCAGTAATCCGTGGAACGTGCCTTCTTCGTCGCTGAAGTCGATGGCTTCCAGGTGTACGGGCAGATCTAGCCTGGCATCCTGGACGGTTTGCAGTACTTCCAGGGCAGACAGCACTCCGATGGCGCCATCGAAGCGTCCGCCATTAGGGACAGAGTCCAGGTGGGAGCCCAGGAGCAAGGTCGCAGCACCAGGGTCGGCACAATGCAGCAAAGCGGAGTGATTGCCAGCACTGTCGGATTTGAATTCCAGCCCGGCAGCCTGTATGGTTTTACGCAACCAGGCCCGGGCTTCGAGGTGGGCGCGACTGAATGCCGGGCGGTGAACACCACCCTCAGGCGTGGCTCCGATCTGGGAGAGGGCTTCGAAGTTAGCTTTGAAGCGTTCTGGGTTTATCCGCAGGGTAGATAAGTCCATTGGGAAATTTGTCTGCTGCCTCGAAAATCACCGGTCCGTGACCTGGACAAACGACCTCAGGTTTCAGGGTAGCCTGTTTTAGCACGGATTCCCAGGCAAGCTCTTCGTCCCAGGTATTTGCGCCGCGTGCAGGAATCAATTCTCCCGTGTGGGTCGTTCGCAGCGAGTCACCAACGAAGAGCACTTGATGTTGGGGGGCGTAGAGGGAAATATGCTCGGGCGTATGACCAGGTGTGGGGATTACTTGCAGCCCCCCAAAGATTGGCAAGGATTCTCCCCCCTCGAGGATGTGATCCACCTGAACGGGCTTAGGCTTGAAGATGGGATATGTCATCTGGAAGAGCAGTTTTCCCAACCCTTTAAGTTTCAGAGGCCGGGAGAGCAAACCGGCCTGGATCGCCTCAGCTTCCCTTTGGCTGGCATACACACTTGCGCCGCTGGCCTCTTTGATGGCTCTCAGGCTACCGTAGTGATCCCCATCGGCGTGGGTGATGATGATATGCTTGATCTGGCTTGATCGCTGGCCGATATCGCTCAAATAAGCGAAAATCCTTATGTGGTTGCGTGGCAGGCCAGCGTCGATCAAGGTGAGGCCAGATTCATCGAGGATCAGATAAGAGTTGGCGGCGCGGCTTTCGATCAAATGGGCACCAGGGATGATTTCCATAGCTGTATTATACGCCATCGCTCGTGATAAAATCCCCCTATGAGCTACGAGACATTGATTTCCCCTGCTGACCTGCTGCCGCATTTGGATGATCCGGATTGGGTGATCGTCGACTGCCGCTTCTGGCTGGATGACACCGAAAAGGGGCGCCGCGATTATCAGCACTCCCACATCCCTGGCGCTATCTACGCCCATGTGGATGAAGACCTGTCTGGGCCGGTGGTGCCCGGCGTGACCGGACGCCATCCTCTTCCTTCAGTGGATTTGTTTGCTGAGAAACTGGGTTCTTGGGGTATTTCCTCGGGTGTGCAGGTCGTGGCCTATGACGACCGCGGTGGTGCCATGGCAGCGCGTTTGTGGTGGCTGCTCAAATGGTTGGGGCACGAGGCTGTGGCTGTGTTAGATGGTGGGTGGCCCCGCTGGCAACATGAAAGCCATCCCACGACTGCTGAGTTACCTTCCCCGGAGCCGCGTGAGTTCAAACCCGAAGTCCACCACGAGCTGGTGGTATCGGCTGGTGATATATTGACCCACTTCGGTGATCCGGCCTACAAGCTGATCGACTCGCGCGCTCCCGAACGCTTCAGCGGCGAAGACGAGCCTATCGATCCTGTCGCCGGTCATATCCCAGGCGCAACGAACTACCATTTCGAGCGCAACCTGGATGTTGATGGCAACTTCGCCCTGAAGGAATTTCTCAAGGGCAGGTTCCATGTGATGTTGGAGAGCACACCTGCCGAACGGATTTTGTTCTATTGTGGATCGGGTGTCACGGCTGCCCACAATATCCTGGCGGTGGCACATGCCGGTTTGGGGATGCCGCGCCTGTACGCTGGCTCCTGGAGCCATTGGATCACCGACCCCGAGCGGCCGATTACTACCACCATGTAGCGCAGGATGACATCCTGCATTACGCCGCATACATTGTAACTACTACCTAAAATTAGCGTCCTTCGTGAAACCTTAGTGCCCTTCGTGGTAAAAATTATGAAACTTCAAATATCATTAGCCCAAATGGCTTTCGAGTTTGGCGAAGCTGAAGCCAACTTCGCACATGCCGCTGAGTGGATAGGAAAAGCAGCCAGTCACGGTTCTGACCTGGTGTTGCTGCCTGAGCTGTGGGCCAGTGGTTATGACCTCTCCAACTGGCCGCGTCATGCCACGCCCTTGGGTGAAGGGCTGTTCCTCCGAGTGGCAGATCTGGCCCGGGCGCAGGAGATCGCCGTGGGCTGCTCGCTGCTCGAAGAGCATAATGGAAAAGCCTACAACACCTTTGTGCTCTACGCACCGGATGGCACGTCTTGGGGCACATATCGCAAGATCCATCGCTTCCGGTTGCTGGAAGAGGAAAAATGGCTTGGTGAGGGGAATAAATTGAGTCTGATTGAGACCCCTTGGGGACCCGTTGGTCTGGCCATTTGCTATGACCTGCGCTTCCCGGAGATGTTCATACCTTATGGGATGGGCGGTGCCAGGCTGATCTTGATCGTGGCTGAATGGCCCGAGCGCCGCGTTGCGCACTGGTCGAAATTACTGATGGCGCGCGCTATCGAGAATCAGTGTTTCGTTGCCGGGACGAACAAGGTCGGGGAGAGCCTGGGGGTCAAGCTGGGTGGACGCAGCGCAGTGATCGACCCCTGGGGTATTCCTTTAGTCGAAGGCGACGATAGTGAAGCACTGCTGACCATCGAAATCGACCTGGACGAGTGTGACAAAGCCCGGCGCTTCATCCCGGTATTCAAAGACCGCCGCCCAGACGTTTATGGTTCTGATGCCTAGCCTTCATGTAGCACCGTTCAGTGAATCCTATGAGGAAAGCAGGAAACCAGGAATTAACCTACTGTTTTCATGCCTTCCTGGTTTCCTTAGAGAATTAATATGATCGAAATTGATGGATCGAAAGGCGAGGGTGGGGGACAGGTGTTGCGCAGTTCGTTGACCCTGTCGGTGATGACCGGGCAGCCGCTGCGAATTACCAACATCCGCGCCAAACGCAAGAAACCCGGTTTGCGAGCGCAGCATCTGCAAGCGGTTCAGGCAGCTGCAAAGGTCAGTAAGGCCTCTGTGGAAGGGGCTCGCATGGGATCTACCGAGTTGGTCTTCGAGCCAGGGGAAATCTCCGGCGGAACCTTTCACTTCGATATCGGCACCGCTGGCTCGACTTCTCTGGTACTGCAAACTATCTTACTGCCCCTGACTCAGGCTGAAAGAGCATCTACAGTGATCATTACCGGGGGGACCCATGTACGCTGGAGCCCCTGTTTTCATTATCTCGATTGGCTCTGGCTGCCATATTTACGCCAGATGGGTATCCAGGCTGAACTGACCATGGAACAAGCCGGTTTCTATCCCCAGGGCGGCGGGCGCATCCGGGCGAAAATCCAGCCTTCTCAATCGTTGCAACCCCTGATCCTTACAGAACGCGGGGTGCTGCGCCAGATCCGCGGCCTCTCGGCGACCGCCAATTTGCCCCGTGATATCGCCAAGCGACAGCGACAGCGCGTGGTCAGCCGGTTGGGGAGTAAATATCCGCTCAACGATATCCGCATCGTCCAGTTCCCCTCACGCTTCAAGGGTACAGTCATGCTACTATTGGTTGAATTCAAGCACAGCCAGTGCTGCTATTTTGCCCTGGGAGCACCTGGCAAACGCGCTGAGGTCGTCGCCGATGAAGTTGCCGATTCAGTCGAAGAGTTCATGGCCAGCGACGGTGCCATCGACCAGTATCTCGCTGATCAGCTCTTGTTGCCCCTGGCCATCGCCGATGGCCCTGCGCAATTGCGTACCTGCAAGGTAACCCAACATTTGCTGACCAACGCCGAGGTCATCCGGGCATTCCTTCCAACCAAGATCAAGATCCATGGTCAGCTTGGCGAGCCTGCAATGGTTGAAATCTTACCGAAGCAATCATGAACTTAGATCACGAATTTGGACGAATACTACGAATTCCACGAATATATAATAAACTCATTCGTGACATTTTTGCCATTCGTTTATATTCGTGATTGAATGCTCCGCGGTGGAACGCTTCATCGCTTACTCTCTGACCACCACCGTAAATATTTACCGCGGAGACACGGAGTGCGCAGAGAATTATTGATGTGGAGATGTACATCTTCTAATAAATTAAACTCTGCGATCTCCGCGTCTCTACGGTGAGATTAAGATTATGCCCCAAGCGACTTTTCGTTTCTACGCCGAGTTGAATGATTTGCTGCCGCGAAATCGCCAGCGGGTAGATTTCGAATTTGCTTTCGATGGGCACGAAACCGTCAAGCACTTGATCGAAACACTGGGTGTGCCTCATACCGAAGTGGATTTGATCCTGCTCAATGGGGAGTCTGTGGGATTCGATTGTCAGGTGCAGGATGGGGATCGGGTCAGCGTTTATCCGGTCTTCGAAAGCATGGATATCAAGGCAATCTCGCAGGTCAGGCCGGAACCGCTGCGCGAGCCGCGCTTTGTGCTGGATAACCACCTCGGCAAGCTGGCTACGTATTTGCGGCTGTTGGGATTCGATACCATCTATCGCAACGATTTCGATGATCAGGAGTTAGCCGAAATTTCCAGCCACGACCGGCGGATCTTGTTGACCCGCGACCGCGGTTTGCTAAAGCGTAGCCAGGTCACGCATGGCTACTGTGTCAGGGCCAAAGACCCCAAGCGCCAGGTCAGAGAAATCTTACAGCGCTTTGATCTCAGGGGTCTGGCAGAGCCCTTCGCGCGTTGCGCGCGCTGTAATGGATTGCTGGAACCCGTACCCAAGGCCGAAGTCTATCACCGGCTAGAACCCAAGACCAAACTCTATTTCGAAGAGTTCCGCATCTGTGCTGAATGCGACCAGATCTATTGGAAGGGGTCTCATTTCGAACGTATGCAGGGATTTATCGAGCGCATCTTACAGGAGTAGCCTCGGGTTTTTAGTAGTTGTAAAAAAGTAAGTGACCTCTCGTTCCATCCGCTCTGCGGTGGAACGCTGCATCACTAACTCCGTAACCATTAGCGGATTTTCATCGCTCCAGGCTTACATATGTCAGGTATCATTCGTGAAAATCTTCATAAATAACGCAATCCCTTGTGAGCTATAATACGCCATATTTGGAGAAAATTTAAAGGAAATGATTGATGTTGAAACCATTTTTTGAGCCGTCTTCTGTGGCGGTGATTGGTGCTTCGCGAGACCCAGACAAGCTGGGATACGCCGTGCTGCACAACCTAGTCGAGGGGGGCTATGTGCAAAAAGGAAAGGTGTACCCCATCAACCCTAAAGCCGATGATTTATTAGAGTTGAAAGCTTATGCCTCAGTCTTGGATGTGCCGGATCCCATCGATTTGGCTGTCATTGTAATTCCCTTTCGGTTTGTGCCCGAAGCATTGCGAGTCTGCGGGCAAAAAGACATCCCAGCCGCGATCGTCATCAGTGCCGGTTTCCGTGAAGCAGGTATGCACGGCCTGGAACGCGAACGCGAGCTGATTGCCATTGCCAAAGAGTGCAATATTCGCTTGATCGGCCCCAACTGCCTCGGAGTGATCGACACCTTCACGCCACTGAATGCCTCCTTTTCGGCGGGAACGCCCCCCAGTGGGCCCATGGCCTTTATGTCCCAGTCGGGCGCCTTGGGAACCGCAATTCTGGATTGGGCGCAGGCTGGCCGTTTAGGGTTGGCAAAGTTCGTCAGTCTGGGCAATAAAGCCGATGTCAGCGAGATCGACCTGTTGGAAGCCTGGATGGACGACCCCAACACCAATGTGATCTTGATGTACAGCGAGGGGCTACCCAATGGCCAGGAGTTTATCAGGGTAGCCCGTGAGGTAACCCGCAAGAAACCCGTGGTGGCCATAAAGTCTGGCGTCACTCAATCAGGGTCACGGGCGGTTTCTTCTCATACTGGCTCTCTGGCTGGATCCGAACAGGCTTACACAGCTGCCTTCCGGCAGGCGGGTGTGATTCGAGCTCAATCCATGCAAGAGCTTTTCGATGTCGCCTTAGCTTTGGGCTACCAACCCTTGCTAGAAGGGGATCGTATCGGCATCGTCACTAACGCCGGTGGCCCCGGCATATTGGCCACAGATGCCTTGGAGAGAGCTGGAATGAGCCTGGCGCGTTTCGAGCTAGAAACTATGCAGGCTTTGGAGGACTTTCTTCCTGGCGCGGCCAGCGCCGCTAATCCTGTTGATGTGCTTGGAGATGCTCGTGCGGATCGCTATCGTTTTGCACTCGAGAAGGTTTCTGAGGATCCCAATGTGGATGGCTTGCTGGTGGTATTGACTCCTCAGGCAATGACCGAGATCGCCCAGACTGCACATGATATTGGCAAATTAGCCAGGAAAATTGAGAAACCCGTGATCGCCTGCTTCATGGGAGAAGCTGTGGTATCCGAGGGCATTGACATCCTGGCGGAATATGGCGTGCCAAACTTCCCCTTCCCAGAACGCGCCGCGCAGTCCTATAAAGCCATGTCCCTTTATCGCCAGATCCGAACCCGGCCGCTCTCAGAATATGTCAGCTTTGATGTCGATACGGCTACCACTCAAGATTTGTTTGAGCAGGTACGCGCCGCTGACCGGTTGACGATCGGCGATGCCGAAGCCCGGACTATCCTTCAGGCTTACGGGCTCAACCCGCCCGACTCCCGCTTGGCTGCCAACCCTGACGAAGCCCTGCAACTCGCCGCAGAGATCGGTTATCCTGTGGTGCTCAAGATCGCCTCACCGGACATCTTGCATAAAACGGATGTGGGTGGGGTCAAGGTGGGATTGCGTAACGCCGAGGAAGTGCGCGATGCCTTTGAATTAATGACCTATCGAGCAGAGCGCTACTTACCGGAAGCACGTCTTTGGGGTTGTCAGGTTCAGGAGATGGCGCCTCCCGGTGGGCTGGAAGTGCTGGTGGGCATGAACCGCGATCCCCAGTTCGGTCCCCTGGTCACCTTTGGGCTTGGTGGAATCTATGTCGAAACCCTCAAGGATGTCACTTTCCGGGTGGCTCCCTTCACCCTACGCGATGCCGAGAATATGTTAGCTGAAATTCGCGCTCATGCGCTGCTCGATGGTGTGCGCGGTCAACCCCCCGTGGATAAAGAAGCCATTGTCGATACACTGCTGCGCATTGGTCAGTTGGTGAGTGATTTCCCAGAAATCGCCGAATTAGATATAAACCCCCTGATTGTCTATCCCCGTGGACAGGGTGCCATCGCCATCGATATGCGCCTGGTTTTGAGTGAATAGCCCCTGGACACAGAACGAGGAGACTCATAATGAAATCATTATACGTAACTTCTGTCGATCGTTATTCTGGTAAGACTGCGCTGTGCCTGGCCTTTGGCAAGCGCTTGATTGAAAATGGATATAAAGTCGGCTACTTGAAGCCGCTTAGCTTGCAGCCCTGGCGTGTGGCTGGTGAGATCGCAGATGAGGATGCCGCCTTCGTCAAACAAGCCCTGGGGTTGGCTGTTGCCCCGGCAGATTTATCTCCTGTGGTGGTGACCTCTGAACTCTTACAGGAATATCTGACGGGGGCCGGTGCGGGTGACCTGATGCCCAAGGTTTGTGCTGCCGCCGAGGCAGCTGGCGCTGACCAGGACATCCTGTTACTGGAAGGTGGCGGCAGTCTGCGCGAGGGCTATGTAGTGGGTTTGCCTACCCCTCAGGTAGCGGCTGAATTGGGCAGCAAGGTATTGGTGGTGGTCAAATACCGCGACAATGTGCTGCTGATGGACGATGTCCTGGCCGCCCGGTTCCGATTGGGTGAGTCGATGTGCGGTGTGGTCATCAACCGCGTCCCTGTCGAAGCGCAGGACTTTATCAAAGAAGTTGCCTGTGCTTACTTCGAGAAGCAGGGCATCCCCATTTTTGGTGTCCTGCCTGAAGTGCGCAGCCTGGCAGCGCTAACGGTTGAAGAGCTTCTCCAAGTATTGGATGCGCAAATCCTCACCGAAACCAAAACCACAGAAGCGGTGATCGAGAACCTCACAATTGGTGCCATGACCGCTGAAGCCGCGCTAAGCCGCATGCGCAAGCAGCGCAACAAAGCCGTTATTACCGGCGGCGACCGCACCGATATCCAGTTGGCGGCGCTGGAGACCTCGACAACCTGCCTGGTATTGACCGGTAACTTGCATCCCAGCCCCCTGATCATCAAGCAGGCCGATCAGATGGGCGTGCCAGTATTGTTAGTCGCTGAGAACACCATGGAAGCCATCGAATCCATTGACCGTGTCTTTGGAAAGACCCGCCTGGGCCAGACCGCAAAATTGGAGCAGTTCCAGACTCTGCTTGCAGAACACGTCGATCTGCAGCGCTTGGATGAGTGCTTGGGGTTATAGCGTTACACGTTGAAGGTTTCAAGTTCTGACCTCGGAGATTTGTTTCATTATCTCCGAGTTTTTTTTAACTCTCTAGGAATCGCCGGATTGGCTACCAGATTTGGGGGTATGGGGCGTGCGGAGCACGCCGCATACCCCCAAATCTGGACATTGCCACGGGAATTCTTAGAGAGCAATTTTTTTCGATGGGATGGATTAATAATCATCTTGCGACTCTGTAAGGCGAAAAAGAAAATCTCCGATGTTATAATCGAGTGGCCTGGCCAAAAGTAACAATTCAGCCAAAAGGGGAGTCCCCCGAAAAAAGGGT
>CAZUSV010000061.1:11939-28109 GCA_964622645.1 uncultured Anaerolineales bacterium
CATCGCCCCCTGCGCACACCCTTTTTTCGGGCAAATCCGTTCCGTGGCTGAGTTGTTACAAAGTACGCATGTAGAGGTAACGAAACGATGACCGATAAAGCAAAAACAATTCTCGCCATACTGATTTTCTTCTTATCATTGATTATGCCAGTCGCGGGGCTGATCTATGGTGTGGGGCGCTGGGATGCCATCACAATCTTGGTTGTGATGGGAGCAATTTTTGTCACGCTTTTTGCAGGCGGTGTATTGCTCCTGTTAACGGTCAGGGATTTCACCTGGATGACTGCCAGCTTGCCTTTCCTCTTCAGCAGCTTTTATTCGATCTTGCCTGATTTTCCAGGTCCTGTCGATGATGCAGCAGTCACCTCTGTTGGAGCGCTGATCACAACTTTCTTTGCGATGCGTAAGAGTGCAGTAACGCCAAAGTGGTTTATCATCCCGTTGCTCTTAGCAGCGGCTTATACTTTATTGGGTGGTAGTTTCCTGCCAGGTCCAATTGACGAAGTGCTCGTTGATATTGTGGCTTTGCTGATTTCCGGATATGGCGCTCGCCGCGCGGAACAACAGGCTGAATCCCAAGATAACCCTTGACCAACATTGCCAGCATCTCTTTGGGTGACCATCTTGTGTTTGGCGAGGGTGAAGGTCGCCTGCATAATAGAAAAGCCCTGGCTCGCCGAATGCATCATTGGCGCAAAGACTTGGGGGCAAGATGCTTGCATTGGCGCATTCCCCGTGCCTTGATTCCCGGCAAATATTATAAGTCCGAAGATTACCCTGAAACGATCGAAATACGCTCAAAAATCAAATGGGATTTCTTGCGTGAAGTGCCAGAGCTGGCTTATGATCACGGATTGAAGGCCTATCTTTACGTTTCTATTTTCGATGAAGGGTTCCCGCTGTTGCCCCCACGGGTTAGAGCGATCAGCTATCATAATGCCATGCATGGCCAGCATATCACCTGGCAAAGCGACTTCAGTCAGAGACATCCCAACTATGCTCTGGTTGACCGCACGGGAGAGCTGCGCCATTGGGGAGTTATGTCTTTGGCGATTCCTCAAGTACGTGAGTATTTCCGCAGGCATTTCCGGCTTTGGCTGGAAAGTGGTGATTGGGATGGACTATTCGTTTGCACCCGATCCCAATCTCGTCCGGCGGATTTCGCGGACCAGTTTGGGTTTAATCAGCCAATTCGCCGCGATTACCTTGAACGATACGGACGCGATATCCAGGTTGAGGATTTCGATATCCAATTGTGGCGGGATCTAAGGGGCGAGTATCTTACTCACTTTGTAACTGAGTTGCGCCAGCTAACCGCAGATTTGGAAATACGGCTGGCTGTTGGAGTGCCACGCGGCGATGTGCTAGGGCCGCCCCTGGGGAACACCACCCTGGCGTGGCGCGAATGGGTGGGTCAGGGTTTGATCGACGAATTGATCATCAACCAGAATTCATCGGTCTGCCCCTCGATGTGGCACGGTCTGTGGCCTATGCACCGGGGCTATGGGTATTCTCAGAACTATTTGGACGGGTACAACCTTCCCCCAATTCTGGAGCATTTGAGCAAAGTTTATTCGCCGGTAATCGCCCGTAATGGGAAAACGAAACTCTTCATAGCTCGTCAGTGGGATGAACGGTCTGAGACCGAGGAACAAACCCTGTTGGAGCACCCAGTCGTGAGTGGATTGGTTTTAAGTACATTTCGGCACGACAATCTTGAGGCGATAAAGCGAGGGGATTGGGTGGCTTAGGTAGGTTGGGGTGAAGTGAATAGAAGTGGGGTGCACTTCATGCAAAGTGCACCCCACTTCTATTCACCCCACTTCAAGTTATAATCTTACCCGTTATGCTACGTTCACGTTATCGTCGAATTGTTTGGTACTTTGCGCGCGTCATCCTGGGGCTGTTGTGGTGGGATGTGATCCTGCGGTGGGGCGGGTTTCGCAGACTGTCGAGACGCACGCGCCAGAAACGCTTGAAACGTATCGCCGAGAGTTATCGAAATCTGGCCATCCAGATGGGGGGTGTGCTGATCAAGATGGGGCAGTTCCTTTCCGCCAGGGTGGATGTGCTGCCTGAGGTAGTCACCGATGAACTGGCAGGCCTTCAAGATGAAGTGCCCCCTGAAGATTTCGAGGAAATTCGCCGATTAGCAGAAGCCGAATTGGGCGCACCTTTGACAGAGAGGTTTGCTCATTTCGAAGAAGAACCCTTAGCGGCAGCCTCTTTGGGGCAGGTGCACCGCGCCTCGATGAAGACCACCCCAAACCCTGTCCGTGAGTCCCACCAAGAGGAACAGCAAGAGCCTATCGTCGAAGTGGTCGTCAAGGTGCAGCGTCCCAACATCGAACAGATCATCCGCACAGACATGGCTGCACTTCGGACGGTAGGCAGGTGGATCAGGCGCTATCGACCGATCAGCCGCCGGGCGGATGTGCCGGCGTTGCTGGATGAGTTTGCGCGCATCTTATTCGAGGAGATCGATTACCTGGCTGAGGGGCGCAACGCGGAGACTTTCTACGCCAATTTCATGGGTCGCGCGGATGTGCGTGTGCCGAGGGTGATCTGGTCCCATACGACCCAACAGGTGCTGACCCTGGAAGATGTCTATAGTATCAAGATCACCGATTATAAAGCCATTTCCGATGCGGGCGTGGATTTGGGTCAAGTGGCCAGGCGTCTCTTTGATACCTACCTGGAGCAGATTTTCAAGCATGAGTTCTTCCATGCAGACCCACATCCCGGGAATCTATTTGTCGAAGTTCCGACGGGGAAGGACCCATCGGATTGGCGGCTGACCTTTGTTGATTTTGGTATGGTGGGGCGCATCCCAGTGAATACCCGGGCAGGATTGCGAGAGGCAGTGATTGCTGTCGGGACACAGGATGCCAAGCGAGTTGTGCAGTCCTATCAACTGTTGGGGATGCTGCTGCCCCACGCCGATCTGGAACTGCTCGAACGGGCAGAAGCGGCGGTCTTCGATCGCTTCTGGGGCAAGAGCATGAGCGAGCTGACCGAGATCGACTTCGACGAGATGCACGAATTCGCCAAAGAGTTCCGCGAATTGGTCTACGATATGCCCTTCCAGGTGCCGCAGGATTTAATCTTGTTGGGCCGCTGTGTGGCCATCCTGGCAGGGATGTGCACAGGCCTGGATCCCCAGTTCAATGTCTGGGAGTCGATCATGCCTTTTACCCAGGAGTTGCTGGCCGAGGAAGTCACTGGCGGTTGGGAATTCTGGCGCGATGAGGCCCTTGACCTGGTCAGGACCAGCCTGTTTTTGCCCAGGCGTTTAGATCGGGTGTTGGATATGGTCGAGCGGGGCAAGCTGGATGTGCGCGTGCCAGAACTAACCCAACATTTGCGACGCGTCGAGGCAACCATGCGGCGTATGATCAGCGCGTTGGTATTCGCCGCCCTGCTGATGGGCGGCGTCCAGCTCTATCTTGCGGATAAGTTGAATGTAGCAGGGATCTTGTTTGGGGGCGCGTTCCTGTCGCTGTTATGGGTCCTGCTCACCAGACCCAGGAGACGGTAATCCTACAAATGGAAACCAGAGATAAACAGAGATGAACATAGATGAAAAAATCTGACGTTCATCTCTGTTTATCTCTGGTTGATTTTAGGGAACATAGAGAATAGGGTTAGTGTTCTTCTATACGCGTCAGGGCGTGGTCGATCATGCTGCGGGCGGCCATGAGCATCTCGCGGCGGGCGGCATGGCGGTGGGCGATGAACTCAGCGGGGAATAGGCTCTTGATACTATGCCGCATCTCAGCCCGGGCAGCTTTGAGATGGTCGCGGGTTTCTTCGGGGACAGGGCATCGGGAGGTTTCTTTTTTCTCGGCCATGGGTTACTCCTGGTTCTACAAGTACTGATTTTCATTATGGCACGGGAGATGCTCTGCGTCAAGGCAATCTAGTCAGCAGACCCCAGCAGACCCCAGGGGTTTCTAAAACCCCTGGGGTCTGCTGGGGTCCGCTGACCTTCCCCTACCTGTTGAATACCACATCCGAAGGCATACCTGGCTTGAGTTTGCCCTCGGGATCGTCCACCGAGAGTTCTACGGCATAGACCGTGGTCTGGCGCTCTTCCTGGGTCTGCACGTTGCGAGGCGTGTACTCCGCCTGGTCTGCGATGCGGGTCACATAGGCTTCGAAGGTCTCGAAGGGGAAGGAGTCCACTTTTAGCTGGGCATTGTCCCCGAGGTTGATCTGCCCATATTGGTTTTCTGGGATGTAGACGGTCACGGTCAGTTCGTCTAGCTGGCTGATGGTCATGGCAGCCACGCCCGGTTGGATCAGCTCACCGGCTTCGACATTGCGTGTAGTCACAACGCCGCTGATGGGGGTGGTCACGATCAATTTGTCGATCAGCACCTGGACGGCTTCCAGGTTGGTCACTGCTGAGTTGATCTGAGCCTGAGCTACGGCCAGTTCTTCGGTGGTTGGACGTTCCGCTTCGGCCAAAGCCAATTGCGCCTGGGCAAAGGCCACCTGGGCTTCGGCCAGGGCGACATCATCAGGGTCGGGGCCTTGCAAGAGGGTATCGTAATCCTCTTGCGCTGAATCTAGCTGTGCTTGGGCGACAGCCAGGTCAGCTTCGGCGACGGCGATATCGACCTGATTGCCAGTGCCCAGAAGACTGTTATAGTGGCGCACGGTGGCGTCATAATCTTTTTGGGCTTGGGCTTGCACGCTGAAGTACGTTGCCCAAACTTCGGTGTTGTGGATCTCTTTGTTGGCGCCGTAATCCTGATAATCGTCTTGGGCGTCTTCGAGTTCTTCTTCGGCCAGCACCATGTTGGCATAGGCCTGGTCGATATCTGCCTGGGGGGCGATATTGGTGTAATTGCGCAGTCGGCGCTCTGCGTCATCGATCGCCTTACCCGCGCCCGCGATAGCCAACTGGGTTTGCGCCAGGGCGATCTCGTTATTGTCGTAAAGCGCCTCTAAAGCCTGTTCAGCAGAGATCAATTCCAGACGGGCTGCCGCAATAGCAGCACCTTTCTCTTCGGCGGTGATACCCGCGGCAACCAGATCATAGGTAGCCTGGGCCACGCTTACAGCCGACTCTGCCTGGTGAAGCTGAGATTCCAGCAGTTTGTCCTCGATCCTGAACATTGGCGCGTTACTCTCCACCCGATCGCCTTCATTGGCAAAAACCTCGGCGACACGACCGCCTTCCTCGGACGAGATCACCACCTCCACAGCCTCGACCGTCCCTGAAGCCTGGATAGAATCGTCTTGCTCGCCTTGGGCCGATAATTGGGGCAAGTCCAGATCAGGTATGGACAATTCGCAACTGGTACCGAAAAAGGTCAATAAAACCAGAATTACCAGCAGGATTATTCTATTCTTGGGATTCATGTTGAACTCCATTCTTAGTAAACGTCTAAAAATAATTTCCCGATTTAGAAGCTAAACTTCTCAGAGAAGTTTAGCTTCTTGATGGAATTTATTTATATATGACTCCTTAGCGCATGCAGGCGATAAATACATCTTCCAGGGAGGGTTCGATCACGGTCATCTGATCGATCTTGATATCTGACTCTTTTAATTTCTTGGTAATTAGGGCTCGCTGTGCGTGCATATCAGGTGCGATAACGTGCACTAACGATCCATACAACTCTACTTCATCAAGGGGGATATCTCCTGCCTGTTGAGCTTCTCTCAATACCTTGATGGTTTTCACAGTATCGGAGGGGGCGATCTCCAGCACCTGCCCGCGCATTTTTTCGCTCTTGATTTGTTCTGGCGAGCCATAGGCGATGATCTGCCCGCGTTGGATGAAAGCCAGGCGGTGGCAATGTTCCGCTTCGTCCATATAGTGCGTGGTGACGAAGACCGTGATCCCCTGGGCGACGAACTGGTAGAGCAGATCCCAAAAAGCCCGCCGGGAGACTGGATCGACCCCCGCCGTGGGCTCATCCAGGAAGATCACTTCGGGTCTGTGCAGGATGGCCGCGCTCAGCGCCAGACGTTGACGCCAGCCTCCAGAGAGTTCTTTGGTTTGAGCGTGTTCACGACCGATCAGCCCAGACATTTCCAGAGCTTCTGCAATGCGTTGCTCGATAACCCGCTTTTTGAGACCATAAGCTTTGCCATAGAATTGCAGATTCTGTACGACAGTCAGATCATTGTAGAGACTGAAACGTTGCGACATATATCCCACGCGGGGGCGCATCTTGCGGACCCCCTGGCTGACGCGTATACCCAGAACATCTACTGTCCCCGAGCTGGGTTCCAATAATCCTAACATCATGCGGATGGTGGTTGTCTTGCCGGAACCATTGGGACCCAGGAAACCGAAGATCTCGCCGTGGAAGACGTCGAAATCGATGGCATCCACAGCCGTAAAACTGTCGAAGTTCTTAGTCAGTTCTCGAACGGTGATGGCAGGTTTGTCGTTGTTCATGAACTTCTCAATCTCGTTCTCTGTCTCGTTCCACCGCTCTGCGTTGGAACGATGTGGTGGAGCGCTAATCCAAATTCCGGCGCACGAAACGCCAGGAGAATGTTCCAATCACAATCCCAATGATGCCCAGCGCCACTACGTGCGGCCAGAGTACATCAAGACCGGCCCCTTTGAGCAAGATACCGCGCACGATCTCCAGCCAGTGATGGGCGGGCACTACATTGGCGAATAGTTGGGCTGCTTTGGGCATGCCTTCGACAGGTGCGGCGTATCCGGTGAACATGAAGTCCGACATACCCAGCAGCATGACCAGTAAGAAGGCCTGGTGTTGAGTTTTCGACATCACTGAAATGACCATGCCTTTGCTCAACTCGACGAATAGATATCCAAAGGCCAGGATCAACAGCAAGGCCAGGGACCCTCGCACGGGAACATCGAAGGCAAAATGCACCATGCTGAGCATGAGGACAAAATCGAAGAATCCCACAATGACTACCGGTATGGCCTTGCCGATCATGATCTCCAGCGAGGTGAAAGGCATGACCAGTAATTGTTCCAGGGTGCCCAATTCGCGTTCGCGCGAGAAGGATAATGCCGCAAATAAGAGCACCGTGAATTCCAGCATCAAAGCTAATTCGGCTGGAGTGGTGTACAGCGCCTCGCTGAGCGCTTCATTGAACCAGACCCGCAGACTGAAATCGAACCCGGCGAAAGTGTCCGGGTCCATGCCCAGTCGTTCGATGACGATCTTCTCCCCGATGCTTCTAGTGACCCCCTCGATAGCTCGCAGGGCTTCCCTTGCCGGAATGCTCTCGGCGCCGTTCAGGATCACGGCCAGGCTGGGGCTGCCATTATGCGAAGCCATCTCCTCGGCATAGTCTGGGGGGATGATGATCGCAGCGGTGACTTTGCCGCGGTCGAAGGCGTACTCAATCGTATCCATATCCCCCACTTGATCTTCGAGGGCAAAGGTGCCGGTGTTCTCCAAAGCTACTACAACAGCCCGGCTGGCAGCGGATTTGTCCTGGTCCCAGACCATCAGGGGCAGATTGGTCATCGGGCGCGAGGTCGCCCAGCCGACCAGCAGCAACTCCAGTGCCCCGCCAAACAGCATGAAAGCTGGCATCCACCAGTCGTTGCGCAGGTGGATGAATTCCTTGATGACTAGAGAGAATATGCGTCGTAACATTTGTGATTTAGTGTTTTATGTGTGCAAGTAGCATGTTTGCAAGTAACATGTTTGCAAGTGGCATGTGTGCATGTTACTTTTGTTTGTAGTTACGTTGTTTGGTGATGTTGGGGGCGATCATGGCGATGATATCGCTGAGAAGCGATAGTCTGTGGTCTAGAATGTCGGATGGGATGAGTCTGCCAAAACCTTCATCGATATTGGCGCTTATCGAACCAACGCTCCGAATTAGCTGTTCCGCAATCGCCTTTCCTCGCACATCTTTCAGAAGATACTCACAATCATCCCATGCGAGATCATAAGCAAATAACGCTTTGGGATACACTTGAAACTTCCAAAGCGGATCTTTTTTCAGTGTTGTATGCACAGTCTCTTTCCAGGTTTCAAAATCTGGTGATTTATTATCCATTTTGTGCATTCCTTAATCTACTTCTTGAAGAAAAATGTCCTGCAAACTTGCCTACTTGTAACTTGCAAACTTGTCACATGCCAACTTCTCACATGCAAACCTTTCATCCAAGTTTCTTCTTAAAGAACAACGCCGCCACACCCGTAAAGGCAAACCCTAACCCAATCAACATCACCGCATACGGCCAGAGTACGTCCAGACCTATGCCGGGGAGGAAGACGCCGCGGGTGATGATGGCGTAGTGAGTGCCGGGTAGCCCCAATGCTTCTAAGCGCATGATCTCTGGCATAGAGGCGATGGGGAAAAAGATGCCTGTCAGGAAGAACCCAGGGAAGAAGATCACCAGGAATGAAAACGCCAGGGCGGCAGCCTGGGTGGGCATGAACACACCCACGATGATGCCTAAACTTAAGATTGCAAACAAGAAGAATGCTGAGAGTACAAAAAAGAGCAGGAAATCCCCATTGAATGGGATATCGAAAATTAACATGGCAATGATGGGAATCACGACTACGTTTACCAACCCAACCATGATGTAGGGGACCATCTTGCCAACCAGCAGCTCCGCTCGCCCGATGGGGGTTGCCATGAGTTGCTCCAGGGTGCCGTGCTCGCGCTCGTGGGCCAGGGTCAGCGCCACGGAGAGGGCCGGCATCCCCAGCACCATAGAGATCAGGCCAGGGATGAGATCGTTGCGCGGCTTCAAGCTGGGGTTGAACCAGGTGCGGATGCGTAGATCGATGGGCTGCAGGGTATCCAGGGAAACCCCCATGGCCTGTAACTGACCGGCGACAGCCTGGTTGACGAACTCCTCCGCCCGCCAGGCGATATGGTCTACGGCAAAAGCGCCACTTTCCGGTTCGGTGCCATCGATGATCACCTGTAAGGGCATGCCTTTCAAAGCCAATATATCTTTGGAAAAATCCGGCGCAAGGATCAAAACGGCCTTGATATCTCCGTGCATTAGCAGATCTTCGATTTTTCCGAGGGTATCTACCTGAGCATAGAGATCGATGTCCTCCCCCGCAGTGATCTGCTGGATGAAGGCCCGCGAGAGTGAGCTACGATCATAGTCCAATACGGCGATGGGCACGTGCTGGATATCCACCGTGAGCGCATAAGCGAACAGCAGCAACAACGCCGTCGGGGTGATCAAGACCAGGAATAAGGTGCTCCTGTCCCGAATGATATGCTGGAACTCTTTGCGGGTGACGGCCCAAATGTGGCGGAAAGACATGTTAATGGTTAATAGTGAATGGTTAATGGTGAATGGTTAATCGTAAATGCATAATCGTAAATGGTTAATCGTAAATCGCTAATCGCAAATCGCTAATCGTATTCTTCTTTTTCGCTTTCGATGCGGCGGATGAGGGAGATGAAGGCTTCTTCCATGCGTGTGGGGGCCAGGCGCGCGCCGTTGATGGGGATGTTTTGTTCCTCGAGCGCCTGTTCGATTTTTGGAAGTTGTCTTTCACCCTCATCGACAAGCAAGTGCAGAGCCTCGCCGTAGGTTTGCACTTCCAATACGCCCGGTAATGAGGAGGCAATTTTGTGCGCAGCTTGCCAATCTTGCGGGAATATCTCGATCAGGTCACCTTCGATCTGCTGTCGGATTCGTTGTGGGGAATCGCAGATCATCAGTTTCCCGGCGTACATCAACCCGACGCGCGAGCAGCGATCAGCCTCGTCCATGTAAGGTGTGCTGACGATGATGGTAGTGCCATCCAGGTGTAATTCGGTGAGGATGTTCCAGAACTCACGCCTGGAGACAGGGTCAACCCCGGTGGTAGGTTCATCCAAGAGCAGGATGGGGGGCTGGTGGATCAGGGTGCAAGCCAGAGCCAATTTCTTCTGCATGCCTCCCGAAAGGTGGACAGCGCGCCGCTGCTTGAATTCGGTCAACCCTGCAAATGCCAACAATCTCTCGGTGCGCTCTTTACGCTCTGCCTTGCTGACGTTGTAGAGTTCGGCGAAGAAGTTCAGGTTTTCTGACACGCTCAGCTTGGCATACAGGCTGAACTCCTGGGCCATGTATCCGATCTGGGGTTTGATAGATTCGGGCTGAGTTCGCAGGTCGTAGCCAGCCACGGTAGCAGAACCCTCGGAGATGTAGAGCAATCCCGCTAACAGCCGCAGCGTGGTTGTCTTGCCGGCACCATCGGGACCCACCAACCCAAACAACTCACCGGGTTGGATTTCCAGATCTAGCGTATTTACAGCCCGGTTTTTCTTGAAATCGCGCGTGAGCTCTTGGGTGCAGATGATCGCCTCAGTCATGCGTCATTCCCCAGGCTGCAGCAGTCGATTTTTGGGAAGTCATAATAATGGTAGCCAGGATCTATTGCTTCTTAGCAACGCGGATGATCCACAGCACCGCCAGCGCACCCAGAGGAGGTTCGAGAACAACGCCGACCAGCTTCAAGGTATCGCTGAATCCCATTGCCGGGATGATGTACCAATCCAGTAAACCGACGACGATGGCGGAGATAATGGCGACAATGAAATCGCCACCCACACCAATAGGGCGGTTGTCTTTCCAGATAAATCCAGCAATCCACCCGACGATCAAACCAACCACAACCATCGCTACGATCAGAATCAAGATCTCCATATTGTGCCTCCTAGGATTGAGAGTATTTTATAAACTGACTGGTCAGTCAGTTATCTATATAATATACTAGTTTTTGGTTTTGTCAAGAATCTCGGCGGTGAATGCATAAATCCTTTGCCTTTTTTAAACACTATATTGGTCAACAGTCGCTTGAACAAATGGGCAAACGGACAAGAATCACGAATATGAACGAATGTGTAATAGTCAGAAGTATGTTGAACAGATCAGCCCCCCTAACCCCCCAACCTTGGGGGGAACTGAAGTGTAATTCTCCCCCCAGAATTGGGGGGACGGGGGGCAGATGTGAAATAAATATCCATTTGGCGATTTGTTTAACCTTCTGTTGACTAATCCAGAATATGAACGAATGGCTCGAATTGCACGAATATTGAGGGGGATTTTCAGAAATCATTCGTGTCATTGGTGTCATTCGAAGAAATTCGTGATCGAAGATGTTTTTGAGCCTCTCTTGAAAATTTCACTTTTTTGTATTGGGAAATAACATCTTGTACACTGAAGTTCTATAAGGAAGCCAGGAAGCCATGAAATTTTTCTTTTTATTCCTGTGTTCCTGGTTTCCTAATGAAAAAAATCTGCGATGGTAACTGTTCGAGATGTTTCAAACCAACACAAAAATTACACTTATTCTTCAAATATGAAGAGCAATGTGGTAAGGGGATTCGCGCATATGTTTGGAGAGTTTATTCAAATGCAGGATGTGGTTTACGTTTTCTTCTCCATAAGTTTGGCCAAGCTCATCTAGATCGAGTTGATTCTCGATCCCGAAGAGAATTTGATCAGCGGTGGAAAAATCCCCCAGAAGGGCACCTTTGTCTTCGATACCCGGAAAGAAATCTGGGTCTGCGGCTTTAAGCCGGATGTACTCGGGCACCTGAAGGTGTTCGGCCAGGATTTCGATCTGGCTGCGGTAGAGGTGGATGACGGGCATGACATCGGCGCAGTGATCGACCCCCCATTTGGAAAACGTCCCTGTAAGCCATTCTGTGCGGTTGGCTGCGCCCACGATCATCAGGTTGTGAACTTCGGCGTATTGATAAATCACGGCCACCCGGATGCGATGTTTGGCGATGACATAAGCGTTTGCTTTTGCAAGCCAGGAATTTGCCCTGGGTTGCAAGCGCTTGACAAGCAGGCTGCTTTGTGAGCGGGGGGACAATCTCAATTTTAAAGAATCGATAAATTTAGTACGCAGCTTTCGATTTGGAATGAAGCGCAACGGTAGCAGCTTGTATGTACCTGCGGCTCTCAGGATAGGGAGTATGCGTTTTGTGGTGAGTTCAACCCCCAGGTGCTCAGCAAATAGTTGGGCGTGTTTGCGGTGGATGGGTTTGCTGTCACGCTCGGGCATGTTGAGCAGGTGAACTCGATCTTTGCCCAAAGCACGTACAACCAGTGTTGCAGTGACAGCCGAGTCTAGACCCCCGCTGAGTGCGACGGCTGCACCATCGCGCTCGAGCGCATCGAGCGTGTTTTTTATCAGCGCCTCGATTTCCTGGCAAGTTGAGACCGGGTCGATTTGAAGAGTCTCTGGGGTACTTGGGGTCACCTTTACCTCCGATGATCGTTTCGCAAGCACTTTCTTTAGCCTAATTTTTGAACCCTTCAAGCAGCAGATCAACACCAGAGCGGATATGCTTATCGGGGTCAACGAGATCTGTATCATATACCCACAAGAGAATGGTCCCTTCGAAGACTGCGCCGATGGCGATGGCTGCCTCAGCAGGATCAATTTCTCTGAACTCACCAGAGTCAATCCCCTGCTGGATAATGGGTACTAGGATATCCATATGAATACCGAGATATTTCTTGAACGCTTTCTGAAAATACTTGGATCTAGAGGCCAGGGAAAGAAACTCGAAAGCTACCGGGGCAAATCGTAGCAGCCGGTGCATGTCGATGATTACCCGCTCTGTGTATTCGAAGATGCGTTCAGCTGAAGATTTCTCTAGTTTAACTAAAGGTTTTAGATCTCTCGATTCCTTGAGAAAGATGCGTTCGAAGATGCCGATGATGATGTCGTCTTTACTGTCGAAATACCAGTACAATGTGCCCTTACTGAGCCCAGACTTTTCGACGATATCATCCATGCGGGATTTTTGCAGGCCTTTCTTGGTGAAAACATCCGCAGCCGCATCCAATATCTGATCTTTGCGTTCTTCACTCACATCTGGACGAGGGGACATATTACCTCCACAGAGATGTTATCCTAAACTGACCGGTCAGTCAACTAAAATGATAATCCTTATTGGCGCCTTGTCAAGTATCTCTGCTCAAGATGGTAATAGTATTCTCGAAATAGCATCTCGTTCCACCCGCTTCGCGTAGCATGACCTCGCTGACTGAAGGGCCATCTTCGGTGTGCGCGCCGTTGGCGGGTGTACTGCGGTGGAGCGTATCGTCACTTATTCTTGACTACCACCTAATGCTGATCTATTGTAAAGTGGTTGTAAGACTGTGAAAGCAGATTTTACGCGATAATAATTCTGCGATCAGGAGATTCATACCTGAAACTCAAACTATATTCCTTGCCGAGCACGCAGGTCTATCCGAACCTTATAACGCGCTATCGTCACGCTCGAGATAGCAAAAGAATTCTCGAAATATTGTAGTTGCGATTCCCTCTTCCACGATCTTTGGGCCCAGGAAGTACTTGAGTACCTGCGGCGTTCCAAGAACCTTTCAATCCTGCAAGCTTTTGCAAACCATCTCAAACTGATCCAAACTATGCCTAACATAATTTTCGATGGTTGGATGCTAGAATGCTGACATAGTTCATTCCATCTCGTTCATATCAATCATTAGTTCATCCGGAGGTAACAATGTTAGGTCAAAGTAAGTTTTTCCGAAGTCTAGCGCTATTAGCTTTAGCTTTAGTGCTGGCCGCAGCCGTATATGGTTTCGCGGCCGCCAACACCGTGCCTGCTCATAAAGCTGGTGATGGCTCAGGAGCCGTAACAGGTTTTACGGTCTCGAATATCGAATATGATTTGAACGCCACCACGCCCAGCAATGTTGATGCAGTCGAGTTTGATTTGGATGCCTCAGCCGATGAAGTACTCATCGAGACAGGTGGGCTAACCTTCAGTTCGGATGCAGGAGATTGCTCCATCGCCGCCGGACCTCCAGTCCACGTAACTTGTGATACTTCAGGCAGTGGGCTGACCGTTACCGCCATCACGTCCCTGCGAGTCATTGCTAGCGCTACTGCCGGTCTCAAATAATAAGATTTCTTCTTTCTGGTAGTAATCCAGGCAGACGAGAGCCCTGCACTGCACATTGACAAAACGATCAACGAATCTACTGCAGCGATAACATCCATGCGTGTGTTTGCCAAGAATCAGCTGATCTGTAGAGATCAATTGTGTCGCTAAATTGTTGATGGCGGATCGCATTCAAATCAGAATACTATGAAAGATGCGGCATGCGAGGATGCCGCATCTTTCATAAAGAGCAAGAAGACATTTATTGATATGAAAATATGGTCTTCGATAATCATCGTTTTTCTAATAATCACCTTGGTGCCGCTATTTGCACCCCTGCAGCTAGGTGGCTCTGTGGGTTACGTGATCATATCCGGGAACAGCATGGAGCCAGATTTTTACATGGGGGATCTTGTTCTCACCCGAAAGCAAACCCAATATGCAGTTGGCGATGCCGTTGTTTATTACAATCCGGAGATTGGCTACGTCTTCCACCGGATTGTCAGCCAGGAGGGCGAGCGATTTACCCTGAGGGGTGATAATAATTCCTGGGAGGATTACTACCAGCCTGGATATGAAGAGATCCAGGGGAAACTGTGGCTGCATGTACCCTCCGGCGGTAAGGTTCTCAATTTTCTGAGGTTACCTGTTATGCTGGCTTTGTTGTCAGCCCTCCCCGTCATTATCATTGCCACTACCAGCCGACATGGACTGAAGAGAAAATCTAAGCGCATGGATAAACGAAAAATGAAAAGTCAAGAGATTGTAGATGTGAAATCCGTCGATGGCAATGTAGGTGGGATCGTTATTTTAGCTTGTATTGCTCTAGGTGCATTCTTGTTAGCAGTGCTGGCTTTTACGAGACCGCTCGAGCAGCTGGTTGCTGATGATTTCGAGTATGAGCATATGGGCATTCTCCTCTACCAGGCAGCAGATACCAAGGATGTCTATGATACCGATCATGTTCAGACGGGGGAACCAGTTTATCTGCAATTGACCTGTAGTGTGCAACTAACCTATACGTATCAATTCATTTCATCTCATTTGCTAGCCGGTGAAGCGGAACAACTGGGTGGCTCCTATCAGCTTTTAGCTCAAATTGGGGATGCTGATGGCTGGAACCGCATTATCGAACTAACAACACCAATGGGGTTTTCTGGATCTGGGTTTGCTGCCGCCGTTGATTTGGACTTGTGTCATGTTGGCGACCTGATTGCTCATTTGAAAACGGAAACGGGTACGAAACATACCTGGTATGACTTGAAGATTTTGCCGAGAGTCAACATTATTGGCAGCATTGCAGGCCGACAATTAGAAGATGAGTTTGCACCCGAAATCAACTTTCAATTTAACGAATTGTTGATGCGCCTGCCCCCTGTCGAAATTAATGATGACAAACTTGAAACCTTGACTCCGACCCAGGCTGGGATTATTCCTGGAACCCGGCTTGGCCCCAACTTGATCGAGGTATTGGGGTTGGGAATCCCCGTTTTAGTCGTCCGTTTGGTTTCGCTGGCGCTATTCATCCCAGCCGTATTCGGGATCTTTTGGTTGGGTTGGCCGCTTTATCAAACATGGAAAAGCGGTGATGCTTCCAGGATTCGCGTGCAATATAACCCTATGCTGGTCGAGGTGGAAGCGGGGAGCCTACCAATCACTGGCCAGGTGGTCAGGGTAGATTCATTCAAAGATATCGTCAAGATGGCGGAGCGTTATGGGGCCATGATCTTGGATGAAGTCGACGGGAATAGCCATCGATACTGCGTCCAGGATGGCGATACGCTCTATACATACCAGAAGGGGTATAACACATACTTCCCCCAGCCAAGCTCACCCGAACAGGAATTGCAGGTTGCTCTGGATTTACAGCAGTACCAACTTCATTACCAGCCCATCGTGTCTATGAAAAACCAGCAGATCGAAGGCGTGGAGGCATTGGTGCGCTGGAACCATCCCGAAAGAGGCATACTATACCCTGGTGAGATCATCCCCCAGGCCGAGGAATTTGGGTTGATCAGCAGGATTGATGGCTGGGTAGTGCAAGAGGCCTGCCAGCAACTCAGAGCCTGGCAAGAACTGCACAGGCACCCACCGGTATTGTCTGTCAATACGTCACCCCTGAGTTTGTTATCTGCAGATTTCATCGAACATGTAATCACGACCGTGGTTGATATGCAATGTAATCCCAGGTATCTGCAATTGGAGATCAATCGTTCGAATATGGTCGTAGAAGATGAGGGTGTCAATCTTCACCTGCACCGCTTGAGAATTGGACTTTAGACAAAGATTGACAAAAAGATAGGAACTGTGGCATTCATTGAG
>CAZUSV010000062.1:0-27722 GCA_964622645.1 uncultured Anaerolineales bacterium
ATTCTGCTACTACATCATTTTGCCATTTTGTCCCGCCTTACGTTTATAACCCCAACATGCAATAGGCTCGCCAGTAAAGTGAATTCTAACAACCCTAACGAAAGCCGCCAAGAAATTATATAGGCCAGTAAACCAAGCACAGTTAACGTCAATAATAAGTTTAGAGACAAGAAGAACCAGTATGCTGTTGGATAAGAAAGCTTCGCCAACCAAGAGAACAACAAACTGGCTTGAGGTGGGTAATAGTACATGAAGTTTTCCGGGGAGACTCGCTTGATGGCTTCGCTTTCTTTGGACCAGTATTCTTCCATGTCAACAGGATCATGTGGATTCTTTCCATCGGCCCATAAAGATCCCCCTGCTCTGAAGTAGCGCAAATCACGCCCGTTGCTTGGATATTCCTTGAACTCTCCAATACTTTGGATGACTCCTTTTTGAACAAAAACCAATCCAAAAAAGACAATCAGGAAGACACACAGAACCTTCCAAATATAATTTCCCCAAAGGTTTTTTATGAAGGAGGTCTTCTCAACCTCATTGCTCATATGTCGAGCTCCCAAAGAGCTATTTCTTTAGTTTCTCTTTGTCAATCAAATAGTTACCCATCACCACCATATCGATATCACTGTTGCTGAAAGTGCTAAAGGCATTCGCCGGAGATGTGACGATAGGCTCACCTCGCAAGTTATAGCTAGTATTCATCATGACAGGCACACCTGTAGCCTGGCCGAACTTGTCCACGATGTCATAATAAAGGGGGTTCCATTCACGACGAACCGTCTGCAATCGACCAGTGCCCATATGCGAAACCGCTGGAATTACATCACGATATTGCTCTGGGATCTTCGTTACCATGAGCATATACCGTTGGGGATATTGGTCTTCCTTGCCCTGCAAACCAAAATACTCTGGAGCAGCTTCCTCGGTGACAACCGGTGCAAACGGCCGGAAGGGCTCGCGGTATTTGATCTTGGTATTGACGATATCCTTCATCTCCGCCCGGCGTGGATCGGCGAGAATTGAGCGATTGCCTAATGCCCGAGGGCCCCATTCGAATCGACCCTGGTAAAGGGCGATCACCTTTTGTTCTAGAGATGCTTCCACGACACGGTCAGCCACCTGACTGAGATCAGCTATAAACTCATAGGGAATCTTTTCATTATCCAGGAACGCTCCAATTTGTTCATTGCCAAACTCCTCACCGTAATAGGCGTGTTCCATAGTGAAGCGGCGTGGATTCCCCAAGACCACATGCCAGATATGTAATGCAGCCCCTAAAGCACCCCCAGCATCCCCAGCATTTGGTTGGATGAAGACATTCTCGAAAGGCGACTCGCGCATAATACGGCCGTTCGCCACACTGTTCAAGGATACACCACCAGCCATGACCAGGTTCTTTTCTCCCGTGGTTTTATGCAGATGGGCGACTATTTTGAGGATGATTTCCTCAGTCCAACGCTGGATGCTGGCGGCGACATCGGCATAATACTGGTTGTTATCGGCTTCTGCTTCGCGCCCGGTTATATCCTCACCAGTGTTGCGGGTAAAGAAATCAGACTCAACCTTGCGGGGTGGCCCGAATAGGTCGATGAATTTCTGGTTATAGGTGTTGGTCAGTGAATGATGGAAACTGAAGTAATCCATATCCAACCAAAAACTACCATCCTCATAAACCTTGACGACCTTCTCGATCTTATCCATATAGCGGGGTTGTCCGTAGGGAGCCATGCCCATGACCTTGTATTCACCGCTATTGACCCGGAAGCCTAACCAGGCTGTGAACGCTGAATAGATCAATCCTAAAGAATGTGGGAAACGCACCTCATGAGTGAGATCAATGGCATTGGATTTTTTATTACCCCAATCAGCAGTAGCCTTTCCTAAAGTCAATGTGGTCCACTCCCCGACTCCGTCAAGCGTAAGCACTGCAGCAGATTCGTAAGGCGAGCAGAACATGGCGCTGGCAGCATGACTGAGATGGTGTTCCACGAACAAAAGGCGCTCAGCTGGCAAACCCAGCTTATCCATGATCATGGCTTTGAGCCACAGTTTGTCCCCAAACCAGGCTGTCATAGCCTCCCGGAAGAACTGCCATGAAGATGGGAAGGATCCCAATGAGGACATCAGGATTCGCTCGAACTTCAAGAGGGGTTTCTCATAGAAGGCAATGTAATCAACCTCTTGAATAGTAATCCCCGCCTCACGTAGACAATACTCAATTGCATTCTCAGGGAAACGGTGGTCGAATTTCCTGCGGGTATAACGTTCTTCTTGAGCAGCTGCAACAAGATCGCCATCATGGATCAAAGCCGCGGCCGAGTCGTGGTAAAGCCCTGATATTCCTAAAATATACATATAACCCTCAAATCTAGAATTGTCGCTGTGTGTCTTCCAAGTCAATATCGCCTGTAGAGCGAGCTATCCAGGCTGACTCGAGTGGCAGTTTGCGGATATTCAATGGGTCACCAAAGAGACGAATTAAGAGCCCAAATGGAACAGCAACGCTAAAGTAGAATATCGTCAGCAGCAAGCGCGCCTGGAAATCGCCGATATATTCAGCGATTTCCTTCCAGCTTTCCCATAAATTTCGTAACCATGCACGCATAGGTCACCTCGTAATCACAGCTTAGAAGAGCGTATAAATGAAGGGGCCAACACCGGCCGCGCCGCCTAAAACAATCACAAAGGCGAAAAACAACAACACGACGATCATGGGGATCAACCACCAATATTTTCGCGCCCAGAGGAACTGGAACAATTCTCGCAACGTACTTAGCAATCCTTTGAAAAACATGTTTATCTCCTATTAGTCAATTGGAACAGCAACACCAGGCCCGCGCGCTTGAATGCGCTGTGCCCATATTGCTGAAAATGCTAAAAACAATCCGAATGTCAAATGCGCCACCAACCAGGGCCAGGAGCGCAGTACTTCTCGAACACTCTCTCCAAATAGCATACCGATCAACAAGCTTCCGATAATCCAGATCACAAATCCATAGAATACACCCACGCCGATCAAACCGCGCACTGGAACCGATTGCTGGCAAAGGGCATACAAAAGCCCAAAAATCAAGCCCAAAAACAAATGGCCCACCAGGCCTACACTGGGATCACATGCTGCGCAGCTGGCAGCAAATCGATTTGGCAGCAGAACCTGGGTAACCTGGCTCAGCAGATGGGCTGGCGAGAGGCCAGTCAATGGTTCAAGAACTGCTAAGACACCGAGCATCAGACCTGCGCCGACCAGGCCAACAACGATGCCCACAATGGGTTTCAATAGCAATCCACTGAAATCGTATGGAGAATCTGCAATCATATCTCTAATCCTTAAAAAAGTGCTTTATTTGTTCTATACGCAATCTATCGATCAAACGGCCCTGGGGGGTTCTAACGTCTGCATAAGTGATGGCTTGATCCTTCGGAATATCTCTGACCAGTTCACAACCTTCAGCGATACCCATGGGTAACAAATTCTCAGCGATGACCACCTCCGCATTTTCACATTGGCCATAAGTCATGTAGTGTCCAATTCCGTCGAGTGTCTGTCCAGCCTTTAGGTCCATTTTGGCAATGGTAATCACATCGACATATGGCCGTCCCAGAGGCTCCACAGCTGCTTCTTTGAATAAACCGGCCCGGGCGATTGTATTATGAGCTTCGAAATGAGGCAAGTGGTAAGGGTTATAAAAACAATAAAATGGTCCTTCCCCCACTTTATAGAGCTTTAGATAATGTTGCTGCTTGGGATGCTCGTGCGTGCCCAGCACAAATACGCCTCCACCAGGAACTGCACCGACTACGTAATCCACAATCCCTGGACCATTGAGCAGATCCTCGGCAGGGTACCAATCCACAGACTCGGCAATAGGGGTTCCAAAAGGTACAGTAGGGCCATGCATACCTCTCTTGGCGACTCGCATCCCTGTTGCATTAGCGACGATGGCCTGCTCGAAGGAAATTTTGCTGCCATCCGCGAAAGATGTCACCATATGCACATTCTGACCCCACTTTTTAGCAAAGTTTTCTTGCGTTGTGGGATTTCGATATGGGTCTTGAAGGCCCTTGATATTGCCACATAGTACGGGCTTCACCCCAATGCCTTTGACAAATCTGTACAGGTTCATAATGACCCCGGGCTGGTCCCCATCGACGTTGGTATACACGACCCCCTCACGACGCGCATAAACCTTCAGTAGCGGGCCAATGGTGCCATCCAGTTCAGCGTTCATCAAGACGACATGCTTCTTGTGTTTAATCGCCTCCAGAAGAACTCCGGTAGAAAACTCCAGACTACCTGTGACTTCGAGCAGCACATCAATATTCTCTGAGCGGGCTAGCAAATACGCATCCTCAGTGATGGCGTACTTTCCATCGGCAATGTGATCTTCTAATTGACTAACTGTCTCAACTTCATAGGCATTCTCAACCTCAGCCTCTGCGTACGCCCTACGGGCACCATCCAGATGACGATTGGATATGGCGACCAATTCCATACCAGGCACCACATTGAGGATTTGCAAGGCAATCCCCCGCCCCATGAAGCCAGCGCCAACCATCCCTACGCGGATAGGGTTGCCAGACTCTTGCCGCTGCTCTAATGCTTTGTCAACAATAATCATTTTTCAGCCCCCTTTGAAATCCGGCCAGGTACGGTCTTTCTCAGAGATCTCAGTTACAGGCAGCGGCCAATCGATTTCGAATGCAAGGTCGTCATAGCGTATGCCGCCCTCGGCCTGAGGAGTATAGAACTCAGATACCAAGTAGGTCACTTCGGTATCAGGCGCTAAAGATTGAAAACCATGTGCGTAGCCTTTGGGAACGTAGATCATTTTATAGTTATCGGCGGTCAATTCCACTGCCAACCATTGCATAAAGGTGGGGGAACCTGGTTGGATGTCTATGATGACATCATATATGGCCCCTTTTACACAACGGATGTATTTAGTCTCGGCGTAGGGTTCGTCCTGGTAATGCAGGCCTCGAAGTGTCCCTTTGATCTTACTAAATGAGACATTCGCCTGAACCACATGTGGAACCAGCCCGTGCTCTTCGAATTCATTCTGGCAATACAAGCGGGCAAAGTAGCCGCGCTGATCCCCATGTTTATCCAGTTCTACCAGGTAAGCGTCTCTGAGTGCTAGTTTCGAAAATATCAATGCAAGCTCCTAAATCCATTCAGCCAGACATAAATCTATCCTGGCGAGTAGTTCGACATGTCACATGCGCGGGAACTTCTGAAAATATGGGGTGGCAGGGGTGCTCCGCACCCCTGCCACCCCATATTTTCAGGCTTCTTGTATGTGACATTGTCAAGATAGTTACTTTGTGCTTTTCAACTCCAAAAAAGGTTGGCATCGATCTGTTGGGTTCTGATAAGGTATTGCAACTGCTTCAAGCGCGTATAGCCTCGAAAGGCAAAATCCTCGGGGGTCATGTCGATGCTTTCGAACAATCTCCTGAGCTGCTCTGCGCCCATCCTGACATTGCGCTTGCATTCAAATCCAGGTAACTGCGTCCTGGCTTTATCAAATGATACCCGATAGCTGCGATCATCACCATTACTGCCCCCGAAGGTGACCTGGCAATCAGGAAAGACATCCTTGACGATCAGGGCAATCTCCCGGATACGATAATTCTCGTCTGTATCACCAACATTGAAAATCTGGTTGTGAACAGCTTTCCCTGGGGCTTTGAGTGCGCAGATCATCGCATCACAAATATCCAAAACGTGCACCATAGGACGCCAGGGAGTACCATCGCTGGTCATGGCAATTTTTTTTGTCGTCCAGGCCAGACCGGTTAGATTATTCAAGACAATATCGAAGCGCATCCTTGGCGAAGGGCCATAGGCGGTACCATTGCGTAAGAAGACTGGTGAAAAGTTATCACCAGCCAGGAATGATACATCTCGCTCTACCAGCACTTTGCATTTTGCATAGGCAGTTTGTGGGTCAGTGTGCGACTCTTCAGTACGGTAGTCATCCGATCCCAATCCATACACGCTGCAAGAAGAAGAGTATACAAACCGCGAGACTCCGGCTTCTTTACTCAATTGTGCCAATCGCACGGAACCTTTATGATTGATCTCAAAGGTAATCTCGGGATTCAGTTGCCCCAGAGGATCATTGGATAACTCAGCTAAATGGACGACTGCATCGACATCGCGCAGATCTTCGCTGGTAATCTGGCGAATATCCTTGCGGACCCATTCGGGGCTGCGGTCGACTCCAGAATACAACCAGCCCGCACGGTAGAAACCTGTATCGAGACCAATGACATCGAAGCCACGGGTAAGCAGTTGATGAGCCAACATGACTCCAATATATCCGTCCGTACCGGTAACAAATACCTTCATTTTGCTGCTCTCCCATTAAAGCGGTGTACCATGAGTGGATCACCAAATCATCCAAGGGGGATTGCCGCTGTGCCATTTTTCCTGAAGCACCATACGATCTCTAAGGGTGTCCATGTTTTGCCAGTATCCGGTGTGGCGATAAGCCGCCAGGTTATTCCCTTTTGCAAGATTCTGCAGGGGTTCTTGCTCCCAAACGGTTGCATCATCTTCAATATAGTCGATCACCTCAGGTTCCAGCACAAAAAAGCCCCCATTGATCCAGGCGTTATCACCCTGGGGTTTTTCTCGAAAGCTATCGATCAACGCCTGATCTTCATCCAATGGAAATGCGCCAAACCTGCCCGGGGGTTGGACTGCGGTCAGGGTAGCCAGCACATTTTGCTGCTTGTGAAATTGGATCAAGGCGGTCATGTCGATATCGCTGACTCCATCTCCATAGGTCAGGCAAAAAGTATTATCTTCAATATACTCGCGCACACGTTTGATCCTGCCTCCAGTCATGGTAGCTTCACCGGTATCCACCAGAGTCACCCGCCAAGGCTCCACGGCGGACTTGTGGATGGTGGTTTCATTCCTGGTCAGGTCAAAAGTTATATCGGATGAGAACAGGTGGTAATCCGCAAAATAGCGTTTGATGACTTCTCCTTTATAACCACAGCAGATAACGAAATCATGTAAGCCATGAGCAGCATATATTTTCATGATGTGCCATATGATGGGCTTGTTACCGATCTCAACCATTGGTTTTGGCTTGATCCCGGTTTCCTCACTCAGGCGGGTTCCATGGCCTCCAGCTAATATGACTACTTTCATGATTTATCCCTCAATTGGTGATGATATGTTATGATAATGGCGAAATTTGCAGATTATTGTAGTCGAAGTCGGGCAAATTACGCGTTGATTATACTGTAAAACCAGCCAAATATTTGCATATATCAAAAGGACAACCCATGACACGATGTCTAATTACTGGGGGAGCTGGCTTCATTGGCTCTCACTTATCTGAAGCGCTACTCGAGCGTGGTCACTCTGTAACCATAATCGACAACCTATCAACTGGACGCTTCGAGAATATCCAGCACCTGACAGATCATGCAAACTTCCGCTTCGCCATCGACACAATTACCAACGAAACTGTGCTCGATCGCCTGGCAAGTGAATGCGAAGTGATATTCCATTTAGCTGCCGCAGTCGGGGTCAAGCTGATTGTCGAGAACCCTGTTCACACGATAGAAACCAATATCACTGGCACCGAAGCAGTATTGAAAGCGGCCCAACGCTATCGCGCCAAAGTTTTAATTGCATCGACATCAGAAGTGTATGGGAAGGGGAATAGAGTTCCTTTTGCTGAAGATGACGATGTATTACTTGGCCCAACAATCAATAATCGTTGGGCTTACGCGGCGTCGAAGATGGTCGATGAATTCTTAGCCTTCGCCTATTATCAAGAAAAAGGGGTTCCAGTAATTGTTTTTCGATTATTCAATACCATTGGGCCACGCCAGACAGGTAGTTATGGCATGGTGGTTCCAAGGCTCATTCAACAAGCTCTCCAGAGTGAACCCATCACAGTCTATGGTGATGGGCAACAACAACGTTCATTCACCTGGGTAGGCGATGCCATAGAGGCGATTATCTGCTTATCGGAATCTCCCGAGGCCGTCGGACAGGTATTCAATATCGGTCATGGCAAAGAGATTTCTATTCTTGAACTGGCAGAACAAATAAAATTGCTAACTGGTAGCGACTCTGATATCGTATTGATCCCCTATGAAAAAGCTTATGCCGAGGGGTTCGAGGATATGCGCCGACGGCTGCCTGATATCAGCAAGATCAGTCGGGTGACTGGCTATCAGCCCAGCCTGGATTTGAAAGAGATCTTGGAAAGGATTATTACTCATCATAAAGATGCGATATGAATAAATCAAGTACATTTACACTTGGAATGGTTTGGCTGATATTGATTGCTATACTCATTGTGGCAATCTTGTTGTTCTTTCGCGTATACCAAGAATCCCTCGGCGAAATAAGTCCCCAGGTGGAAATTCAAGATCCTATAGAACCGTACACATTTTACGGAGATGAACCATTCCAATTAGCTTGGTTCTATCGTCCACCAGCAAGTGGCAATCTGTCATCTCTCGCTCAGAACTTTGATACCTTTGTTCTGTCCAAGCAAGACGATGGGGAGCGCGATCGGTTGAGGGAGATGGGAGTTGAGGCCCCCATATTGCAATACCTGGCCTTCGAGGTCATCCATGACCCCGGCGGCTGCGATAAAAATCCCTGGCGAAACCAGGTGGCGTATAACGTGGGGGATTTTTGCATGATCAGCGAAAATCATCCTGATTGGTTCCTGCAGAATGCGGATGGTAGCCCTATGGTTACCAAGAGTTTTGATCAAGATTACGTCAGGATGGATCCTGGCAACTCTGCATGGCGAAATTTCTGGCTGGAGCGCGCCATTGAAAGCACAGATAAGTTTGGCTGGGATGGGATATTTATGGATAATGTAGAGGCCAGCCTGGGCAAATTAGAGAGAAATGGATTGGTTCCAGCAGCATACCCTACGGAAGCTGACTTCATTGCAGAAGTGGAAGAAGCTCTGGCGTACTATTACATCAATCATTTCCAACCCAAAGGAAAACCCCTATTTGCCAATATCATCTCCCTTAGAGATCCTGAGGTTTGGTTCCGCTACATGCAATATTTGGACGGTGCCATGATCGAGGGTTGGGCAATAGATTGGGCAGATGGGTATCTCTCTGCTGAAAGGTGGTCTGAGCATCTGTACATCGCCGAGAAGACACAAGCGCTTGGCAAACAGGTCATCCTTGTCTCTCAAGGAGTGCAGAACGATGTAGACAGGCAACAGTTTGCCTTTGCCTCATATTTGTTGATCAACCACGGACTGGCTTCTTTTCGATATGCAAACGCCTCAGCCTATAACGAAACCTGGTATTACAATAACTATTACCTCGATCTTGGTGAACCGTTAGGGATAAGATATCAAGATGGGGACGAGTGGCGGAGGGAATTTAGCAACGGCACCGTGATTGTCAACCCCAAGAAGCATACCGCAGAAATCATAACCCCCTGATAACAAGCCACAGAGCACTCAGAGAAAAATTTAGCCCATGAGAAGTTCAATTTTGCAGAAAAGTTGAACTTCTTAATAATCTCATGAATCCCCGGTTTCTTCGATTCCGATGTGGGTAAAGATATGTTTTCGCATGGCAGCCCCCACGGTTTCCCAGTTATAGCGTTCTCGCACCAGAGCATTTCCCCGTTCCCCAAACAACTTGCATTTTTCAGCTGAGGAGATTAGCTCATTCAGTGACTCAGCAAGGCCCGCGATATCCCCCGGTTCAACCAGGTAACCATTCTCATCATCCAATACGAAATCTGGGATTGCGCCAATATTCGTTGCCACGACAGGCAACTTATATGAAAAGGCTTCGATATAGACTGCACCAAACGGTTCCAGGTAAGTTGGCATACAAAAAACTGAAGCGCGCTCGTAATAATTGGACATTTCATTAACCGGAACTTTTCCAATCACATCGCAATTGGGAAGATCAATGTCCGGAGAGCAACCAACGATTGTCAGACGAGCATCCGAGTGAGTACGCAAAACGATCTTGAAGGCCTCCACCAAATCGGGACCCCCTTTGCGGGGCCAATCAACTCCTACGAAGAGAATATTCTTGTTCCGATATCCATTGTTGAATAGCTTGCCGCTGAATGGGGCAACATTTATTCCTACATAAACACAGGCAACCTTCTGGCTCGGAACATCATAAAGATCGATCAGCGAACGCGAGATATTGGTGCTGCGCGTAAAAATCATCTTGGCATTCTGATAAGTAGTTTTTTCTAACTGTATCCAACGCCGGGCATACAGATCTGTGCGATCGAAACCTGGATAGCTGAGATTTGCCAAATGGGTGTGGTCGGTGTAAATGAAATGAGGGATATGCTCAACACTGGCATCAATAATCGAGCCCAATTGAAAAGAGAAGGCAACCTCTTCCCCAGGGATCAATTTTGCCGATAGTTTTCTGACATGATGAAATATAAAAGGAGTCCGCCAAAAACAATTCTTAAATCGACGCTTCCCCGACAGAATGCCAATCCCATATAGTAAAAACGTAAAGCACGAATTTATGGCCACAACGATAATATCCTTCTTGATAATGCGAGCAAAATCGAATATTGCGATCTCAAATTCTGGAAAAGTGTCCCGTAAAAGCCGGGCAACACTCACAGCATTTGGTGGTAGTGGCCAAATACGAAAGAAAGCGATCTTTGTCTTCGACATGATAGGCTTTATCCAACTCGATAATTATTGAGCGCGGCTGAGAAAGTAATTTACTTCCTGGTGCAAATAGCGCCGGATTATGGGATTTAAGAAACTGAACAGGATCTTCTTTTTTCCTGAGGCGAATTTATAGCGCTGCTCATACCAGCGCCACATTCCCAAAATCGAACGCGCACAATAAAGTGACAGTATCGTTTGATCATCCATCTCTCTCGATGAGTATCCATCCACAATAATTTGGACCAGCCTTCTCAACTCAACTCTGCGCATCAAGAAACCAAAACTTGACAGTTTCAGTTTTTGCTCTATTAGTTCGGTAATCAGGGTGGAGAGATCAGAATATATTGGTCCCCAATTCTGGCTGTTCAAATCCAGCAGCGCTACGCGCAGGTCTGGCGTGACTATCACATTCTGAAAGAATAAATCTCCATGAAGTTTGACATGCGGTACTACGAATCCATTCAATTGATTCAGGATACTGGTAAATTGCTCATGTATTACGCCAAAATCTATTTGATTTTCAACCATTTCATCCAATTGGTCTATTAGCTGGGTTACGGATTGGAAGACCTCGTTAGCCTGGAATGGCTCCAGCCGCCAACGGCCCAATGTTTCATGATACATGCGCAACCACTGGCCTGTCCGATAAAGGGCTTCCTCGAATAAGCGAGTCCTGGGTCGAATTCCCAATCGCGTTGCCAGATCATTTCCATAATCTTCCAAAGACCTGGAAGGCAATTCCTCCATCACGATCGCATTCCATTGAGGGTAATAGAAAAGTGGTCGAATTGCAGTTAGTGCCAGGATTTTCAATTTCATCACCACATTGAAAACTTCTTCCAGCATCTCGAACTCGCTAATCGAACGATCTACAAGTTCCTGCTTCGGAATAACCGCCTGCACAAGATATTCCATACCTGGTTCCCGTGGTATCTTAACGAGAATAGTCCCTAACTTGATACCATTTCCCGATAGCTCATATCTTAGGAAAAAGGAATTCTTTAACCTCGTAATTCTGGGGGAGGTCTTTTTTATCTTGGCATGGCCGCCAAACCAATCTTCCCCGCGTGCATAGATTTCTTCGCTTATTCGACGAATCAAGAGCTTATCTTGCTCAGACAATGATGGCACTACTGACTTGGGGATCAAATTGCATCAAACCTTTAATGAACTCGTCCGAGAAAATATTCTATCTCCTCTTGAATATATTTGCGGAAAAAGGGCTGCGCCAGACGAATGATCAATTTTCTAAGCCCAGAGACGGATACGATCCTCTGCTCATACCAGTGCCAGATTGCTAACATTTCTTTAGCACAAAATAAGGGTAATACCACTTCATCTTCTACACCAGTATTCGAATATCCCACTCGAATTGCCTGTTCAAGTTCTCTGAGCACTGAATCACGAGTTAAGAAACCCAGACTCGATAACTTCAGCCTCTGATCTACCAATTCGGTAACCAGCGAGGACAAGTCATTGTAGATTGGCCCCCAGTATCTGCGCTCTAAATCAATCACAGCCACTCGTCCTTCCGGAGTTACCATGATATTCGTGAAATAAAAATCCCCATGCAAATATACATGAGGAACTGATAGTCCACGAATATTCATAATCGCGCATTCAAACTGATCTTGAAGGGACTCCAAATCGACTTTGTGCCCAACATAGGGCCTCAAAAATTGGATCTTTCGATGAAGTTCCACGATGAGACGGTCTGTATCCAATGGTTCAACACGCCATTCACCAAAAGTTTCATGATACATCCTCACCCACCGGCTTGCCAGAGAAATCGCGTTCGTAAATTGTCCCCACTCTGGTTGTAATTGCAAACGTGTTCGAAGGTTGAAGGCGAGTTTCTCTAAAGTCTTCGCTGAAAGCTCTTCCATCACAACCGCGTTCCATTGAGGATAAAAGGCCAGCGGACGAATAGCTTTGAACTGTTCAATTTTCAACTTGGAAACGACATCATACACGCTAACTAGCATGTCGAATTCACCCTTTGCAACCTCTCTCAATTCAGGTTTAGATATCGCCTGGTCAATAAACTGCATACCTTGCTCATGAGGAATTTTCACGATCAGGGTTTTGGCAGGACAATCATGACCAAGCAATTGATAACGAAGCAAAAATGAATTTGGATAGATCAACTTCATCGGGAACGGCGATTCGAGAGAAGCATGGACTCCGCACCACTCAGATACCTGTCGCGAAATTTCCCGACTGATGTCCTCAATTACCCCTTGTTCAGGCGACCTATCATGCTCTACTGAAATCTGCATTGTGATCGCCATTTTACCCTAAAAAGTAAGCTCCAAAATTATTCGAGCGGCATAAATACCGCCTCGAACTCATCCCCTTTACCACGTTTCGCAAACATCTCTTGGCCTAGTACGACATCCTTCCAAACCAAGAAGTGCTCTGTCTCCAGGTGCGTTTCACGCGCCTGCATATCTTGATATATTTCCAGGAGGCTGAAATGCGTGGGATCATCTCTATCTTGGAAGACATCAAACCGGATGATGCCCGGCTCATGAATGGTTTTCTGCGCATTGGCAATAATGGCTTTTTTGTATGCCTCAACAAATTCTGGTTTGATATAGTGATGGAATTGGTAGATCAACATATTTTTCTCCCATTTTTCGGGAATTTCCCAGTCTGTCTGAGTAGCTTGACAACGTCAACTTTCAGACGAGAAGCCCGAAAATAGGGGGTACGGGGGTGCTCCGCACCCCCGTACCCCCTATTTTCGGAAGTTCTCGCAAAGTTGACATTGCCGAAGTAGTTACGAAAATATAAAAAAATACAAGGGCAAGCTATAGCATACTTGATGATGCCAAACAAGCCCTTGGCGTTGGAAATACAGTTACAAGCAACTCAAATAACTATCGTCGACTCCTGATATTCGAAATACCTACAAATACAATGACAACGATCATCAGCACAATCACTCCGGCAATGGCGGGTAGCACCCAAGCTGGTCTTTGAGTAGTGTATGTGGTGTCTGGCATTGGAATATTGATCGTAGTCTCTGGAACAGCCGCAGTAATGTCTGTACCTGCACCAAGATCCAGATTGGTATCAATGGAGACGATCTGCTCATTGCTAACCAGGGCCAAATTACCTGCAAGTTCGCCACGAAGCTCTGGGGTTGTAAGAGCAGCACCAGCCATAGATACACCAACGTCAGTGCTTCCAAGCACAGCCATGATGAATTTGTCGCTATTCCAGGGCGACCTGAGTAACTCAATATAGCCCAAATTTGTCCCGGCCGGGAGTCGATAAGTCACTTGCAGATCTTGAACGGTGGCGACATCACTACCTGCTTCGAAGGGAGCCGGTAACGCTCCAGCAAGTTCAGCAATGATCGGTTGATTCGATGCCCGTCCGACGATGATCATATCCTGATTCTGACGTACTTCTTCAGGAACATTATCACTATAATACACAGCTGGTTCTGCCAGCGACCATTCAGTGTCGTCTCCGATATTGGCAGCAACTTGAGCCGCAATCTGCCAGGAGGCAATATCATTTTGTGGCAGCACAAAAGCCAAGCTCTCTGAAGCTGGTCCCAATGAGAAGAATTGAGGATAGAGATCCAAATCGAGCAGGTAATCGGTGAAATCAACAGTCAATGGGAGCAGCGGCAAGTGGATCAACGAGTCATCATAGAGCGTGAGCCACAAATTATTGACAAAGAACTCAGCGCATACATCTTCTGGCACCAAGTTAAACACCATCCGCAATCGATTCCTACCGGGGTTCATCAAGTCCCGGGGAAGAATAACACGCAGCGTGCTGCCCTGTGCTGTTTCGTCAGTGAAATTGGCACTCCCAATGGGAGATCCGTTTAGCTCTATGGTCAACCCAGAGCGCTCGTAGGCAATGAACGTGGAATGGGCGAAATGTACCTCGGCGTAGCTACCACTATCAGGAACCTGCCCGGGGGGAATATAGAATTCAACTTCCCGGTTCGTCAGGCCAAAGTACTCAACCGTGTCCGAAAGGTAACCCAAATCTGCAAATGTGCGATTTGCCGCCGCCACGGTGGTCAAATAAATCGGATTGACCTCGGCGATACGGGCTAAGTTGGGCTGCTCGACTCCGAAAACAAATCCAGAGCTGAATGCCTGAGCAGCCTTGACCACGCCTTCATCAGTATCACCGCTGATCACAAGCACTGCTTTGGAAGCGTTCCAGGGTGATTGTGTCATCTGCAGAATGCCATCGCTAGGTGTCCCTTCAGGGGCAGTGAATTCTGTTGGGTTTGCAGGGAGCGTTACATTTCCCAAGGACGGAAAAGCAACCGGCTTTCCCACAAAAACCAGGTGGCTATTATTTTGAATCTCAGGAGTCAAACCGCTTGAGTTTACCACCGAGAAAATCAACTCCTCATTGGTCAAGCGGCCAAACCCTGCAGCCACCGAAAGTAACGCCGACAATTCAGCAGTACTTGGCTGATCCGGTATTACAAATGCAGCCTGATCTGGAGCAATGGAACCGAATTGGAAGATCGGTCTGGGCAAGATGCTCAAATCCGTATCAATGGCTACATTGGTATGAGGTAGATAAAAACGTGAAGTTGGTTTGACCACAACGATTGTATCGACTCCATACAAGCAGCTCTCGTCACTGATCAAGAACAAGCGCAATTCATGCCGCCCATCACCGCGATCTGACTCCAATGCTCGTGCAGAGATAGGAACAGTAAAGGATTGATCGCCACGCTCATCGAGCAAGATGCTGGTCAGGGTGACACCGTTGTAAACAACTTGCAACAATCCACCAAAAATCTCTCCAACGATATTCGATGGCGTGGATAATTCCTGCACGTCATAATAGAATGCCAGATCTAGCTGAATGGTAGCACCCGGGCTCAGCGCCCAATCTGGCGGTACGCTAAACCTTACTTGCATATCGTCATAGGGAGCGTTTAAGGTTTGTTCTACTAGCCCTAAGGTTTCGAAACTGTACTCGTCCTCAGCCTCTAGGACGATCGTTTCCGTGAGACCCTCCTCTGCGGGAGACTCAGGTGTTGCCACCTGGGCGAATCCCACCGAAGGGCTGATTGCCATAGTCAAGACAACCACCCCCACGAAAAGCTTATTGAATATTGGTTTGAGGGAAAACTTCATGGTTGACATGTTTCTTCTCCTTATTATGAGGACATTATGATCGCCGAACGCGTTCCCAAAGCGCGGTTTGACGACCTGTGATAAAACGATAAAATCCAACCAAAGCAGCATAATTGCTGTTGACCACATATGTAGGCAGATAAAGAATCTTGCCCAACAAATTGCTTTTGCTCTCGATGAATAAACCTGCCGCAGCCAATAGATAGAACAACACCTGAAGGATGAGTAAACCAAAATAAATAGGACCGGCAGGACTCAGTTTGAGCTGGTTTGAATTTCCTGAGGCGATCCCTGCAATTAGAGCATTGCAAACCAGTGCCCCAATCATCGCAAAGGGCAAAAACATCCTCAAGAGTTTATGAGAGAATATCTGCCACATCACCACAGGTCGGTTCAGTGGAAGAGCTTCCTTAGCCCTGGCAAGCGTCTGATAGCGCCCGGCAACGATGCGCGAACGGCGCACTTTTTCATCCCTGGCTGAGGGAGAAACTCGTTCAAATGAACGCGCCTGCGGAGCATAAGCGATCTTGAATCCTTGACGAACTACGCGCATCCCCACATAAAAGTCGTCATTGATAATATCGGGCGGCGGCGGTTCAAAGAGCTGGCGACGCACAGCCCAAACTTCACCAGAAATAGCTACACAGCAGCCGAAACGCGATTCAGCACCCTTGATATACGACTCGTAACGCCAATATAAACTTTCTGACTCCCCTAAAACCCCATCCCCCTTTGAGATCGATTTTGAGCCACTGACCGCGCCGACCTTAGGATCCACAAAAGGTCCCACCACGGCATGAATGACGCTGGGGATATACATATTGTTGGCATCTGAAAACACCACGATATCGCCCCTTACCACTTCCATGGCGCGCCCAATGGCTGCCAACTTCCCACGGCGGTCTGGGTGATAAGAGAGTTCAACTCCGCGTTCGGCATACGAATTCACAATATCTACCGTATCGTCATCCGATCCATCAGCAGCAACCAGGATCTGGAGGCTCTCGGGGGGATAATCCAATACCAAACTGTTATCCAACTTCTGACCAATCACTGCGCCCTCGTTGTGAGCGGCGATCAACAAGGTCACAGAGGGAGTCCCCTCCTGGGACACTCGCTCAATCGGTTTGAGCTTGGAAAGCAAAGTTATCAACATTGGATACCCAAAATATGCATACAAAATTAAGCCGACAAAAATCCAAAATAAACTAATCATCCAATAAATGCTCATAAACCTCTCGCACGCGCTGGGCGATCACGGGAAAGGCATACTCCTCGACCATTTTTTGACGGGCGCTCGCTCCAAGCTCGAGGCGCAAATCCCGATCACTGAGCAGTTTATCAAGGCCTCCTTTGAGGGAATCTCTCGTTTTGGGATCAACCAGCCATCCGTGAACACCGTGGTCGATTACATCTAGGGCCCCACCAACGGTCGTAGTAACAACCGCTAACCCAGAGGCCATCGCTTCTAGCATGGCGTTGGAAAGACCCTCCCGAGTAGAGGGCAGCACAAAGAGATCGGCGGCTTTCAGATATGCATCGACTTTATCGCTAAAGCCTGTCATACGCACATTGCGACCAGCCATTTGCTTGAGAGTATCTTCTTGAGGGCCAGATCCCAGGATCACCAAGAGCGCTCCAGGATACTGATGTGTGAGTTCACTCCAAACAGAGAGCAATCTTGGCAGTTGTTTCTCCTCAACCATTCGACCGGAGAATACACAGACCAAGGACTCATTGGGTAATTCCAAAGATTCTCTCAAAGCTCGCTTTTCGGGAACAGATGCCGGCGAGTATTTATCGATATCTACACCATTGGGCAGTTGGACTCGTTTGTCAGCAGGTATGCCCAGGTCAGCTAACGACCGGTCGATCTCCTCACTGATCACCAAGAAGCGATCTACAAACTTTCGCATCCAATCCATACGGAGCCTACCAAACAATTTTGATTTCAGGCGATTCAAATCACCTAAATCTCCTCCACCCAACACCTTGGCAACCAGAGGTGCGCCAGTTAGTTTTTTCCCTGCTAGACCAGTCGTCAATGGAGAGAGCATTCCATGCACATGGATGATATCTGGTTTTATGCGTTTAAGAACTGGTAATGCCGTCAAGGTGAAGATTGCCGAAGCAAAATCCTTTGGTCCGGGGCTGGATGCCCTGTGTACACTTACGCCGTCAAAAACATCGAATGCGCTCAACCCAGGATATCGGCGCGTGATCACGGAAACAGTTACATCGAGAGACTGCAAGAATGGTCCTAGGGCAATCAATTGCCACTGCGCACCACCAACGCGAGAAAGATAGTCCTGGATAATCATGACGACATGTATCGGTTTACTCATTAGCCAATAACGGAAACCAAAGAGCCCATTTGAGTTCCAGATAAAACTTTTTCATATAATGAAAACAATAATTGTGCCCAGGGCTTAGGACTATGGTATCGGAGTGCATGCTCTTGGGCGTGCCGCCCAAGTAAGGCGCGCATCTCCTCATTATCGAGCAACGCAATCAGCGCCTGGGCCAATTTCTCAGGCTGATGTGGGGGAACAATGATGCCTGTATTTTCAAGAACCACGCGCGGCACATCCCCAACCGCCGTGGCTACAACCGGCAGGCCAGACATCATTGCCTCAAGCAGTGCCAACGCCAACCCCTCCCAATGAGAAGAGCTGACGTAAATATCGCTGGCTGAGAGTAAGGCAGATACATCCTGGCGAGCGCCTGTCAACAGAACGCTCTCAGATAGTCCCAACGCATTGATTTGAGCCTGTAGCTCTTCTTGCAAGTGTCCTTTACCAACAATCACCAAAAAAGCATCTGGATGTTTCATGCGCACTGTATCCATAGCCACGAGCAAATCAGCATATCCTTTGGGGACGGAAAGCCGGCCCACTGCGATGATTAGTGGGCATTCACTATTGCCAACCAATTCTGTGCGCAGGGATTTAACCTTGCCTTCAGGTATCGTTGCAGGCACTGGGACAGCATTGGGGACAGCAAATATCGACTTTCCTTTTAGTCTTGGACGCTGTGCATCGGCAGCTGAATGACTATCGCCAGTCACCATATGCGCAGCAAATCGCAAGAGCCAGGTTTCGATGCTGTACCGCAGCGGGTGATGGTGTGTAGGATCAATTCCCGAAGAGTGGCACATCGAGATTACAGGAATTCCCGCTAAACGTGCAGCGATGATGCCAACGATATTCCCATAAGTCAGATGCGTATGGACAATATCGGCTTTGGCCTGGCGTAAGAATTTTGTCATGGCAATAATTCGTCTCAAACTCAGTAACCTAGCTGCGGGAAAATAATGGATTTCAGCGCCATCTGCCCTCAACTCGTCATCAAATGATATTTCCTGTCTTTCTTGCAGGCTAAGGACGACAAGTTCAGAGGCATGTTCGCCAATCACTTTCGCCAACAAAACAACCGATTTCTGAGCACCTCCAAATCCTAAGCTATCGATAATATGTACTACGCGCACACTTACCTCCGCTGAATGAAATCTGCAACAACTACCTGGATTTGGGCCACCAATTGCTGCTCTTGATAACCTAATACGACAAGATAAACCAGACCTCCTATAACAACGGCTAGGACCAATTGAATTATGGGCAAAGCCGCAGCACTCAAAGATAAGACACCCAAGACCACCCCTGACATGATCACACCGCCTATGAAAGCTGGACGAAACTTGCCCAGTAATTCACCAAATGATGTTTCTGTCATTCGAGCAGCCACAATGAGATATAAGGCTCCAGCAATACAGGCAACCGCGCTATGCGCCCAACCTACAGATGCGATCGTACCAATGCGAGTGACGGCGAAATACAACGCCGGGAAAAGAATGGCGATTCGAACCAAGATCAGTTTGATAAGCGTATCATTTTGACCCTTGGCCTTGTATACACTTCCTGCATTGTAGGAAAGAGAAAAGATAAGGGCGTAAATAGAAATTGCTTGCAAGACAGGGATGGCTTCAATCCATTTCTCAGAAAAAAATGTCAAGACAAAAGGTCGAGAAACCAGGGCTAAACCCAGACCAACAGGAATGGTTACATAAGAGAGATAAGCCGTAGATTTCAAGAACCCGTCACGCAGTACACTGGGATCGTTTCTCATCTTCACGAAGGCTGGGAAGCTGACACCATGAATGACATTGCTAAACTCCAGGATAAGAATCTCTGGAATGCGAAAAGCAAGCGAGTAAACGCCCAAAGCTGTGGTTCCCAAAAAACGACCCACGAACAAAGCATCTGAATCTCTCAAAAAATACGCTAGAATATTCACAGTCAGTATGCCAGTTCCGTACGAAAACAGATCTTTAGCATTTTTGCGGTCAAAACGTAGCGAGGGTCTCCATGGCAACACAATCCACAAGGCGATCACAGAAACTACTACCGCACCCACATTGCCAATCACCAGACTCCAGACACCAAATCCAAGCAAAGCGCATCCAATCGAGAGGCTTGCTTTGCCAATATTGCGGGCCAAATTTGGAATAAAAACCTTATCGAAAGCCAGTTTCTTACGGAGTTGAACATCATGAATTTTCCCTATTGCTGAGATTGGGAAGGTCAACGCCAGCATTCTTGTCACCAAAATCGCCCGGTCATCTCGAAAAAACGCCCCTACCAAAGGGGCAGCTACCCAAGTAATCCCAAAGAGAGATATACCAAATACTAAAACCAACCAGAATGCAGTATCGAATGCCCTCGGATCTTCTTCGTGATAGATGACTGCAGAACCAATCCCAAGATCACGTAAAACATCCAGAAAGTTTGTAAATACTAAAGCATAGCCGACGATTCCAAAATCGTCTTTTGAAAGCAACCTCGCCAGGATAATCGTACTGAGAAAAATAACAAGCTTTCCGGAATAGCGAGCCGCATATACCCAAAAGGTTCCTTTCAGGGCTACTCGAGTGAAATTAAAATCTTCATTGGATTGCATTTGCTACCACAGGTTTTGTCCATACATTTTCTTGTGACGCTCAAATTCAATTTTAGAAAGCTGTGGTAGTGCCAGTGCGATACCAATCAGCAGCCACATGAACCTGGGATACGCAGAGTGCATAAACATCGCCCCGACGAAATAGCTGAACATGCCAACGCTAAATGCTGTAATCAATCCAGCATAATCATGATTTTTTATTCTCAAAAAATCGCCTCTGGCTGCTTCAAGGCTACGGTATATCACCCAAAGAATGGCCAAAAAAAACAAAAAGCCCAGCAATCCCCGCTCGGCAAGCACTTCCACATACAAATTGTGCGGGGAACGTTGTTCAGTGCGCGGGTCGAGACCAACCCGTCGTGTGTATTGTTGGTAATGAACAGGATAGTTTTCCACCCCTACCCCCAAGATCGGGTGATCCCGAAACATCATCCAACCCACAATGAGTTCGCTCGTGCGACCGCGCAGAGAAACTTCTCCAACGGGATTATAGTCAGATCCTGGCCTTAAGAGCAGCAATGTTTCCATGCGTTCGCTATATTCTGATGGCAAAAAAGGAATCAGCAATAAACCCACCAACAAAATTGGAATTAACGCAGACAGTTTTGGTCGGTAATAAACCAAAAACAAAGCTCCAGCCATTACCAGGGAGACAAAACCACTGCGTGAAAATGTAAGTACAATCGCTGAAAAGATCACCACAGCAGCATAGGCCATGAGTATCCTCATCCAGCGCGACTTCTCATTCCAAAAACGATCCACAGCCAAGGGCAATAGCACCAACATAATCTGGGAGTAATCATTGGGACTTCCAAATGATCCTGATGTTCGGCTGGCATCTGTTTCACCGACAATATTCATCACAGGCGCTTGGGCGAAACCCCAATAGTTATTATCGAAACTGCCGGTTGCATACTGGATCACACTAAGCGTACCCAGGAAAATGCCCGCTGCCAACAAGGTATAAACCACCTTTCTGAACTGTGAAGGACTTCGCATCAGAATTGCCACGATCACCACAATCAGGGCGTCTTTGACAAAACCTTGGATGGCATCGAATGTTCTACCAGGATCAGCAGCATAGAGAATTGAAGCAAAACCCACAATCCCATATCCGGCCATCAAAAAGAGCGGTCTCTGCCAGCCTTCCGGTCGATCACCAAACACAACCCAACGGGCGATAATCGCCAACAACAATAATATGACAAAGGATTTTGCAACCGATGGGGCTCCATGATATGCAATTGCCACGTCAGAAAACCGGGTATAGGTAATGAAGATCAATACCAACAACCCCCAATCTACCCGCGCAAGCGACACAGCAAAGGCAAAGACTCCTACAACAATAACAAAGAGTTTAAGCGCATCTGGCACACCAATCACCAACATGCCCGAAATAACACCAACAGCAAGTCCAACGATCCCGTAGAGAATCTGCAACCAGATGCGCGACCGAGGTAATGGTTGAAGTAGCATTAAGAACCGCCTATTCCAATAAAGTTTTCCTTTATTAACACAATAGAATATTTGTGAAGCTGGCGCTAGAACCCAATCAGCGCTCGAGTCTTGTAAAGTATGAGACCATTTTCATCATGTTCAGCTTCATCCAGAGCAGACTCAGCGCGTTCGATAACTAGATTTGCGCCATCGCCCGCCAAACGCTCGCCAATTCCCACTTTTGGCTCTAGCCTGACGGTCTCACCATCTGGGCTGAAACGCATGGGGCTGGATAGTGCTGACTGCACACGTCCCAGTGTACTGAGGGCTGCTTTGCCCGGCGTATTGGGAAGCATGATCGAAAATGTGCTCTCATCCCAGCGACCGATGGCGTCATTCCCGCGCAGCTCATTGCGCATTATGTCAGTGATCTGCCGTAGCAATTGCTGCACAATGGGCTGCGGCATCACTTGTAGATAATTCGTTAGACCATCCAGACGCACCAACCCTAAGGATACCAGCGCCTCTGCAGATCGACCGGTTAAATCATCCAACTGGTCTTCGAAGTAGCGCCGGTTGTATGCTGAAGAAGTGCTGTCCACCTGCGTACGCGCGAGAAAAGCTTCCAAGGGGGTGCGCAACTGTTCGCGGATGATCGCCAGTACAGCGCCCATCACAATGCCTAAAACAAAAGCCAGGCTTGCATCTCGTACTGGCTGTGGGGATATTGGGTCCGTAGGTTGGATGGCGGTATCCATAAAGGAAACTTCATAGACTGTATACAATTCAGTGATATAGTTAATGGCTTGTTGCCCCAGCGTATTCGCCATCAACGTTGTCACCCCAGGATTTGGCCCATCGACGGATAACTCAAGAATATTGGCATCTGGCAAAACAACGGTCGAATGAGAATATTCCGGCACTTCCATCGCAGACAAACCTAATACAGCTACAGCTTCTTTGAAGATCCTATCGCTGTTGATCACCTCAGCATACGTGGCGATGATCGAGCGTCGATCCAGGGCTTCCAGGCTGCGCAGCAAATCAGTATCATCTTGCATTCCGATTTGTTCCAAGTTAGGGCTGACCACAAAACGGGCAGTAGAGCGATATGTGGGCGTAACCAGGAACACCGCCGCCAGCGCAATAGCGAGAGCCGCCAATGCCGTGAGTAGCACGATCCACCAGCTTCTCTGTAACATCTGAAGATATATTTTGAGTTCCATAATCTCTTCCTCCTCGAGGTCAGTATAATGACATAAGTGACTTCCAGATTTGGGGGTTGGGCGTGCTCCACACGCCCAACCCCCAAATCTGACCAGTCCCACGGCAATTCCTAGAAAACTAAATTATCAGCACAATAGATTAAAAATATATGAGTAAAAACCATACCTATACGCATATTATCATATCTTTTTTTCGACAATACTGCAATAGGACGCTGGTAACCTTAAGAGATTCAGCACTTGTTAAGTTAGTGCCTGCTACTCAAGGATCGCTTCTTGAAAATACGCAGACAAGATCTCCACATTCTTCTTGAGATCAAATTCTTCTAATACCAGTTTCCTTCCCGCTATTGCCATACGTTTGGCATTTCCCCAATTTTGAGAGATAAATTTGATTGCCTCGGCAAGAGCATTTGCATCTTCCGGTGGCACCAAAAAGCCTGTTTCTCCCGGCCGCACCAGCTCAGGAATACCAGAGATTTCTGTTGCTACAATCGGCAACTCTGCAGCAAAAGCTTCCATTAAAGCTACAGGGATACCTTCCATTTTTCCAGAAGGTGTGATCACGCTGGGTTGGACGTAACAATGGGCTGTTGGCAGTAACTCAGCCACTCTATCTTGTGATAGAGCACCCAGCAGCAGCACATCGTTATGCAATTGTTTAGATGCGATGAACCGCTCCAGATGCTCACGCTGCCCTCCTTCACCAATGATCCTGCAGCGAAAGGGGATTCTCTCTTCTTTGAGGATTGCACAAGCTTTTAGAAGGTGTATGTGTCCTTTATAGGGCTGCAAGCTGCCTACGTTGATGATCTCTAATCTATCCTCGGCGATCATAACCTCCTCCCCGCTTTGGTGATACCAGGAAGGCTGGATACCGCAATGGACAATATGGATTTTTTCTTGAAAATGCTCCCCTACAACTGCGCCCAAATACTGCCGGTTGAAATCCGATATCGCCACAACAAATGTAGCGGCATGCAGCTTGGTCTTCAGCATGGTCTGATCAACGAAGATATCATGGGCGTGCACAGTCACGCTGTACCCCAATCCACTGAGTTGGTGAATGATCCAGGCGACCAGCGCTGGATGCGTGGCATAGTGTGCGTGGATATGTTGAACTCCCTCAGCTTGCATCTGTTGAGCCATCAATACCGCTTTCGGGAAGAGGAGCAAGGCACGTACGAAAAACTTTGGGCTGAGAAAGTTTTCCAATATCGCCTTTATCCCAGTTTTCAGGTAACGGAATGGCCTCTTGATGAAAGCCTGGAAATTTGCTTTCAGCACATCCCTAGAGACAAAGGGTGTGTATCGAGCTCGTTCCACCCAAGCCGATGCTTCATCGTGGATGACAGTTTGTTTCTGCCTGATTAGGGGATAAAGCGAAATCCGCCAGCCATGCGCTTCCAAGGCGTTCATTTCGCGCAGAATGAATGTCTCCGGTAGATGAGGAAACCGAGACATGATATAGGCAACTTTATGCCCCATTATTTCGCCCCTCGTTGCTCTAGAACTGCTAATGCGGTACGGAAAAGGATGTGTATATCCAGCCACAGGCTGCGGCGCTCGATATAGGCGATATCCATGCGTAGCCGCTCATCGAACTCGGTTTCCCCACGACCAAGCAATTGCCATAACCCTGTAATCCCAGGAATGACATCCAATCGCTCCGTTTGCCACAAGGCGTAGGTTTCAGCGCTGAAGGAAGTCGGGCGCGGACCCACTAAACTCATCTCACCACGGATCACATTCCATATCTGGGGGAGTTCATCCAGGCTGGTTCTCCTAAGAAAACGACCAATATTTGTAATGCGTGGATCTTCGGTGATCTTGAAATCTGGCCACTGCAGTTCGTTCAAATGCGCCAGATCATGTTTTAATTCCTCGGCATTCATCACCATGGTGCGGAATTTGAACATCTTGAAGCGCCGTCCCCCTTTTCCCGTTCTCTCCTGCCAAAAGATAACATTTCCTTCAAGCTCTTCCAATTTAATCAACAGCGCACATAACCCCAGAACAAACAGCCAACCTGGCGAGCTAAGCAATATGATCGCCAGGTCCATGAAGCGTTTGCCCAAGGCATAACTACGACCTTTCAATATCTGCCTACGAGGCACGAAACTCGCCAACCAGGCAAATTGGACAACGATATTTTCGCTCGCGCCCTGTTTGTAGCGGGAGACATGGGGTTCAGTAAACCACTCACCCATTTAGATATTCCTCATCTCTAAGCAGCGAGTTCGGCGATGTCCTCAGACTTGCCCCCGATTCGAGGCGCGATAGCTTGGGTTTGGGCCTGCTTCAAGAGATCTTCGAATGTTAGCGCCTGGTCCGGGAAGGATGCGTATCCGGTGGTTATATCAATACCCATATTTTCCTTGATCGAAGCCCGGATGCGGTCTGCCAGGATATCGGTCCCCTCTGGGCTGGTTTCTGGTAGCACCAAAACGATCTCGTCTTCTTTCATTCGCTCGAGCACCAGGTCAGTACGCCGTAACTCTCGATCCAGAAGCCGGACCAGGCGGTTCGAAGCGTATCGCTTCAGCATCCCCTGAAGGATTTCTTCAGCGGCGCGTTGCATATTGAATTGAACATCTTCGGGGTGCACTTTGAGCACCATCACACTGATCGGCGAGTCATATCGCCGACTGCGAGCAAACTCTTTCGAGATCGCTTCGTCAGCCTGTTCGATTTTCTTCACCCGGTCGCTAACATCTTCCAGGGTGGCAGTCGCGACAGTATCTTCGACATCGATTAAATCATTGGCTATTCGGCCAGACGCCAACACCAGTAAAGATAGCATGGCTAACTCAGTGACCGTCAAGTAAGTAAAGATCCCCCCTAATATTGGTCGGTAATTGAAGATCGTCAACTTGAGAGTAATATAAACGACCGCCCAAAATCCGATCAGCAAAAGTGTTGATGGCCGCCAACTTTCGGGTAGTAATAATGTGATAAAAACCGCAAAAAACGCCAAAATATATACGAACGTTTGCAGATTGACAATATCAACCTGAGCCCCTATGTCTAATCGTTCGATGTTGAGAAATACTCCCACAATTAATAGCAGAATTAGCAGCGAAGAGCGTAAGCGTTTCATAGCACGATTCCAGTAATCAGTTGGACGTAACTTCGAAAGTACCATCGAATACGTTTATTGTACCTTAAGAATATGCGAAATTTTAGCATTTCTTCGTAGAAAAAGCATTGCACAAGCTGCCATCACACTGATCACCAAACCGACATAGAATTCAAGGGGTTGATATTCAATTCTCACCTGGTGAATCCCTTGGGGCACTTCAACTGCCCGAAAGAGGTAATTTGCCTGATGAATCTGTGCCGAGTCATCATCAACGAATGCTCGCCACCCCAGATACCAGACGTCCGACAAAACCACCCAACCAGCTGAATCTGTCTCAACTTTAATGAGCAACATGTTGGAGTGCTCATCTTCGAGATGTACTTGCCCCTGAGCGGGTTTACAATGCGACCTTTGAGTTGGTTCAACCCCTTCAAGAATGACTATGTTCTCGAAGTCGATCTCCCCCAAGAAGACCTGCTGCCATGCGTCTTGCGCATCTTTGGCGTTGACAGCACAGGGCACCCACCTCAAGCGGTTGGCATTCGCGCGGGGGTCAAAGCGCACCCCCAACCCCCGCGCTTCATCCAGCCTCTCGACCACGGTTACCCCCATCAAATCAAATAAGCTCTCTGCTTTCGACCCATCAACCAGCTCGAGAGATCCCATCCATTTCGCAAAACGCTCTGGCACAAAGGGATCAAAGTTATTCGCCGAGGGGATCCCATCGAGGATATTCAGGTTTGGCAAGCTCACCGCACGCAGATCATCCCAATTCTCCCCAGGGTCAAAGTGATCAAACCGTAAGAAGCGCTCATACTTGAGGGTGTCTTCATGGTCTGACGAGAGATAGAGCCTCCCCTCGCCAATTGACTTTTCGATCACATCGACAGCAGCATTTCGTTGGGTATAGAATTCCAGATCGATTGCAGGGTTCAAGCCCCAGCCCGCCACCAACACATCGGCAGCGACCCAGGCCACCACCGCCCACGACCACCACCTGGACGCCCCAGTAGTGGACTCCTTTTCTGGCTTGGTTAACGTCAAAACCCCCGCCCCCAGCGCCCACAAGCCCGCCAGTGCCGTTGCCCGGATGAAGGTAGGCCCGACATCCCCCATCCCCAACAAAGCCCGGCCCGCCCCCACAGCGACCGCAAATGCCCCTGCCGTTCCCAGGCGAGGCCCATATAGCGCCCGTCCCTCCGGGTTTAGGCAC
>CAZUSV010000063.1:0-27588 GCA_964622645.1 uncultured Anaerolineales bacterium
ACGACGACAAGATCAGCGTCACCCTGACCTCGGGCACGGATTCTAACGACAACGACTTCTTTGATATGCGCCCTGCTGATATACGCGGCACAGTCTACCAAGATTTGAATGGTAATGGCAGCTTTGATGCTGGCGAGGCGGGCATCTCGGGTGTGACTGTCTACCTGGACCTGAACGACAATGGCGTCAAGGATGCCGGTGAGCCCGAAGATACCACCGACGCCAACGGTGACTATGAGTTCTTGGACAAGAACCCAGGCGACTACGTCGTCCGCGAGATTAACCCAGCTAACTACACTTCAACCGGAGACACGGATGGCGCCAATGACGACAAGATCAGCGTGACCCTGACCTCGGGCACGGATTCTAATGACAACGATTTCTTTGATGATCCCGATCCGGCGACGATCCGGGGTACGGTCTACGAGGATGCAAACGGTGACGGTGACTTCGACGCTGGCGAGACAGGCATCAGCGGCGTGACCGTCTACCTCGACCTGAACGACAACGGGGTCAAAGATGCCGGTGAACCCGAAGACACTACTGATGCCAATGGCGATTATGAGTTTACCAATCTCGATCCTGGTACTTATGTGATCCGGGAGACCAACCCCGCAGGTTATACCTCCACTGGCGACACCGACGGGGCCAATGACGACAAGATCAGTGTGACTGTATCTGCTGGAGAGACCCAGGTCGATCATGACTTCTTTGACATCGAGCCTAGTGATATTCGCGGTACAGTCTATGGAGATTTGAACGGCAATGGCAGCTTCGATGTTGGAGAAACTGGCATCAGTGGTGTCACCGTTTATCTCGACCTGAACGACAACGGAGTCAAGGACGCCGGTGAGCCTGAAGACACTACGGATGCCAATGGTGATTACGAGTTTGCTGACAAAACTCCTGGCACCTATGTGATTCGGGAGATTAACCCGGCCAACTATGTCTCGACCGGTGATACCGATGGTGGCAATGACGATCGCATCAGTGTGACACTTGGCTCAGGGGTGGATTCGGAAGACAATGATTTCTTCGACGACCCCGATCCAGGGAAGATCCAAGGCACGGTCTATGAGGATACCAATGGGGACGGCGACTTCGATGCTGGTGAACCGGGAATTTCAAGTGTTACTGTCTATCTTGACCTGAACAACAATGGCACGAGTGATGCTGGTGAGCCCGAAGACACCACGGATGCCTTGGGTGCTTATGAATTCCTTGGGCTTGATCCCAGGGATTACATCATCCGTGAAATCAATAAGAGTGGATACACATCGACTGGAGATACTGAAGGCGCTAACGACGATAAAATTTCTGTAACCCTCTCAGCTGGCGAAACTGAAGCGGATCATGATTTCTTTGATGTACGACCTGCGGACATCCGTGGAACGGTCTACGAAGATACCGATGGTGATGGCGGCTTTGATGTTGGTGAACCTGGGCTCTCAGGAGTAACAGTTTATTTGGACCTGAACGACAATGGAACCAAAGATGCTGGTGAGCCCGAAGACACCACGGATGCCAACGGTGACTACGAGTTCCTTGACAATAATCCCGGAAGCTATGTAGTCCGCGAGGTAAATCCTGCTGGTTACACCTCCACAGGGGACACCGACGGCGCTAACGATGATAAGATCAGCGTTACCCTGACCTCGGGCACGGATTCTAACGACAATGACTTCTTTGATGTCAAACAGTCTGATATCCGTGGAACTGTGTATGAAGATCTCAACGGGAATGGTGTCTTCGACACCGGAGAGAAAGGCATCTCGGGTGTAACTATTTATCTGGACTTGAACGACAACGGCACCAAAGACGCTGGTGAGCCAGAAGAAACCACCGATGCTAATGGTGATTACGAGTTCACCAACCTGACTCCAGGAATACATGTATTGCGGGAAGTCAATCTCGCTAACTACACTTCCACTGGCGACACTGATGGAGCCAACGACGATAAGATCAGTGTGACAATTACCTCTGGGACGGACTCTGATGATAATGACTTCTTCGACAAACCAGATCCAGCCACTATACAGGGAACTGTGTATGATGATACTAATGGTAATGGCAGCTTAGATGCTGGTGAGAATGGCATCTCTGGAGTGGTGGTTTACCTTGACCTGAACGACGATGGTGTCAAGGATGCTGGTGAACCGGAAGATACTACCGACGGCAATGGTGATTACGAGTTCAACGGCCTGAATCCAGGTACCTATGTGGTTCGTGAGGTCAACAAGACGGACTATGCCTCCACAGGGGATACTGATGGCGCCAATGACGACAAGATCACCTTAACAGTGACACCCGGTGCATTACTGCAAGATAATGACTTCTTCGATGTCCTGTACGCTGATCTATCCCTTACCAAGGGCGCCAGCCCCAGCACACCTGTACCAGGCGCTACGGTAGTCTTCACCATCACGATTACCAATAGCGGCCCTGGCGACGCCACTGGTGTGCAGGTCACAGACCAATTACCGAGCGGTTACAGTTTTGTATCGAGCAATGCTGCAGCTCTGGTTGACAGCGATGGCAACGCCATGAGCTATGTTCAGGCCAGTGGCCTCTGGGATGTGGGTTCAGTGGATGTGGGCGCAAGTTTCGCCCTGCAGATCACGGCAACTGTTAACGCTACAGGTAGCTATGCCAACGTGGCCCAGGTCACAGCTGCTGACCAACCTGACCCGGACTCGACTCCCAATAACGATGATGGAGACCAGAGTGAAGATGATGAAGCCTCAACATCTGCCAATCCAGGCGCAGCGGACCTCTCTCTCTCGAAGAGTGTCGATAACACAATAGCCAATGTCGGTGACTATGTGAAGTTTACCCTCAAGTTGAAGAATGACGGGCCTTCAGATGCCAGCGGCGTCAGAGTAAGCGACAAACTCCCTGATGGCTATTCTTATGTAACCAATACCCCCAGCCAGGGAACGTATGATAAAGACACCGGTGTGTGGGATGTTGGATCCATCGTCGACGGCGGCGAAGCCACTTTGCAAATCACGGCTAAAGTATTGGCTACCGGCGAGCATAAAAACGTGGCGCAAGTGACTGCCTCCAACCAGGATGATCCCGATTCGACGCCCAATAACGATGATGGTGATCAATCTGAGGATGATGAGGCCAGCTCCAAAGTTGGTTATACGAACGTCTTCGATCCGCCTTCGGGTTGGAAGGAAGTCAACGCCGCCGGTTGGCCTACCGTGGTCTGGAGGCAGGTATGGATAAACAATGGCAATGCCAGTGCCAATCCTGTGCGTATCGTCGATTCAATTCCTAATGGCACCACCTATGTAGCAGCCAGCCTGGCCTGTGATGCCCGCGGCGCCTCGACTACAACAACCTGTACCTATGATGCTGCCAGTGACCAGATCGTCTGGGTCGGCAGCATTGCTTCAGACCTGGGTGACCACACAGAAGCAGATGCCGATCACGAAGTCGTGATCACCTTCAGTACGACGGTCCCCGCCAGTATGGATCAGACAGAGAATCAAGGCAGGGCTTATTGGGATCAAGATGGCGATGGCGATCTCGACTCCGACGATGCCAATGTGGCGAATAACAACCCTGTTCTGAGTGATGATCTGTCAACGACCGTTGTCAAAGACCCCACCGCAGCCCGCAACCCTGCCAAGACGGTGGATCTCGAATTGAATATGATTATCAGTGATCCCAATGCCAGATTGGGAGATGTTGTCACCTTTACATTGACCCTGAACAATCGTGGCCCGGACAGCGCTACAGGTGTCGAGGTTCGCAACGTCCTGCCGCCAGGATACACATACGAGGCCAGTAGTATCGGCGGAAATGCCGGTGCGACGGGCGCAACCATCACCCCTGATGACTCCAATGATCCCACGTTGATATGGGGTATCGATCAGCTCGATAACGGTGAAAGTGTTACCCTGACCTTCCAGGCCAAGGTCAATGGCGCTACCGGACTAACCAATTCTGCCCAGGTCACTGCCCAGGATCAGCCCGATGTAGATAGCAGCCCAGCCAATGATGATGGCGATCAATCCGAGGATGATGAAGATAGCGTCGTCATCGCTACTGCTCAATTAGGCAACTTTGCCTGGATCGATGACAATCCCAAGAATGGCCTGCAGGATCCTGATGAGGAAGGATTGGCCAGTGTCAGAGCTAACCTGTATGGTGATCTCGACGGTGATGGCCTGATCGAGCCTTATGCCGATGATGGCGGCGTTATGCAATCTCAGATCACGGGTTCGGACGGCGCATACCTGTTCACAGTGGCACCGGGAACCTACCTGGTGGAATTCGTAATCCCTGATGGCTATGCCTTGACTTTCGAGAATGCTGGTGATGACAACCTCGATAACGATGCCAACCAGATTCAACCCTCCACGCTGGGTGACCGGGTTTGGCTGGATGATGACAAAGATGGCCTGCAAGATGGCGCTGAGATCGGTTATGCCAATGTCACCCTGAACCTGTTTACAGATGTTGACGGGGACGGTGTTGTCGAGCCATATGAAGATGACGGCAATCCGGTTGATAGTTTGATCACAGACGATACGGGTTTCTTTGAGTTTGTTGTCAATCCGGGTATATATGTAATCGAAGCCCTTGGACCGGCTGGGTGGGCATGCACTGAGCTGGATGCTGGGGCTGATGATATCGATAACGACTTCGTCGATGACAATACCATCGAGACAAATGGCATCACTTTCGATGAGAATTTGTATAATGGTATCATCGAGAGCCTGAACCAGAGTAATGGGGGGTTCTCTCCTCAGATCTCTGTGGATACCAACACAACCATCTCTCATGTAGACATTGGCCTGATCTGGCTTGTGGCCCATGAGCCTGGCACAAGTGAGAAATTCGCCAGCAATCCCACCCTGGATAATACAGTGGAAAGAACGGTCGCTAATCCAGGCTTTACCCTGCGCCTGGGTAAACTGTCGATGCCCATCGATACGGCCAGGCTGATGCAAGCGGCAAGTGGATTGCAGGCTGCCGGGCGCACTTCGACGGTTTCCCTGAACGCGGGGGATATCGATTTGAGTCTGGACGTTGGCGTGTTCGTTTCGGTAGATCCTCTTGCTCAAGCTGGAGCAGACTCAGACTCAGACACTGACACTGACACGGAAGATGCTTTGGAAGACGTGTTTGCGCTGCCCAGAACTGGCTTTGCGCCTGGCCGGGAGACCATTGTAGAAGCCCCCTCCGAGGAATTCAAAGGATATCGCAAATACAATACAGATATGACGCTGGAGATTCCTGCGCTTGGCGTTGCATCTCCGATCATCGGTGTGCCATTGTATGGCAATGATTGGGGTGTAGCCTGGCTTGGGAATGAGATCGGCTACCTGGAGGGAACGGCTTTCCCCACTACGAATGGGAACACGGCCCTGAGCGCGCATGCCTACTTGCCTTCTGGCGAGCCGGGACCATTTGCTCAACTCAACCAGTTGGGCTGGGGTGACAGAGTCGACATCGTGATGGGAGATCTGCGGTATACATACGAAGTTCGCCAGCTAACGTTCGTCGAACCCGATGACTTGTCGCCGTTACGCAATGAGTCGCATGATTGGATAACCTTGATCACCTGTTACCAATACGATGAAGAACTGGGTGATTACCGCTGGCGTGTTGTTGTGCGAGCAGTGCTCATCGAAACCTCATCAAAGTAAGCTGCTCGACAACTGAGAGGTGCGAGCGGGTTTCATCCCTCTCGCACTTCTATTTTTGTATACTTTCTTCAAATTGAGTGGTGCTCTCAGTAAGTTTGTAATAACCTGCGGGAGGTTTTAGCGGATAGTTCTCTCCTGAATCTGAATTCCAGGAACCTCCATCAGGTTTATGTCATTTAGCGAGCAGCCCAATTAAGTACAATGTAAATAAAGTTTATAGCAATATTTGCTCTGACCGGTCTCCAGACCGAGTCACTCTGACATGGTCTGGAGACCGGCCTAAGTCACGATAGGATAACTTTTGGTTACTTTGTTTACACTGTATTAAGTGGTGGTTTGACTAAATCCATTAACTCCCACAATATTGACCTGTACTGAGGATCTGGGTTCCGAAATCTCCTGGTTTCGTAGACGAGAGTGTATCCATGAGTTTCTTTATCTCCCGACGTCAGGAGACGTCGGACTCCAGAACGCCGTAGGCGCGCCTTTGGTGCTGGGCGGATATACAAACATGTTCCCCCCTGGGCCAATGGCGCGCCTACGGCGTTGGGGGGATAGGGGGGCAAGTGCGTAACTCCTGTTATTAACTTAGCGAGCGTACCACTCAATTCTTCCGCGATACTCATGGCGCTTGCCAGTGTTATAGGTACTATAGACGAATGCAAGGAGACCATGATGACATCTAAGCCAGTAATTCTTGTAACAGGCGCATCTTCAGGGATAGGCCAGGCCAGCGCCCGGCTTTTTGGTATTCAAAAAGGATACCGCGTGGTTTTGGCTGCCCGGAGACTCGAAAGATTGGAAGAATTAGCAGATGAAATCAACTCATCGGGTGGCGATGCTCTTCCAGTTGCTACAGACATCACTCAACTCGACCAAATAGAGAATTTAGTTGCAGTGTCTCTGGAGCGATATGGACAGATCGATATTTTGCTCAATAATGCTGGATTTGGCCGTACGAAGTGGTTAGAGAAGCTTGATCCTGCCAGGGATATTGAGCTTCAATTACGGGTCAATCTTGCAGGGGTAATCCAGACAACCCGCGCCGTACTCCCTCACATGATCGAACGCCGCTCAGGTCATATCATCAATATGGCCTCAGTTGCTGGCCTGACAGGAACTCCGACGTATACCATCTATGCGGCGACCAAGTTTGGGGTACGCGGCTTTACCGAGGCCCTTCGCCGTGAAGTGAGCATATGGGGGATCAACGTGTCGGCGATCTATCCGGGGAGTGTCAGCACCGAGTTTCAACAGCACATGGGTGCGGATCGGAAGACCGGCATTACCACCCCGCAGTTTATGCGCTTAACACCTCAGGATGTTGCTCACTCGGTCTATCAGGTGGTTCAGCGCCCGCGGCGGATGTTGGTCATTCCCTGGTTTATGCGCTTTAGCTACTGGTTCAATCTCTTCTTCCCCGGTTTGATGGATTATCTGATAACACAAAGCTTCACCAAGCGCGAACGGGACGAAACATAAAAAAACGCCGAGAGGGGGTGACTCTCGGCGGTCGTTGTCAAATACACGAGCCCATCGAGGTGTTGTTATTCTTCAGTTAGGTCTTCGGGAATCTCGAGTTCTGGTTCGGGCGACTCAGGCTTGACCTCGGCTTGGTTTTCGACCGTAACCTCTGGTTCCTTGATGTTTTGGAGGGCCATAATACCATTGCGAGCCTGATTGAGCAGACGTTCCAGTTCGACTTCGATGCGGGAAAGTGTCTGGATCACATAATTGTCGGCTTCGCGACGGGTGTTTTCGGCAGAAATATCGGCTTGTTTGAGGACGTCGTCGGCGCGTGCTTTGGCAGCATGCACAACGGCATCACGTTCGACAAGTTGCTGACTCTTTTCCTTTGCCAAATCTACCGTGCGTTTGGCTTCCTCCTGTGCTTGAGCAAGGATGCGATCACGTTGTGTGAGAACCTGTTGCGCTCTCTTGACCTCCTCAGGGATGGTCACCCGCATTTGATCGATCAAATCCAGCATGCGATCTTCATCCACAATGACATTGTGGGTGAGAGGAATGGGGCGACTTTCGTTAAAGAGTTCTTCTAATCGGTCTACGAGGTGCAAAATATCCATGCGGCTCCTCCCTTTAGAGGGGTCCCAACGGATTTTTTCGATAAAGTTGCAAGTTCTGATCCAAGATTACACGGAAGTGATTGATTAGTCAAGTAGCCGGTGTCAATCAGGCTCTCAAGGAATCGACTTGGTACATTCCTGATTTAGGGGGATTACCCCTGCCATTTTTAGTGACCTTGCGGTCTGGTTTCAATCTCGTAGGGATGATGTTGGCACGATTTCCTGCTCATCGCCCAATTCGCTGAAACGCTCAGTAAGCGCAGCCTCGACATGCGGGGGTACCAGGCTGCTGACATCACCGTTTAACGAGGCAATTTCGCGCACTGTCGCGCCGGATAGGAAGGTGTGTTCCTCGTGCGTGATCAAGGCCACGACTTCAATATCGGGGTTTAAGCGGTGGTTGGCTAATGCCATCCGGAATTCATATTCAAAATCTGAGAATACGCGCAGACCTCTTACGATGACCTGGGCACCGATCTGTTTACAATACTCAACCGTCAACCCGCTATAACCAGTCACTTTGATATTTCCGTCTTCCTTGAAGACTTCTTCGGTAAGCGTCATGCGTTCTTCAGGAGAAAAGAGCAACGTTTTCAGCGGGCGATCGTAAACTGCGATGATGATCTCATCGAAGAGGCGTGCTGCTCGATAGGCGATGTCGATGTGACCGTAATGGATGGGGTCGAAAGTACCTGGAAAAACAGCTCGAATCATATCGCTGATACCCTCCTCAACTGATATCTCCGCTTCCCTGTTTCCAGAAGCGTTTCAGGGCTCCTGCCAACTGTTGGTGTTCAGCCCAGACCAACTCGGGGTCACGTTCGAACAACGCCTGAGCGTGCCCGCGAGCCTTTTGGATGAGTTTAATATCCGTCAGGCTGGCCAGGCGCAGCTCGGAATATCCTGCCTGGCGGGTGCCTAAGAATTCACCAGGCCCGCGCTGCTCCAAATCTCTTTCGGCAAGAACGAAGCCATCATTGGTTTCTGCCATGGCTTGCAGACGCTCGTTTTCAACTGCATCGGCTCTGCTGGGGATGAGCAGACAATAGGCCTTAGCCTTACCGCGCCCTACCCGGCCGCGGAATTGGTGTAGTTGTGCCAGGCCAAAGCGATGCGCGCCTTCGATGAGCATCACCGTGGCGTTGGGAACATCTACACCGACTTCGACGACAGAAGTCGATACCAGGATATCGAGTTCTCGATCGCGGAATTTGGCCATCACTGCATCCTTATTGGCTGGCGCTAAACGTCCGTGGAGCAGCCCCAGCTTCAAATCTGGGAAGACCTGCTTCTGCAGTAGGGCATGCTCTTCCACGGCGGCTTTTTCTCCACTCTCGCCAGAGGCTTGCATGGAACCTTTTTCCTCAACCAGGGGATAGATGATAAAGGCCTGATGCCCGGCTTCTACCTGGCGGCGGATCATGCTGTAAGCGCGCTCGCGTTCTTTAGGATAGAGTATATGAGTTTCAATGTCCTGTCGTCCAGGGGGCATTTCGTCGATAACTGAAACATCAAGATCGCCATAAATGGTTAGCGCTAGAGAACGTGGGATCGGTGTGGCTGTCATCACGATCAGGTGTGGGTTGTTGCCTTTGGTTCGCAATGCTGCACGCTGCTTTACACCGAACCTGTGTTGCTCGTCGATGATCGCCAATTGCAGATCGTGGAACTCGACTGGATCTTCGATCAGGGCGTGGGTGCCGATCACGACGCTGATATCGCCATTTGCCAACCCGGCGCGGATCTCGATCTTATCGCTTTCCGATGTGGCGCCCACCAATAAATGGATTTGTTCGGGAGTCAGCGGCCCATCATTGTGAGTCAACATCTGTATGAGGTTTTTGTAATGCTGTTCTGCCAGGATGCTGGTGGGGGCCATAAAGGCTGCTTGCGAACCCTGATCGCAGACCAGGGCGATGGCCAGGGCGGCAATGACGGTCTTTCCTGAACCGACATCCCCCTGGATCAAGCGGTTCATGGGATGCCCCGAGGTCAGATCCTTCAACACTTCATCGAGTGTGCGTCTTTGTGCACTGGTAAGTGTGAAGGGCAGTTTATTCAAATTGCTTGCCAGCCAGCCATCATCCACCCGGTAAATATTTGCTGTGTGCTTAGACCAATTTTGTTTCTGTTGTAACACGCCCAGTTGCAGCAAGAGAATCTCATCGAATTGGAGCCGGTGGCGGGCTTGTTTGAGCTGCTCCCATGAAGATGGGTAGTGGATGTGTTTCAGGGCAGTGGGCAGGTCCATCAAGTCTGCCTCGTCGAGCAAGGAGGCCGGCAGCGGATCGTGTACTTTGGGCGCCCAATCTGTGACCACGGCATGCAGTTTGTTGCGCAGCCACTTTTGGGTGATCTTGGCGGTCAAGGGGTAGACGGGCACAATCCCCTCGGACATCAGGTTTTTCTCCTCCACCGGCGTCCACTCGGGGTTGTTCATCGTCAAGCGTCCCAGGTATTGGTCCGTCTGTCCGGAGACGACGATTTGCATCCCTTGTCGCAATCGTTTTTTGATCCAGGGCTGGTTGAACCAGGTCACCCGCATAGCAGCGCTGCCATCATCGATGACGGCTTCGGTGAGTTTTGTGCGCCCACCACGTGTATCCCTTGCGCTCACGGAAGTGATTGTGCCTATAATGCTGACCTTTTCGCCATACCCTAGACGATTGATGGGCTTCATTTTGGAATAATCATCATAACGATGGGGGAAATGATAGAGCATATCGCCTAGCGAGCGGATATCCAGCCGTTCCAGCGTTTTGGCATACTTGGGGCCGACATGTTTTAAGGTTGTGACACTGGCGTCGAGGTCAGCCGCTTCTCCAGGAGAGAGCTGCGGACGTAGCTTGGGGGTGGGTTCTGGCCCCGGGGCTTCGGCTGCCACCTTGGGGGGAGGCTGCTCAACCAGCTCTTCGGGTTCAGTTTGCGCCTTGGGGGGTGATGCCTCTTCGGGCGCAGGCCTGACCTGGTCTGGTATTACTTCTCCCAACTCGCGCTGGATGCGATTCCACAACCCGTGCAAGGTCTCTTTGCGCGACTCTTCACTGAGGCGATGGTAATCCCTCAAACGTGTAGTGACGGCCTGAATGATATTTTCGGGCAGGTTGTCTGCGCGGGCTTCAGCAGACCAGGGCTCGAGCATACGCTCTAAACCCCCGATAATGGCGTTGTTTTGGTATCCGTTCTTGGCTTCGAGTTTGAAATAGTTGCGGAGTTTTGTTATCGATGGCTTCATTGAGCGTATTTTACCAGTTCGTGGTTATTTCAACACCGCCGCCACCCCTAAGCCATTCGCCCCGACATGGGTGCCAATCACCGGAGTGATATTGACAATATGGGGGGATTCTGGCAATTCAAGTTCCAGTTCGGCCAGCATCTTACGAGCATCAGCTTCAGCGTTGCTGTGCAGAACGGCCAATCGCTCAAGGGGTCCGAGATCGTGGATGAGTCCCATGAGATGATCGATTCCTTTGCGGCGTGTGCGTGCCTGTCCCAGGTTCAGAACTGTGCCATCCTTGACTTCCACAAATAGTTTGATGCGTAAGAACGACCCAATTCGGGCAGTTGCCCAGGAGACACGCCCGCTGCGGCGAATGTTCTCTAGCGTATCTAGCATTGCGATGACACGGATCTTCCTCTGCAATTCTACAATCCGTTGGATGATTTTCTCAATAGATGCTTTTTGTGCAACTGCTTCGGCTGCTGCGATAACTTGAAATCCAAGCCCCATAGAAATTGATCCACTGTCGAAGACGTGCACTCGCTCCCCGAATGTCTGGGCGGCCATTTTGGCGGTATTGTAGATCCCACTCAATTGACTGGCCACATGCAAGGATAAGATCGCCTGGGCGCCCTCTAAGAATAATTTCTCATAAACTTTGTGGAAGGTGCCCGCGGATGGTGTGGCCGTGGTGGGCAGCGCTTCCATCGTGGTCATGCGCTCGTAAAACTGCTCTCGAGAGATGCCCTGGCCATCCTTGAAGCTATTGCCGTTCATGACGATGATGGCTGGAACAACTTCGATATTTTTCTGTTGGGCAATTTCAGAGGGAATGTCAGCTGTGCTGTCTGTAACGATAGCGGTGTTCATAGAATCTATCTTGACAATGTCAACTCTCAGACGAGAAGCCCGAAAATAGGGGGTTACAGGGGTGCGGAGCACCCCTGTAACCCCCTATTTTCGGAAGTTCTCGCGAAGTTGACATTGTCGACCTGTGCACCATTCGAAAAAAGGACGTGTAGCGTGGGTTGCACGTCACACACCCCTTTTCCTGAGAGCTGCTATTCGACGGAAATGATGAATTGATAGTGTGGCTGACCGCCATCCTGCACTTCGATCTCGTGATCGGGGTAGGCTGCGCGCATCAGATCGGCAATGCGGAAAGCTTCTGCCTTGGGGATGTCAGCGCCGTAGAACATCGTGATCAGCTCATAATCGCCAGCATCACATTTTTCCAGGAATTCCAGGCAGGCATCTTGCAGGCTGTTCGATGAGAGGATCAGTTTCCCATTATGCAAAACGATAATTTCACCCTCTTGCACATCGACACCATCGATTTCGACACTGCGGGTTGCAGTGGTGATCTCACCAGTTTCGATATCTTCGAGAGCGGCGGTCATATCCTCGACGATACGATCGAACTCCCCTTCTGGGATCAGGCGCAGCAAGGCGCTTAGGCCTTGTGGGATCGTGCGGCTGGGGATCACGGCGGTTTGCTTGACAGTCACTTCGGTGGCGGCTTCAGCGGCCATGATGATATTCTTGTTATTCGGCAAAATGATGACCTTATCCGTGGGTAGGTTCTCGAAGGCAGCCAGGATATCCTGCGTGCTGGGGTTCATCGTCTGGCCACCCTCGACGATGGCTGCTGCGCCCAGGCTGGCGAAGACATTGGAGAAACCTGGTCCTGGAGAGACCGTGACGACTGCAATTTGACCGGGCTCCACAGGAGCTAATTTCAGGGGTTGATCCTTGCGACTGCGCTCAATTTCATCCATTTGAGCGATTAGATTCTCGATATGCACTTTGGTGATCGTGCCGATGCTCATGGTGTAATCAATGGGCTCGTAACGCTTTTCGGTCGGCACGTGGATGTGCATGCGGTACATGCCATCACCCTCACCGATTTGGATGGATGTACCCATCTCTTCGAGGGCATCGAAGTATTGTTCGAGATTCAACGACTCAGTAGGGCGGAAATCAACGACCACTTCGTAATCTTGCCCAGGCTCGACAGTTTGCATGGCATCATCGAGGTTGAGCGCCGAAAGCGGTTTTACTGTGGCGACGGCTGTATCCAAAGGCATGCCCTTCGAAAAGCGCAGCATCCCTTCCACGATGAAGTACAGGCCTTTTCCACCCGCATCTACCACTCCTGCGTCCTTGAGCACATCTAAGAGGTCAGGTGTTTTCTCAACGGATGCATCAGCCTCTTCGACGACCAGCTCAAGGATTTCAAAGGGGTCTTGGGTCTTTTCCAGGGCTGATTCCGCAGCGGTGGCCATATCCTTGGCGACAGTCAGTATCGTTCCTTCTACGGGACGCACAACCCCTTTATATGCAGTATCACGCGCATCAGCAAGCGCTTTCGCCAGGTCAGGTCCGTCGATTTGTTCATGCCCATCTAAAGCCCGGGCGAAACCGCGCCAGATCTGTGAGAGGATCACTCCTGAGTTACCGCGTGCCCCCATGAGTGCGCCTTGAGCCAAATCATTGGCCGCTTTGCCAACATGATCTTCTGGGGAGTTCTCGATCTCATCATAGGCGGATTGCATGGTCAGTACCATATTGGTGCCAGTATCACCATCGGGGACGGGAAATACATTGAGAGCATTGACCAGCTCCTGGTTCGTCCGCAGCCAGGTCAATCCTGCCGCGGCTAGATTCTTGAGGGCGAGTCCATCGATAGGTCGTTGGCGTATCTTTTCAATAAATTCCGGCGATGCTTCAGTCTGCGGGGGTGTAGTCATCAATAATTACTCCTAAGAAAGCACACCTGTGGGTTGAATCAATAATACGGATAATGTGCGCTTCAACCCCAGGGGCGAGGTTTAGTCATCGAAATCGCTGATTCTTAATCCTTGAACATGAACGTTGATCTCGTTGAGTGGCACCCCCAAGGCTTTTTCTACATGAAAACGTACGGTATTAGCGACGCTTGTGGCCACAGATTTGATGCGTGTCCCATATTGGATGATGATATACAAATCGATATTGATTTGTTCTCCGGTGAACTGGACCTCAACACCATGGGTTGGATCTTTGATCAGAATGGATGCGATCCCATCGACGACATTTTTAGAGGCCATCCCCACCACACCATAGGATTCCAAAGCAGATTGATAGGCAATCGTTGCAATGGCTCGTGGAGAAACATGGATACTTCCGGTTTGGGTTGTTTCATTTGTCATAGGTGTTAGCTCGCTTGAAAGTGTGTCTAATTTGTGGTAATATCTTCCGGCTTAAATGGATATTATAATACTTTGTAAGTAAAAAAGCTGGCTCTCTAGGAATCTCCTAGGTGGCTTCCAGTTTTGGGGGTATGGGGCGTGCGGAGCACGCCCCATACCCCCAAAACTGGACATTACCACGGGAATTCCTAGAGGCCCAAAAAGCTTGAAAGGAAAAGTAAGATGGCTGTTTGTGAAAGTTGCGGAAAAAAGACCACCTTTGGTCGCAGTGTTCCCTGGTCTAAGAAGTCAACCCGGCGTAAGTTCAAACCAAATTTGCAAAAAGTTTCGGTTTATGAAGATGGCCGCAAAATTCGTAAGACCTTGTGCACGCGTTGTCTGCGTACGCTCGTTAAGACCGCATAACCGCTTGATTGTATAAATAGTATTTCTGGGCTTTGGCCAGCATAAGTGCTTGTCAGAGCCCAGTTTGTTTAACGCCTGCTCGTAACCTTTTTGCAGTAGAGCAATTATTGGAATACCGAAAAATAGATCCACAACCAGAATGGTATCAACCCCCCCACAGATAGCAATGCAATCAGGCCCATAATTGCAGTAGGCCAGTCGATATCTAACGTGTCTCTCCTTTTTGGGGCTGCTCTCAGCGGTGGCACATATGTAGGCACAGGTGTTGGTGTAGGATTTGATCGGCCTTGGGGGGGGGCGGTGCGCGGTGTTTCACTTTGGGCAGGGCCTGTTCTAACGGAGTCTGGCACCGGCGCAGGTGCAGGTTGCGCTTGCTTTGAAAATGTGATCAATACGCGACCTAACTGGTCTGCTGTGCGGTATCGCGCTGCGGGCTCTTTGGAAAGAACTTTGAGGATGATACGATTCAGGTTCTCGCTGATGGTCGGGCGGATTTCCTTGGGTGCCCGCGGTGTTTCTTCACGATGCATGCGCGCTAACTCGTTGCCCGACTCAGCACTGAAGGGAAGTTTCCCCAGCAATACCTCGTAGAGTACGACACCTAAGCTATACACGTCCGAGGCGGGAGAGGGAGATTTGCCGCTAGCCTGTTCAGGGGAGAAATACTGTGGCGATCCCCAGACAACTTGTGTGCGCTCTTCTGGTTGGATCGAAGCCAGGGCGCGTGCAATCCCAAAATCGGTCACTTTGAGACGCCGATCGGGTGTGACCAACATATTCTGGGGCTTGACATCGCAGTGAACCAGCCCAGCACGATGCGCATAGCCAACGCCAGCGCAAGCTTGTATCATCAAGGATATGCCCGATTTTAGCGAGTAGCGGCCTCGTTTTTCGATCAATTCCTTCAAGGTGGCACCCGGTACAAATTCCATCACAATGAAAATTCGCCCCTGATCAACGCCGAAATCGTGCACTGTGACGATATTGGGATGCGATAAATTAGCCGCCGCCTTGGCTTCTTGCCGGAAGCGCTCCCTGAAAGCTGGGTCATGCGAGTAATCTTTGCGCAGTATTTTGATTGCCACAGTGCGTTCCAGCATCAAGTCGCGCGCTTTGTATACGACTGCCATGCCACCGCTGCCCAGGCGTTCTTCCAATTGATAGCGTTTGTTGAGAAGTGTGTCCGTCATATTGCTTCGCATCTGTTTGGCTTTCGGGTAGAATTGTACCATTCTTGCATCCCAAGATGAGTTAAACTCTCTGGGCTCTCTAGAAATCGTCGGGTTTGTTCCCAGATTTGGGGTATGGGGTGTGCTCAGCAGCCCCATACATCAAATCTGGATAGTCCCGCAGTGGTTCCTAGCGAGCCAATTCTCGCCCAATTGAGATGATATTTCCTGGACAGGTATAAAGTGTCGCGAGCCCTGATTGTCTATAATCCTGCAGCAGGTCGTTTCCCCTCTCGTATGTTGACAGAGCGGGCGGCGGATGTCCTGCGTTCCCAGGGCTGGGAGATCAATTTGGAGCAGACCGATGGGGGGGGTCATATTACCGAGTTGGCACGTCAGGCTGTTCGGCAGAAGATGGACGTTTTCTTTTGCGCCGGCGGAGACGGATCGCTTAACTTTGCAGTCAAAGGCCTTTTGGGTGGAGAGACCGCCTTAGGGGTACTCCCGGCAGGCACAGCCAATGTGTGGGCAAAAGAGTTAGGTCTTCCTGACTTAACCTGGACGCGTTGGATGGCACTGGAGGAGAGTGCCCGCAGATTAGCCAACGCCACAGTCAGGGAGGCTGATATCGGAATGTGCAACGATCAGCCATTCCTCTTGTGGGGTGGGGTGGGCCTGGATGCTTTTGTCATTCATCGCATCGAGCCGCGTGGACGATGGGAGAAGAGTTTTGCTGTCGCTCAATATGCGACCAATGCCATCCGACAAGCGTCTCTGATGGGGGGTATCGATATTCAGGTGCACACAGCCAGTGGTGAGGAGATCGTCGGCCACTATCTATTGGCAGTAGCCAGCAATATTCACCTTTACGCAGGGGGAATAGCAGAGATCTCTCCTTCGGCGCGCCTTGATGATGGGGAAATGGATTTGTGGCTTTTTGCTGGCGATACCTGGTTAGAAGCCGTTACCCATGCCTGGGATTTGATGTCCGGCCGTCATTTGGAATCCGCACATACCCGCTGTATTCCTTTCACAAAAATTACACTTTCATCAGATTCGACCCTCTTTATCCAATTAGATGGTGAGCCCATGGGGGAAAGCAACCAGGTCGTCATCGAAGTTCGGCCAAAGGCTCTGCGCATCCTGGTCCCCGAAGAAGCGCCGCGGGCTCTCTTTGACGATATGACACACACTGACTCATGAAAAGATCTCCAACTCAGCGGTTTCCCTTCTTAGAGATTATCGCATCCGTGTTGCTTGGTTTGGGGTTTGTGTTCTTTTTACTTTTCGTCCTCAATCTAACCCGGCCATCTCGGACTCCTGTTGGTGTGGTTACGGCGATTTTGACAGTGATATTCGCTCCCACAGAGACTCCTGTGCCCCCAACACCGCAACCCGAAACTCCTACTGCAATCCCAGAGGTGCCTCCTGCCCCCGGTGGTATCATCATTGGGGCATATGTTCAAGTGAGTGGCACAGGCGGAGACGGTTTGCGGATCAGAGGTGGCCCGGGTCTTGGCTTCGAACCCCTCTTTGTTGGCATCGAATCTGAAGTTTTCTATGTCAAAGATGGTCCCGTGGAAACGGATGGCTATGTTTGGTGGCATCTTGCTGCGCCGTATGATGAAAGCATTGACGGCTGGGCGGTATCGAATTATTTGCAGATTGTCGAGGAACCATGATATATAGGTTATTCTCTCTAGGAATCGCCGGGGTAACTCCCAGATTTTGGGGTATGGGGCGTGCGGAGCACGCCCCATACCCCCAAATCTGGATATTACCACGGGAATTTAGAGTGCCATAGGAAAATAAAATCAGGAGTCGTAGATGAAAAACAATCCCACAGGCATCAAAGTAAATCGTCATCAAAAAGAAATGGCGATCACATGGAGTGATGAGCATGTCAGCTCGTATGCTTTCTCCCTATTGAGAAATGCTTGCCCCTGCGCAGAATGCCGCGGGCATGAGAATATGGGGACAGTGCCGGATGCAGAGGTTTTCGATCTGCCTGTGGAGGATTCGCCGCGTACCAATTTAGAGGATATCGAAGCGGTGGGAAGTTATGCGGTCACCATCTATTGGGAAGATGGCCATCAATATGGGATCTACAATTGGGATTATTTGCGCGCTTTATGTCCATGTGAAGACTGTCGAAGCGAATAATGTATGTTGTATGTGACTACTTTATCGCAACACGGGATTCGCGAAAAAATATATACTGGTGGGTACGCAGTACCCACCAGTATATATTTTTTCGAAAACTTACTATTGCAAATGATCTCTTAGGTTATGCTCAACGGCGTAGGCTGCTGCCTCCGCCCGGTTGCTGACATTCAGCTTTGAGAGGATGCTGCTGACATAATTTCTGACAGTGCCTTCACCCAAGAAAAGCTCCTTGGCGATTTCGCGGTTGGTTTTGCCTTCTGATACCAGAATGAGCACGTGTTTTTCCTGTTGAGTTAGATCAGCGAAGGCAGAGGCCTCTTCCTCTTTGGCCGCACGACGAACTTCTTGGAAGATGCGTTGTGTTACTGCGGGGTCGAGCAGGGCTTCTCCACGGCCAACCGCCTCGAGGGCACGCACCAGGTCATCTCCGCCAATTTGCTTGAGAACGTAACCCGCCGCTCCTGCTCGAATTGCTGAGAATAGCATCTCATCCTCGGCATATGAGGTCAGCATGATCACCTGAGTATTGGGGTAACTTTCTGTGATTTTCTCACAGGCATCGATACCCGATCCACCGGGAAGGCGGATGTCCATGACGACAACATCGGGGGAGTATTGTTCTACATAATTCAGCGCCTCACGCGCTGTGCCAGCTTCAGCAACTACTTCAAATTGAGGATGACGGTCTAAGAGGGCTTTTAAACCCAAGCGGACAACCTCATGATCATCTACCAATAAAATGCGTTGTTTTTTCATTTGTTTCTCTCCATGCGAGCGAGCGTATAGCCTAGAGGAAAGGGCCTGACAAGTGTTTAGCCTGTCGAAGACTGTTTCCTACGGTAATCTACGAAACGGTAGCCCACTCCCCGCTCAGTGAGAATGTATTTTGGGTTGGCCGGATCTTGTTCGATTTTTTTACGTAAGTAATTGACGTAGAGGCGAACATAATGAGGTTCGTCCCGGTATTCGTAACCCCAAACCTTGGTCAGGATCTGTTCGTGGGTCAGGACCCAACCAGCATTCTGTACGAGATGGTATAAGAGACGGTATTCAGTGGGGCGTAATTGCACCAGTTCTCCAGCGACCCACACTTCTCGACGTTTGAAATCGAGTTTTAAGCGATCATCGACATCGATAACACTTGGCGCACTTCCCTCGGTGGACTCGATGCGGCGCAGCACTGCGCGCACCCTGCTTACTAACTCACGCGGGCTGAAGGGTTTGGTAACGTAATCGTCGGCACCCCACTCTAACCCTCGCACGCGGTCGTCTTCTTCACCCTTGGCGGTCAGCATTATGACCGGAACGGAACTGAATTCTCGAATCTTCTGCAATACTTGAAAGCCATCAATATCGGGCAGCATTACATCCAGCAAGACCAAGTTGGGTAGGGAGCTTCGAACCTGGTCGATCGCCTCTTTGCCAGTGTAGGCAGGGATTACTTGAAAGCCATCATGCTCGAGATTCAATCGAATGAATCTTACAATGCGTTTCTCATCGTCTACGACAAGGATACGATGTCCTTGAATGCGATCTGTTGTCATAACTACTCTCTTACAAACCCAATGATTTGCTCTTCGTCCTCGCTGGGTAGGATTTCAATAAATGTCAACTGGTTCACAGGCCAAAGCACTGTTGTCACGCCATGATCGAGAAAGTGCAATTCCCTGCCGTCCCGGTATCTGGGGTTGACCACCTTGATTATCTGATCGTCAGGCTGAGGGAGATCATCGAGTTCTGCGATGATCGGATCTTGGTTGAGTATATGTAGAATTACCTCTATTGCCATGGTTCTCTCCATTTATTCCTTTATCAGAATCTGAATTTTCAATTTACCTAAGGTCAAGATATCCCCATGCTGAACAGTATGTTCGGCATGGGCGACGATTTTTACCCCATTGAGGCGAGTGCCATTGGCGGAACCCAAATCTTTCGCCCTAACCTGAGTCCCGACCACAGACAGGCTGGCATGCAGACGGGAAACCCCTGCTTCGTAGGCTTCAAATGGGCTCAAGTCGAGATCTGGCACAACGAGTTGACCCTCAGTCAAACGGCCAATAGTGAGATCTGTATCCCCATCTACGAAAATCGCTTCGCCTGAATCGATGAGATAAATGGCTACCTGACTGTCTTTCTTGTCTGCTGGGGTTACAGGGAAGGATGGTGTTTCTTTTGTGGAGATCGCCTGAATTTTTTGGAAATCCAAGGCATTCATCGAAGCGGTTATATCTGCATTATCGAAAAGCTGCGCGCCGCAAAAGCTGCAATACAGGGCTCCATCTAGTTCTTGGTGTTTACATTGAGGACATGAAATCATGACTCACTATCCCGATCGTTTCCATCGGGCAAGAGCAATGCCCGCGTTCCGTACTTAATGCGCTTTTTCCCATCTTCGCTCAAATGCTGACCGCTTTTGATGTGCTCAGCCCCGGATAAAACAGTCCGCGCTAATTCTGTTTCGCCTTTTGAAAGTAAATGGGTGGCCATGTTTTTTAATCGAGCGCTTGCACTATCAAATTTTCCATCTGATATTTCTTCGCGAGCCTGTTCTTGCATACGATATAGAGTAAGCATGGACAGTGCGTCCGAGATATGGCTGGATGGCTTCTCTAAAATCTCTTCAGTTTTCACTTCTCGCAGGAGTGTTATTGGAGTCTGATATGATGCTGATTTGGATGGTAGGTCAAACCTAAGCTCCCCGTCGAATAGTAGAACTTGGGTGACTTCCTTGGGGATAGATTCAACGATGAATTCGAGCAGGATTTGTTGGCGATCTCCTTTTGATAGTGAACCTAGTTTGAACGGTGAAGTAGATGGTAAGACCCCAACCATTGGTTTCAAGCGGAAGGCATAATTCAAGTTTATGAGTGGCCCGCACTTAAAATCCAGACTTATACGCTCTGCATAAGCTTTGCTAAGGCGGATTAGTTTCTGATTCAGTGAGTCACCAATTTCTTTCGGCTTGTGAACATATAGGCAATCTCCACCTGTACGTTTGGCTAAATCATCAAGCAATATGTCGTTCCATTCGCCTCCAATTCCGAGGCTGCTCAACCCAATATCTTTTGCGGCTGCTTTGTCTGCGAGACGTAGACACGCTCGCTCATCCCCATAGGTATGCCCATCGGTTATCAGGATTATGTGATTAGTATGGGTTGGGTGGTAGTTTCTGAGAACTTCATTATAGCCGGCCTCAAGCCCTTTGAAGATTTCGGTGCCTCCACTGGCCCGCAAGGCATGGATACGCCCCTCAGCCTTTCTGATGTTGATGTGTGAGCCGGCTGCCAGTGAAACATCCGCTTTATCATCAAAAGATATGATTGATACTGTATCTTGAGGGCGTAATCTGCGGATTAGTTCGATGGCAGTTGCTTTGAGCACATCCAAACGCGCCCCTTTCATTGATGTGGATGTATCTAAGATCAGTGAAATATTCAGAGGCGGCGCAGGTTCATCGTTGTGTGCCGGATCAGGTAAAACTTCTGCTTCGATTTGAGCGTAAAGAAGTTGTTGTTCTTGTGAATGTTGGATTGCCTGGCGACTGAATTGCAGTTCAATTCGTACTGGTTGTATTTTTTTCTTGCTTTGTGGCGAATTTTTATCGTAAGCTGAACGGCTTTCTGGATCGATCAGGACTTCATAAGCTTCTTTGACATTGAGAAAGTTTTCTGTTGCTCCCGCTTGGACATTGATATCAGGATGGAGTTGACGAGCTGCCTTGCGGTATGCTCTTTTTATTTCAGCTGTAGTCGCGTCTTCTGATATCCCCAAACGCTTGTAGAAATTAGTGTTCTCTTGCATACCAATCAATCAGGTAATCGGACAAGGATAGCGGAAATATTGTCCGGTCCTCCAGCCTCGTTTGCGGCATCGACCATCTCTTGAACTGCATCGTGCAATGTATTGGAATTCTTGATCGCCATGCCTAGCGCATCTTCAGGAACAACCCCCCATAATCCATCAGAACAGATCAGCAAATAACCTGATTCTGGCGTGGGAGCAGTGATGATCTCCGGTTCAAAGGGTTCGCCTTGGCCCAAGGCACGGTAGAGCACATTGCGTTGTGGATGAACAGCTGCCTCTTCAGGTGTCAATTGGCCAAGTTCTTCTAACCGTTTTACCAGCGAATGGTCTCTAGTTAGCGGTCTAAAAACTCCACTTAAGTTAATGGAATATACTCTGCTGTCGCCGACATGCGCGATCGCCATTTGAGTATCCATGATAACCACAGCGGTTAAGGTAGTGCCCCCGCCAGGGGCAAATGCCAAGATAGCATCATGGGCTTCAGTGACTCCAGTTTGGAGGATTTCTCTCAATGGATCTTTGGGTGGTTGGGTATCAACTTTGTAGATGTGGCTAAAAAGCTTCTCCATGACATGGTTGGCCATTGTTAGCGCGGCAACCTCGCTAGCAACCTCTCCATGCTGGTGACCGCCCATTCCATCGGCGACAATATAAAGCCCAAAGGGCAACCTGGATCCGTTGCTTGCTAACAAGGTTGTCAACGAAAACAAGGAATCTTCATTATGTTCGCGCTGTCTTCCAACGGATTGAGCACAACTGGCTAGTAATTGAGGAGGTTCTAGCCCAAGCCTGCTTTCAGGTTGGTCTGAACTGATGATAGTCGGTTGTGTCGATAAAGGTTTTGTGATCTCTTGAGTTCTGATCACCCTTTCGGTGGGAACGGTTGGGGTATCAGTGATCGCAACCCTTTCCTTCGGTTTCTTTCCAAATAGCTTTCTCAAATAATCTACCACGTGTGGTGAACTCCCGTTGATTGATCTCTATGAGGGTAATGCATAGAGCTTGTGGTCCATAGATCCGATATATACAATATCATCATGGATCAAGGGTGTACTGACTATGGCTTCTTCGGTAGTAAATTTCCAACGCAAAAATCCTGTTTTTGAATCTAAACAATATATACTTCCGTCCGCGCTTCCGCAATAAATGGCATCTTTATAATGCACAGGTGAACTGGAGACCTGGTTATCTGTAGGATATTTCCACACTTCTTTGCTGGTCTTTAAGTTGATACAGTAGATATTGCCATCCGCAGAACCAATATAGGCAAACTGCCCGGATAAACAGGGAGTTGAGATCGTGCCACGGTCCATTCGAAAACGCCACAGTGTCCAGCCGGTTTTGATATCGACAGCATAAAACATGCCATCCACAGATCCGAAATAAACAACGCCGTCCTGAGTCCTTGGCGATGATGTTACCGCGCGTTTGGCGTTGATCCGCCAGCGCACCTTTCCACCAAATTCCGCACAATAGAAATCGCCCTCTTCCGAACCGAAGAATACTAAATCATCTGCCACATGTGGAGATGATCGGATGGGTGCCCCTCCGTTAATTTTGACTGCGCGGCGTCCAGAACTGGCATTGATCACGTGGACAAAACCGTCATCAGAGCCAATAAAGACATGTCTATCACTCACGGTCGGTGACGAGCGAATAGGTGCATCCGTGAAATATGTCCAAACCACTCTACCATTTGGCGAAGAGATTGCATAAACGCGTTGATCCTCAGACCCAAAATATATCGTTCTGCTATCGTATGCAGGTGTACTTACGATACCGCCATCGCAGGCATATTTCCAGGCGAATTCTCCCGAGTCGGCGTTCAGGGCATAGACGTTGTTGTCGTAAGCGCCAATGTAGACCAGACCATCATTATAAGCGGCTGAACTTCGGATTTCATCTTCACATTCAAATGTCCAATAAGGTTTGACTTCGTAATCTTGAGGAATAGCAGCAGTGGCTGATTTTGCATAAGCAATCCCGCCCTTACGAGCGACCAGGATCAGAGCATCCTTCATGATGTTGGCATCTTTGAAGCGGTCATCCGCACTGTACTGCAATGCGCTATCGACGATGTTCTCGAGCTCAACCGGCACTTCGGGGTTTAACTGCCTGATGGGCCTTTCTGAAAACGTAAACGGCGCTTCGTCTCTGGGATCGATCCCAGTTAATATGTGATGTAAGGTTGCTCCCAGGGCGTAAATATCAACCTGGGGGGTGGCTTCGCCCCGGTATTGCTCAGGGGGGGAGTATCCTTCGGTCCCGATCATGGTCCCTTTTTGACCTGCTTCGAATTCTTTGGCAATTCCAAAATCTACCAGAATTACATGGTTGTCAGGGTTGACCATAATGTTGGCAGGCTTCATATCTCGGAAGACAATTGGTTCGGGTTTATGAGAGTGAAGGTAATGCAATACATCGCAGAGTTCAATTCCCCAAATCACGATTTGTTGCACTGGTAGCAAACCGTTGGCTTCAGCGAGGATATTTTCAAGATTTTGGCCTTGGACATATTGCATCACAAGGTAGGAGCGATTCTTTATTGTGAAGAAGTCATGAATCTTTGGAATGGCGGCATGATTTAGCGTCGCTAATAAGTTAGCCTCGCGCTCGAAGTTGCTAACCAGTGTATTGCGAAGCGTACGATCGCCCACATGGGCGACGATTTCTTTCACAGCGACATGCTTCGTCACCGAGAAGCGAGTATCACTGGCGAGATATACCGCGCCCATTCCACCAATACCTAACACCCTCTCGATCTTATAACGATTTTCTAAGATCGTACCAGAGGTGAGTTGTTGGTCGTCGATTTGATCCCCGTTGGGGTCCAGGTTGCGGGTGATGGGTTGATCTTCCAGCGCAAGCCTCCTTTGATCATGTAATAGCGTAATTATAGCCAGCAATGCAGGGATTTGCAAACTTGCGAAAGTGTAAGCTGGTGCAGATTCCTGAGGGGCTTAGGCATTCCCGTGGTAATGGCCAGTTTGGGAGCTCCCCCAGCGTTTTCCTGAGAGCCTTCCTGAGGCTTGCGATTATAATTGGGAATTGAAAATTAGTTTCCACCTAGAAGGGCTAATCAATGATAGATTTTGAGAATTACCAATCCCCTTATTCCTGGCGATATTCTTCGCAGGAAATGCGCAATCTTTGGAGCGAATTTAATAAGCGGCTATTATGGCGCAGAATTTGGGTTGTTCTAGCCGAAGTTCAGGCGAAATTTGGATTGGTTCAGCCTGAGCAAGTGGCCGATTTGCGCCTGCGAATGGAAGACATTGATGTAGAACGCGCCCTGCAAATCGAAGCCCAGATCCAGCATGATTTGATGGCGGAAGTGAAAACCTTTGCCGAGCAATGCGCTCAAGGAGGTGGCATCATTCATTTGGGAGCGACTTCTGTGGATGTCAAAGACAATGCCACTGCCCTGCAGATCAGGGCTGCCCTAGGCTTAATTTGTGGTGAGTGCCGTGCCCTGTTGAGAATCCTGTCCTCGAAGATCCGTGAACTAGCTGACCTCCCCGTGATGGCCTACACACACCTTCAGCCCGCTGAACCGACCACTTTAGGGTACCGGCTGGCCCAATCTGCTCAAGATTTACTGGAAGATTGGCAAAGTCTGGAGCATGCTCAGGAAAGATTTCGGGGTAAGGGATTCAAAGGAGCTGTGGGCACATCCGCTTCGTATGCTGATCTCCTGGGAATTGAAAACATAGCCAAATTTGAGACCCTGCTCTCAGAAAAGTTAGCGCTCCCATTCTATTCAGTGACCACGCAAACCTACCCTCGCAAGCAAGAATATGACATTCTTTGTGTTTTGGCTGGGTTAGGGGCTTTGTTATACAAATTCGCCTTTGATCTGCGAATCCTGCAATCGCCACCCATGGGGGAGTTGGCGGAACCTTTTGGGGACAAACAGGTTGGCTCCTCGGCGATGCCTTTCAAAAGAAACCCAATCCGCTCAGAGAAGATCAACTCTCTGGCGCGCCTCTTGGCTCAATTCCCGCGTCTGGCTTGGGATAATGCAGCTCACTCCCTGCTCGAGCGCACTCTCGATGACAGCGCCAATCGTCGTACGATGTTGCCAGAAGCCTTCCTGATCACCGACGAATTGCTGCGTGTAGCCAAAGAGATCGTAGCGAACCTGCAAATTGATGAAAAAGCTATCGCCAGGAATATGGCCATCTACGGGCCATTCGCGGCTACTGAGAGGTTGCTCATGGCCCTGGGGGCAGCTGGCGCCGACCGCCAGGTGATGCATGAGCGCCTGCGCAGGCACACTCTGGCTGCCTGGGAAGCGATTAGGAATGAAGAGCCAAATCCTTTGATCAGGTTGATCACTTCTGACCAGGAATTCACCAGTATTCTCTCTGCCGAGCAGGTGCACACACTTCTGGATGCCAGTGATTATGTTGGCGATGCGCCACAAAGGGCACGCGCGCTTGCGGATCAGATTGAGCAGAAACTAGGAGGATAAAGCATGTCTGCTAAACGAAAACGGAACCCCACACCCCCACCAACCTATAAAGGCCAACCCGTCCAGGCGATCATGGAGGTCAAGAAAGGGGAGAGAATCGCAGGTGCATGGGTTAGCGATGCCATACCCGAGATTGGCATCTACAAGCTAATCGCGAAAGAGAAAAGGGATGGCACTTGTGAATGGGCTCATTTTGTTCAAAGAGCAAGCGGTCTTAAAGACAAAGTTTATCGCGGCACCGTCGATAGCGCTGAGCAACTCTCCTCTGTCGTGGAGGCTATAAATAGTGCCCTGCGCACGGCATACGGCCCCGCGATCAAGCTTCAGCCAGCCGAAGCTGATGTTGATTATGTCGATAGTCTGGGGTTAGCCAATCCTGCAGACGAAGTACACTGATATTTCTATTCAAGTCCTCGATTTAAAGAAGTTGGGATTTCGAAATCCCGCTAAGTAATCGTCCATAAATAAGTTTGTAGTGATGACTTCAGTCACCCTGACCATGTTCGGCTCGGTCAGGAGACCGGCCTAAGCCACGATAGGATAACTTTCAGTTACTTTGTTTACGCTGTACTAAGTTATTTTTGGACAACTCTAATGTACCTATCCGAAAATTCGCTTGAACCGGTCGGCCCGCCTTAGGCGTGACTGTGTTGCCGCAGGCACGCATGGCGCTGCTCGGTCTCGCCGGAGGCGGGCCTTAGGCCAGACCGGACTTAGCAATTTTAGGATAGGTTCTAAATGGGGTAAGGCGATCGCATTTATCCCCTGCTAACCCCGGATTGACAAATGCGGGGTTTTACTCGCTGTTGTCTGCGGATTTGGCAATCCACAGGGAGCTACTCTTTTCAAATGCGATGGCTCTGCTGACGGGGTATAGTAGCCCTTGACAAATTCCTTGTGCTATGATATTCTAGTATTAGAATAAATAATAACTAGGATAAACCATGACCAATGCAGAACTTGCCATCCTCAGCTTGATCGCTGAAAAGTCCCGCCATGGCTATGAAATTGAACAAGTCATTGAAGAACGCGGCATGCGTAACTGGACGGAAGTTGGTTTCTCATCGATCTATTACTTGCTGAATAAACTGGAAAAAGCTGGTCTGATCGAGAGCCATCTGGAACAGGCCGAGGGCCGCGGACCAGCTCGCAAGGTGTACCAGATCACGGAAAGCGGCCAGGAGGCGCAGATCAGCGCTACATTGGCAGCCCTCTCTGAGCCAGTCAATAGTTATCCACCTATTTTGTTAGGGATGTCAAATTTGCCTGGGCTGCCGCGATATCAAGTTCTTCAATCCTTGGAAATGTATCGTGATGCATTGAAAGAACGAATGCTGGATTTAATCACAAAAGTCGAGCAGCAGAGTCCCATGCCAGGCTTCATTGAAGCCATGTTTGATTACAGTCGG
>CAZUSV010000064.1:0-27463 GCA_964622645.1 uncultured Anaerolineales bacterium
ATGACATGCTGGGCAGCGACAACCCCAAGATCCTCAACTTGCTCGGTGTCGAAGGTGACCTGGGTCAGGCCATGGGCTTGAACAACGACTTCTGCTACCAGGTTATCGCGCAAGTTGGTAGCTACGAAGAGATCTACCGACGCCACCTGGGCGAGGACAGTGTGTACAAAGTGCCCCGTGGTTTGAACAATCTCTGGACAGATGGCGGCATTCTGTACGCCCCGCCTTTCCGCTAACCCATAACTAACTTAAGTGCCTGCCACGGATCGAGATATGTGGCAGGCGCTTTAATTTCAGTTGTTTTCCTTGTCCCACCAATGAAAGGAGAAACAGCATGACGCAATCAACCGCCTCACCGTCGGCAGAAGCCCAGACGACCCCCTTATGGCGGACAATTTTGGGATACCTGTTCGATGTGCGCGTCTTAGGCGTATTGGGGCAGATTGGCTTCATTATCTTGGTCATTTTTGGTGTCAGAGCCATCGGCGGCAATTTTGCAGAAAATGCGCAAAAACTTGGTGAATCGCAGTTCATCTGCCGGGATGGCACCTTCAGCTATCGATGTGCCTATGACTTCATGGACAGCGAATCTGGATTTGACATTTCGGACACAATGATCGACTATGTCAACACCGACCCCTACTGGCGTGCCTTTTCTGTGGGCGTTCTCAACACCCTAAAAGTTGGCATTTTTGGCGTGATCCTGACCGCCCTTGTGGGCACATTCGCCGGCATTGCCCGTTTATCAGAGAACTGGTTGATCAGCAAATTGGCCTTATGGTATGTAGAATTGATGCGCAATACTCCGCTGCTGATCCAGATCTTTTTCATTTATTTCGGCGTCATATTGACTCAACCATTGCTTGATGAAGCATTACAACCCCTTGGATTGCCTATCTACATTTCTCAACGTGGATTGAATATCCCCTCCATTCAGTTCACATCATCCGCTGCTATCTGGCTGGCGTTCCTGGTATTAGGGATCATCCAATTCCAGGTTCTCTGGGTAATTCTCGGACGCAGAGAAGAACGCACCGGTCAGCCGAGCAATCGTTTTTCCACGGGTATCATCGCTTTTATTGTCATCGCAGCGCTAGGTTGGTTTGTGTCCGGTGCGGTGTCTGAAACCCAAGGTTTGATGGTGAATAAAGGCAGCCGCATCCGCGACCTCAATGATATCGAGAAATTGATGCTTCAACGCAGCGGGCTGAACCATGTAGACGAATTTAAGAATTTCACTGAAGATGAAATCAAAGATGTTGCTTTTCAAGTTTGTGTCTTAGAAGATTCGCCTTCTGAAAACAACTTCACCAAACAACTTCGCCAACTTGGCGTCCCGTACAGAGTTCGCCGCTCTGATCGACCAGACCAAGCCACTGAAAGATACATTGATGAAAAATGTGAAGCCTTTGCTGCAACCAAATCCATCTTAGCAGCTGAACGTACTTCACTAGAAAACCCTAGTAGCCACCTGATAATTCCTATTAAAGAAAGCCCCATCGTTTGGAGCCTTCCCACTCGTGAAGGTCTCAACATGGTCGGCGGATCCCGATTGAAGCCGGAATATACCGCTCTACTAATGGCCCTGGTGCTTTTCTACGGTGGCACATTGGCCGAAATTGTGCGTGCTGGCATCCTTTCGGTATCAAAAGGTCAATCCGAAGCTGCCCGTGCATTGGGGTTGAATGAAGGACAAAGGCTGCAATTGATCGTTTTGCCGCAAGCATTGAGGGTTATCATCCCACCGGGAATCGGTGTAGCGCTCAGTCTGGCCAAGGATACCAGCCTGGGCATCGCCATCGGCTTCCCAGATATGTATGCAGCTTCATATACAATCATGAACCAGTCTGGACGTGTATTACAAATGTTCGTCATGATCATGCTGGTGTATATGCTAATCAGCTTGGGCTTCTCGGTCTTGTTGAACTGGTATAACGAGAAGATTAAACTGGTGGAGAGATAAAAATGACAACACATACTGAAACCACCACTCAGAATGAAACCTCCACTGGCAGAGGCTTTAACTGGCAATTCTTCTTGCAAGATAACCTGACCGGTTCCTGGTATCAGACGCTAATCGTTCTTGCATTAGCTGTAATAACCGGTGTTTATGCCAATGGACAATATCAGGAATCTCGCACATCAACAATCATCGTTTTGGTAGCCTGGTTAGTTGGTATTGCTATGGTTATCTACGGGGAATTCCGTCACCGCCATACTAACTTTAGCCGCTGGCTAAGAGATAATCTGCTCAGTTCAATCTCCAACACGATACTTACCCTTTTGGTAGCTTTGATCCTGGTCAACGCCGTTATTGGTGCTGTGAACTGGGGCATCATCAATGCAACCTTCGATCCCGCCCTAACCGCACCAGAACTGCAGCCCGAGGATGGGGCTACCTGGGGAGTCATCGTGGGCGCCCGGAAACTTCTTGCCACGGGGGTGCTCGGACCAGAGTACTCATGGCGCGTTTGGACCGCGCTGTTCTTCATTCTGGGCATGTGGGCGCTCACATACATAATCAGCCGCCCAGCGTTGAAAGAGAAGTTGCGCAATGCCCGAAATATCCTCAATGTATTCTGGTTGCTCTCGCCTGTTATCCTGTATATCTTTTTGGCTGGTGTACCCAACAATCCCTACAACTTCACAGGGATGCTTACCGGTGTGGCAATTTTACTGGCCATCTATGCATTGCTCTGGTGGCAGAAAGTGATCCCCTTCAGTTGGGTTAGTCTTATAGCCACCGCTGCGGTCTGGCCCGTGCTGTATTCCATATGGTGGGCAATTGGTAATAGCGAGGTTTTTCTACCTATCAATGTCGATCAATGGGGCGGGTTCCTCCTGACCATGATCATCGCAAGTTCGGTGATTGTGCTCTCCCTACCTTTGGGGATGGTACTGGCATTAGCCCGCCAAAGTGATGTTTTTGGCATCCCCGCCTGGATCATCTGGCCCGCAGCCATCGGCGCGACCATTTGGGGCTTCACCACCACCCCGGAACTGCTTGAAACATCCCGCAACCTGGTTGAACAGATTCTGGCTTTCTGGCCGATTTTCATCCTTGCCATCGCCTATCTGATCCATCGCATGTTCAACGGCAATATGGTGTCCGGAGCCAGTACGATTTTCATCGAGCTTATCCGTAGTGTGCCGCTGATTACGCTGCTCTTCATGGGCATCAACATGGCGCCCTTCTTCTTCGCAACTGGCACCAGCATCGCCAAACCCTGGCCAGTGATCGTGGGGTACACGCTCTTCTCTTCGGCCTATATGGCAGAAACCATTCGAGGCGGCCTGCAAGCTATCCCGAATGGGCAATACGAGGCATCCGATGCGCTAGGCTTCAATACGCTCCAGAAGATGCGCTTTATCATCCTCCCCCAGGCGCTGCGCATCGTTATCCCAGCAATCGTAGGCCAGTTTATTGGCGCATACAAGTCATCTTCCCTGGTGTCCATCGTCGGCCTGTTCGACTTCCTGGGTATCAACCGGGTGATCAGTTCCAACCCACAATGGCTGGGGTTGCGCGTCGAACTGTACGTGTTCATGGCATTGGTTTACTTCCTGGGTAGCTTTATTATGTCATCATACAGCCGAAGACTTGAGGTTCAACTAGGCGTTGGCGAACGATAAGAAATAGTTATCAGTGATATATAATCAACCGTCGCGAGTTTCTAGTGACTGACGATTAAAAGGAGAACGACAAATGGAATTCGAAGGACCAGCACAAAGCTTTGTAGACGAGATTATCATTGTTGAGGGTGTCCACAAATGGTTTGGCGAATTCGAGGCGCTGCGCGGTGTAGACCTCCGAGTTAAGCCGGGCGAGGTGATTGTGATCATCGGCCCCTCGGGATCGGGCAAATCCACCTTTATCCGCTGCCTCAACCGCCTGGAGGAACACCAGGAAGGCCGAATTATTATCGACGGAACGGAGTTGTCTCACGACATCCGCAATATCCAGGAAGTCCGGCGTGAGGTGGGGATGGTATTCCAACAATTCAACCTCTTCCCCCACCTTACCGTCATCGATAATATTAGCTTGGCACCCATCAACGTGCGCAAATGGTCGCGAGACCGTGCCGAAGATGTTGCCATGAAATGGTTGACGCGTGTGGGCATCCCAGAACAGGCAAACAAATACCCCGGACAGCTCTCCGGTGGTCAGCAGCAGCGCGTGGCCATTGCCCGCACGCTTTCGATGCAGCCTAAGATCTTGCTCTTTGACGAGCCCACATCTGCCCTGGACCCGGAGATGATCAAAGAAGTATTGGATGTAATGCGCGATCTGGCAAAAAGTGGCTATACTATTTTGGCGGTAACGCACGAGATGGGCTTCGCGCGTGAAGTTTCCGACCGCATTATTTTCATGGACGCCGGTAAAATCGTCGAAGAAAATACCCCTGAAGATTTTTACAATAACCCCAAGGAAGAGCGTACCAGGCTATTTCTGCAGCAGATCTTGCATCACTAAGATACTCCGGGTAGAGAACACTAATAGTGAACAACTGGGGAGCAGCGCGCCTGCTCTCCAGTTTTCATTTAACTACTGTGCTAGAATCGATCACAAATTCTTGACGAAATAAAACAGGCCCGTGAAATGAGCACATCTCCAAGAATACATCTTTTTCCCCTCACAACCCAAATCGAAACAACACTGTCAAGAGAACACATTAGCATTGCTGGATGTGACCTTACGGAATTAGCAAAACGCTTTGGCACGCCGGTATACGTTTACGATGCTGCTACACTGGATGCCTCGGTGACAGCATACCAACAATCCCTTGCGGATTTCTACCCAGGCAAATCGGGTATCACCTATGCGGGCAAGGCATTCCTCAGCTTGGCGTTGGCACAATGGACTCAACGCCATAACTTGTGGGTCGATTGTACTGGACTCGGCGAATTGCACATTGCCGAAATCGCTGAGGTGCCCAGAGAGCGCACCCTCTTGCATGGGGTCAACAAATCGCAGCAAGTACTCGAAACCGGCCTGACCCAAGCTGGAACAATTGTGGTAGACAATCTAACCGAACTCGCCCGCATAAAGGCTCTGACATCACAAACTGAGCTCCCCCTTCCAAACCTATGGCTGCGCTTCCGTCCAGGTGCAACTGTAGAGACACACGCCCATATTCAAACCGGGCAACACGACAGCAAGTTCGGCATGATTGGGGATGAGATCGTACAGGCAGCCTACATTTGCCGCACGAACCAACTGCCCTTCAACGGACTTCACTTCCATTTGGGTTCTCAGTTTCACATCCCAGATCCCATCGCAGATGCCATCGAAGGGACACTAGATTTAGCTGAAGAATTACAAATGGGACCACAATGGACGCTGTGCTTGGGTGGCGGATGGGGGGTTCCCTATCATGAAGATGACTTGCCGCACCCTTCGATTGAAGATTTCGTGCGTTTCGCGGCTGGCAGAGTTGTGGATGGCTGCACCCGGAGAGGCATCCCGCTGCCGCGCCTGCAGCTAGAACCAGGGCGGAGCCTGGTAGCCCGGGCAGGGGTAGCCATATACAGGGTTGGCACCATCAAACAAACCCCAGAACGGCGATGGATACTGCTCGATGGTGGCCTGGCTGATAACCCTCGCTTCGCGCTCTACCAGGCGCGCTATACCACTTTGCCAGTCCTCGATGTACATCGCCCTGATTCAGACCTGCCGCTGGCATGGCTGGCCGGCCCCTTCTGCGAGAGCGGTGATGTGCTCATCGAGGCGCTGCCCCTGCCTGATGTACAGCCTGGGGAACTCATTGCCATCCCCGTCAGTGGCGCCTACCAGCTCAGCATGGCCAGCAACTACAATGGGGCTACGCGGCCTGCAGTTCTCTGGTTGGAAGAGGGTCAGGCTACCTTGATTCGAGCGCGCCAAACCCCCGGCGATCTGATCCGCCAGGACAAGCCCCTACCTAATGCCAGCCTCCCACTAGCCTCGGTCGAATTCCACAAATATCATGGCTTGGGGAATGACTACATCATGGTGCGTGAGAACGATTTGGGCCAATCGCTTACCCCTGGCCAGATCCGACAGATTTGCGACCGCCATCATGGTGTTGGATCAGATGGTATCGCCATGGACTGTTCGAAACCTTTTGCAGACGGTTTTGCAGTGCGCTTTTTCAACCCCGATGGCAGTGAAGCAGAAAAAAGCGGCAACGGTTTGCGCATTTACGCCCGCTTTCTCTGGGATGCTGGGCGAGTTGGCTCAGAGTCCTTCCAAATCGGTACGCCAGGGGGAGATGTCAGAGCACAGGTTCACAAAGGCGGCGAAAGCGTAACAGTTGAAATGGGAAAGGCCAGTTTCGATAGTCGAGTAATTCCAGTTGATGGTGTTCACCGAGAGGTTATCAACGAATCACTGTTCATTGATGGGCAAGAAATCACCTATTGTGCGGTGAGTGTGGGGAATCCCCACTGTGTTATCTTGTGTGACGAAGTCTCACCCGAAGATTCAAAAAAGCGGGGGCCTTTAATCGAATACGAGCTACGCTTCCTCAACCGCACCAACGTGCAATTCATGCAGGTGCTGGATCGAGAGAACATTCAAATCGAGATTTGGGAACGTGGGGCAGGCTACACCTTGTCTTCAGGGAGCAGCAGTTGCGCGGCTGCGGCGGTCGCTTACCGGCTGGGGTTATGTGATGGAAATATCACAGTCCATATGCCAGGTGGGAAACTGGAGATTTCCATCGAAGATGATTTCGAAATCAGTATGACAGGTCCGGTTGCCAAAGTGTGGCAGGGGTATCTTTCGGAAGAAGTGTTCTAATCTTCCCCTCAGAACTGACTGGTATCTTTTTACCGCGAAGCCGCAAAGATCGCAAAGGAAATCAAATAAATCTTGGCGCACTTTACGATCTTTGCGGTTTAAGAAATCAAAGGTATTGTTCTCGTTCCAGCCGCTCCGCGGTGGAACGCTAATGCGGGCTTTCTACATTCCAAAGCGGGGCGCAGAGCGCCAGTATACGGGTTGCGACGCGGAGCATCGCGTCACGCAGCCTCATCCGCTAATCTACTACCTATCCGTTTCCCAACTTCAGTCACTTCCAAGTTTCATAACCCGCTATGAGTGATCAAGGTTTAATCACGTGAATATTCTCCATAGAGTTGATCTCTGGCAGCGGGCCGGCGTTTTCTGGTCGCCAAAGCAGTCGGCCAACTCTCGACTGCCATCCTTCAAGGACTTTCGGCGGCAAAATGCGTTTATATTCCAATCGTTTGCGCCCAAAATTGAGTAGCAAACCCACTTGTAAGCCGGTTGCAGCCAAATATGTGATTACCTGAGCAATCTCTTCATTTGTCAACAAATGAAAAAACGCCTTACATTCAACGATCACAATGCCATCTACTAGTATATCGAGGTACAACCGCCCCAACCACACCTCACCATCCCAGATTTCAACGAAATATTCAGCCTCGGCGGTTCGACCAGTTTTCTGTATCTCTCCAACCAGATCCCGCTGGTAATGCCGCTCTTTCAAACCCGGGCCAACGCGCGAATGCACACGCATCGCAGAACCAATGATGTCGTAAGTCACATCGCTATGAGGAATTGTCGAATCCAACTGCATAATACCCTCCATTCAATTCGGTATCCAACCTAATCAGGAAGCGGATGGATAACAGATTAGCGGATCATCACGTCTCACAATCCCATCCGCTAATCCACTACCTATCCGTTTACCAGCATCAGGGTGAGCGTGCGCAACGAAAACCGATGAAGTGGTACCTGAAGGAAGGATCGACGTCGAAGCGATCGGCAACTCGCAGGTAGTTTCCAACATGGTACCAGGAACCTCCCCGCAGCACGCGGCTGCTATCAGATTCTAACTCTTCGCGGCCATCGGTTGCATCATAGGGATAACCCCGATATTGCGAAGATACCCATTCCCAGACATTACCTGCCATATCGTACAGCCCGAAACCATTCGGTGCGTAACTTCCTGTCGGCGCATTTTGGGTATAGCCATCATCAAAATCAGTTTCCTTCCAATCATAGCCGCAATTGCTGTCACAAAAATTAGCTTGTTGGCCGTCAAATTCATCCCCCCAAGGGTAATTCATTCCTTCAAGTCCACCGCGAGCCGCCTTCTCCCACTCTGCTTCCGTCGGCAGGCGCGCCCCACGCCATTCGCAGTAGGCAGTTGCATCATGCCAGGAAACATACACGACCGGATGATCAGCGTATAGGGAAATGGCATAATCGCTGCCACCCGGCGAGTCGCACATGCCCGCGTCCACACATTCAGCGTAACGAGCATTGGTGACTTCGTATTGGTCGATATATAAATCATCCAGCGTTACGGTATGCATCGGTTCTTCATCTTGATATCACCCAAGCTTGCATTCCTCTGGATTAGAATCCAGTTTCTTACACTCTGCCAACCCACCGTCTGCGTAGCTACCCATCCCGAAAGAACCAGCAGGGATCAAGGCCATCGGTACGCCATAATCATCAATGATTTTTGACCGGTCAGGCGTTGGGCTGGGGGAAACTATAGTTGGCATGTCGGTTGGCGTACCAGTCGGGGTGTCGGTAGGCAAGAGGGGCGTGGGTGTGTCAGGGCGCGTGGTATTGGTCTTCGTAGCAGCTAGAGCAGCAGGTGTGTCTGCTGCTGGCTCGGGGGTTCGAGATGCACTGATATAATCGAGCAGGGCATTTCCACCCCAACACGCCAGCGCCAAAATCAAAACAAGGCCAATCCCGCCGACGATCCAGATCCATTTTCGCCCCCCTAACCCCCCGACTCCGGGGGGAACTGTAGAGCGGCTCTCCCCCCAGGATTGGGGGGTAGGGGGGGCATCGTCAGCGGGTAGTTGCTCCTGCTGCACGCGCTCCACCATTCGCGCTTCGATCGCAGCGACCAGTCCAGATACATCCCGATATTGGGGGTCTTTAAACTGAATCTGGCGCAAATTTCTCAGCGCATTCTCGTATTGGCCTTCATCCTGGTACAAAATGGCCTGTCCATACAGGCGGGCCAATTCCAGGTTTTGTGAAGCTCTCAGCAGTCCGCTTTGCGCTTCGGTATGATCTGGGCGCAGTTTTAGAATTCTGCGGTAATTGCGTTGCGCCGTTTTCCAATCTTCCCCTTCCAAAGCGGCTCTTGCTTCTTCCATGCAGTCAGTAATATGGGTCTCTTGCCGGGCCAGTTCGCGGGCGTGCTGTTCGCGTTCGGCCTGCTCGCGGGCAGCCTGTTGGGCTGCCTCCCGTTCAAGACGCTCGGCATCCTGCTGGCGATGTTGGGCGTCTTCCTCGCGGTAGACAACAATGGAACGCATTATGCGGTCAGCATCTGCCTTGAAACGCTCGTGGCGGATCTCGAAGGCATTCAATTGCGCCAAGGACTGAAGAGCCCCGGGTAATTGATCCTGCTTTGGCGGTGAAGCACCTTGCAATAGAATCGGAATGACCCGAATTTGCCGCTCTAAAGCAGCAGAGATCTCCAGTCTTACAAAATCTAAGGGGTTGTCTAGACGCCGGTTATTATTCTCATCTTGAGCTGATAACCACCCTGGGCCAATCAGGGCAATCAACACATCGCATTCGCTGACTGCCTTGTTTATGGCCTCTACAAAGTTTACACCTGGGTCAAGGTGTTCGACATCCATGAAAACTTGATCTTCACCAAAGCGCGCGCTGAGGCTGTCGTACAAACGCCCCGCAGCATGGGCGCTATCAACTCGGCGGTAACTGATGAAGATTTTCCCGTCACTCATGGGCAACTAGTGTCTAGCTTAAATATTTCCATCCGGCCCGATAAGGCAATTTTACTACAACTTATAGGTCGGATGCCGCTGGCAAATCTCAGCCACCTGCGCTTTGACGCGCTCAATTACCGTCATATCAGGCTCGTCTTTCCCAGCTACAGCTTCCAGAACATCAGCGATCAAATTTCCCATTAAGCTAAAGGTTTCCGTGTTCATCCCACGTGTCGTACCTGCGGCTGTACCCAGACGTAATCCAGTCCATTGTTTTGGATTGGGGGGATCGAAGGGGATGGGATTCTTATTACAAGTGATATAGGCATCTTCTAAAACCTGTTCGGAACGGGTGCCCAGTAATCCCTTGGGTTTCAAATCCACCAGCACGATATGCGTATCTGTGCCCCCAGCGCAGATCCCCAAGCCACGCTTTTCCAGGACTTCTGCCAAGGCCCTGGCATTTTCCACGACTTGCTGGGCATAAATCTTGAACACAGGTTGCAGCGCTTCTCCCAGGCAGACGGCTTTGGCAGCAATCGTATTGGGATGCAGGCTGCCCTGCATTCCAGGGAAAATTGCGGAATCTATTTTCTTCGCCAATTGAGCGTCGTCGGTAAGCAACAATCCCCCGCGCGGCCCGCGCAAGGTTTTTGTCGTTGTGCAACTGACAATATGCGCGTGGGGAAAGGGGCTGGGATGCACGCCACCAGCGACCAGTCCGGCAAAGTGTGCCATATCGACCAGAAATACGCCACCAACACGCTCGGCAACCGAACGAATGCATGCGAAATCGATCACCCTCGGGTAGGCAGAACCACCCGCGATGATCAACTTTGGTTTATGTTCCAAAGCCAGGCGTTCTAGTTCATCATAATCCAACAATCCCGTTTGCGGATCTACACCATATTGCACCGCATTGAACCACTTGCCAGACATATTGGGTGGCGCACCGTGACTGAGATGCCCTCCTGCCGTAAGCGTCATACTCATGACAGTATCACCTGGTTTGAGTAAGGCAACGAACACGGCCTGGTTGGCTTGGGATCCTGAATGAGGTTGCACGTTGGCAAACTGGCAGCCAAATAAAGTAGTGGCGCGCTCGATGGCCGCCCGCTCTGCTTCATCAAGTACTTTGGCCCCACCGTGATAACGTGCTCCCGGGTACCCCTCGACAGTTTTATTAGTGATCGTATCTCCAAGGGCCTGCAACACCGCCCGGCTGACGATGTTCTCCGAGGCAATCAATTCAATCTGGTTAGCTTGTCGTTGCCCTTCTCTGTTCAAAATATCTGCAAGTAAGGGGTCACTTTCAATAAGCTTGTCAGAAAAGTGGGCGCTAATTTCAGGGGCTTGACTTGTGCTCATCGCATCTCCATTCATTCTACAGGTTTGTTGTAGCGCACGATAGTGTGCTGGTTTCCTAGGTGATTCTTCGTTTAGTATACAACATCATTTGGCCAGTTTTTTTTTCAAGCAGATCTCAGTTTCACTTATTCACCCAGTTACCCGACACTTTTGATCCTGGACGCGGATTCACACACATTGACAAGATTTTTTAGATTTCTATATTGGTCAACAGTGGCCTGAACAAATGGGTAAATGGACAAAATCACGAATATGAATGAATGGCTCGAATTGCACAAATTTTGAGGGGTTTTTCAGAGAACATTCTTGTCATTGGTGTCATTCGCAGATATTCGTGATGAAAGATGCGTTTGAACCAATCTTGACGATTACAAATTTTAGATTTCTTCTTCATGTTTCGCTTTTCATCTGCGAAAATCAGCGTAAATCTGCGTCCTGTTTAGAAACTTTCGGGTAGCAGTTATTCACTAAACGACCTATTCGTGCGGGTCTTACAAAATATTTTAAATTAAATGTCTTAATACTAGTGGTTTAATTCCGCATCATCTTATTTTTGCTTAATAATTATTGACTTCTTCGCAGAATTAGGATATTTTAATAACTAACGCCATGACCAACAATATTCTTGACGATCTCGATAAACTCATTCTGGCCGAAATGCAGACAGATGGTCGCATCAGCAATACTGAGTTGGCGCGCCGGGTGAACTTGTCTCCACCTGCTACGCACGCCCGCGTCCGCCGTCTCGAGGAAAGCGGCTTCATCGAGCGTTACGTTTCATTAGTCAATCGGAAACAGGCCGGATACGATATGCTGTGCTTTGTGCGCGTCAGGTTGCAACTCCATGACACTGACCAAGTAGAAGGTTTCCATCAGGCCGTGCAGGAAATGCCTGAGGTACTCGAATGTCATTTCGTCACTGGGGATCATGACTATTTACTCAAAGTTCTGGCACGCAACTCAGAAGACCTTGAAGATTTTTTGGTAAATCGGTTGACTCCAATTCCAGGAGTGGCACAAATCCATACCAGCCTTGTTTTAAGAGAAGTAAAAAATTCGACACTCATCCCCCTGAAATAACAGAATCAACTCAAACTACAGGAGACAGCATGTCCAACTCGAAATATCAAACCATGGGTCAGCAGTTTGGTCGCAGGTCTTGGGCCGAGCCTTGGAAGATCAAAATGGTGGAACCCATCCGCATGATCACAGCCGAAGAGCGCGTGAAAGCCTGCCAGGAAGCTGGCTACAACACCTTCCTTATGCGTTCCGAAGATGTTTATATCGACCTGCTTACAGACAGCGGCACCAGCGCCATGAGCGACCGGCAATGGGCCGGCATCATGTTGGGCGACGAGGCCTATGCCGGCAGCCGCAACTTCTACAACCTGGAATCCGCTGTAAAGAATTATTACGGCTACAAGTATGTGGTGCCCACCCACCAGGGGCGCGGCGCGGAGCACCTGATCAGCCAGGCAACCATAACAAAGGGGGACTATATCCCAGGTAATATGTACTTCACCACTACCCGTTTGCACCAGGAATTGGCCGGGGGAACCTTCGTGGATGTGATCATCGACGAGGCGCATGACCCCATCGACCAGCATCCTTTCAAAGGCAATGTCGATCTCGACAAATTGCAGGCGCTGGTAGACAAGGTCGGCGCGGAAAAGATCCCCTATGTCAGTCTGGCGGGTACAGTCAACATGGCCGGGGGACAACCGGTCAGCATGGCAAACGTCAAAGCTCTGAAGGAATTCTGTGACAAACATGGCATTCGCGTCTATCTGGATGCCACGCGCATGTTTGAAAATGCTTTCTTCATTCAGGAACGCGAAGAAGGCTATGCCGATAAATCGATCGCAGAAACTTTATTAGAGTTCTGCAGCTACACCGATGGGGCCTGGATGAGCGCCAAGAAGGATAACCTCGTCAACATCGGCGGCTGGCTGGCAATCAATCAAGAAGATGTGGCCGAAAAAGCCCGCAACATGGTGGTGGTCTATGAGGGCTTGCACACGTACGGGGGTATGGCCGGGCGCGATATGGAAGCCCTGGCGATTGGGATCGCAGAAGGTGTAGCGGACGACCATGTCGCCTCACGCGTCCGTCAGGTGCGTTACCTGGGCAAACTGCTCCTGGACTGGGCAATCCCCATCATGGAGCCCATCGGCGGGCACGCCATCTTTGTGGACGCGAAACGATTCTACGACCACATCCCACAGGATCAATTCCCCGCTCAAACCCTAGCCGCCCAACTCTATCTGGACTCAGGTGTGCGCTCAATGGAACGCGGCGTTGTCAGCGCGGGACGTGACCCCAAAACGGGGGATCACCGTTACCCGGCCCTGGAGCTGACGCGCCTGACCATCCCGAGACGGGTTTACACCCAGGCACATATGGACGTGGTTGCTGAGAGTCTCAAAGCCGTCTATGACATCCGCAAGAAAACTAAGGGGTTGAAAATGGTCTACGAGCCGGAGTATCTGCGCTTCTTCCAGGCGCGCTTCGAGCCAATTGAGTAAATTACCCAAAAAAGAGAGTGGGTGCACAAGCTCCCACTCTCTTTTTATTAAATTTAGTAGTATCTATAAAGCCTTAGACACCTGTCATTCTGAGATACTGTCTGAAAAGACCCCAGGGATTTCCAGAAGAATGCTTTTGCCACTGAAACAACAGCCTGCAAAACACCTTTTTGAACTGAATTGATGGACAAAATCCCGTGGTCTGGCTGGTAGAATTTACTTTTCAGACGCTTTCTGAACGAAGCGCAGCGGAGTGAAGCATGCCCTCCGATCGAAGATCGTGTCGAAGGAAATCCCTGTTACTAAACAAATAAAGCGCCTACGTAGGCAATAAATCAAGTTGCCCCAAAGAGATTCCTCGCTCGCCAACGGCGCGCCTTCGGCGGCTCGGAATGACAGGATTGATTACACTATTCAGCCTGAAGGCAAAGCCCAATTTCCATTGTCTCGGCGGCGTATGAATAGTACCCTGCCTTGTTGGTCAAGAATCACGGCTCGCGTAGCCACGTAGAGAAGTTTACGGTCACCTGCCAAAGCACGGATTTGGTTGATGTAAGAATTCTCGTCACTCACTGGCATCACCGAAAACGTGAGTCATTTAGATATTTCATTATAGGTTACGACACGATCGCGCCCTTCAGATTTAGCAACATATAGGGCCTCGTCTGCTGCATTTATAAGCGTTTCCACCATATCACCATGGTCAGGGAAGCAGGCCACGCCAATGGAAATCGTTGTATTGAGCCGGTATTCATCGCCCTGAACAACAAGTTTTCGAACGCCATTTCTCCACTGCTCCGCCCTAATAACTGCAATATCTAGAGGTACATCTGGCAATACGATTAAGAACTCCTCACCCCCATAGCGACTAACAATGTCACCTTTCCGAGCATGAGATTGGAACAGATCACTCAAATTACATAACATCACGTCGCCAGCCTTGTGACCATAGGCATCATTAAATTTCTTGAAGTGATCAATATCAACCATAACCACACTGATGACACCTTGTGAACGCCGGGCACGCTCGAGTTCACGTTCCAATGTAGATATCAAATAACGGCGATTAAATAATCCCGTGAGCATGTCTCGCATCGCTTGCTCGTGTAACTCTTCCTTTAATGCTTGAATTTCCCCTAGCTGCTCTTGAAGTACAGTATTGCTCTCGCGCAACTGCAATTCAACAGACTTTTGCAGGGTGATGTCTTTCACCAATACTAACCATCCGTTGAATTTTTCATTGTGATCGTTTATTGATGTAATTTCCAAACTAAAAAACTGATCACGACAGTCGGCGAGTTCGATCTCCTGAGCAAATTTTGCCCCAGGATGCAAATCGATTACGGTAGTGTCCCAATCAGAATACACTTCTTGAATAAATGCGCCAATAGGAGGGGTAGACCCCAATCTCAATATTGACATCGCCGCATTATTCATGTCGATTACCCGATTATGCACATCCAATACCAGAACCCCGTCGTCCATACCATCGACCAGCACATCTCGTGCTATGGGGATCAAATCCAACAAGCGAAAATGGAAGATACTCAGACCGACTGCTATTCCGGTCACAGTAAAAACAACAGGAGTTATATCCAGGTTTGGCAAAGGGCGCGCCCCCGTCATATATATGATATTCGATACCCACGGGATCAACACACCAAAAAAGACCATTCCAGTTTGGCCGCGATATACCGGGTGAGATTTCAGAAATGTTTGCAGCAAGAACCAGAAACTGATCAGCATGAGGCCGTAAGAATACAATACATTCACCCAAAACCAAATTCCACCCTCATAGATAAAATCTGTAGCGTTTAGCCGATTGCCCCCGAAGAACAATCCATGATAGCGATCAGTGAAGATCATCAATACGGTCAAGACAGGAATCACTGCCAAAAAAACGCGCAGCCGACGATTTAACCAGTGGGCGCGATTGGTATATACCAAGACAAATGCAAAAAAGGCCGTCGGCGCCGTTACCACACCCAAATAAGTCGCGTCAAGCCAAAAGAACTCTGTAGGGCGATAGATATTCGTCCAATGCAGGGCATAGGTCAGATCCCAAACCAGCAAGGCCAGTGCGAACAGTGCCACCGGGCGCGCTGTGGAAGCAATATGTCGCCGCCGCCAAGCCATTATTAACAGGCCGAGTGAGATGACTGCAGCAACAAATAGAAGCAGGCTGTATACACCTGCATTGGAAGTGGTCATAGATCTGGCATCACCCTTTTACGACTGCCAAAGGCACTAACCTGGCTACTTTTTTAGCAATCCCCGCACCGGCGACTGTTTCAACCACGGAATCGACATCTTTGTACGCCGCAGGCGCTTCTTCCGCCAGTCCAGCCATAGAACCAGCGCGAATGTGAATGCCATCCCCCTCTAATTCTTTGCGCAAATCTTCACCCCAGATGGTCTTCTTGGCCTTGCTGCGGCTCATGGTACGCCCTGCCCCATGGCATGTAGACCCAAAAGAGCGCTGCATGCTACCTTCTGTGCCTACCAGCACCCATGAAGCGGTGCCCATACTTCCCGGCACCAGCACAGGCTGACCGATCTCTCGGTATTCCTCGGGCAGCCCTTCATAGCCTGGGCCAAAGGCGCGCGTAGCGCCCTTGCGATGCACGCACACTTTCATTTGCCTGCCCTCAACCTGATGAGTCTCGATCTTGCCCATGTTGTGGGCGATATCGTAAATCTGGTGCAGGTTGGCATTGCGCACCCTGCGGCCCAAGACCTCGTCGAAGGCTTCTCTGGCCCAATGCGCCAGCACCTGGCGGTTGACGAAGGCGTAATTGGCCGCGCAGCGCATGGCTGCCAGATAGGCCTCGCCCTCGGGCGAATCCATCGGTGCGCAGACCAATTCGCGATCTGGCAATTGGATACCATAGCGCTTGACCGCGCCCTGAAAAGTGCGCACGTAATCTGAGCAGATCTGGTGACCGAAGCCGCGCGAGCCACAATGAATCTGTAAAGCCAGTTTGCCCTCTTCCAGGCCCATAATTTGGGCGGCGTGGGGATCATAGATCTCTTCGATCAAGTCCACCTCGATGAAGTGATTCCCCGCGCCCAGCGTACCGACCTGAGGACGGCCGCGCTTCTTAGCGCGCTCGCTGACCTTGCTGGGATCGGCTCCTTTGAGCTGTCCACCTTCCTCGGTGCGGCGTACATCAGCCTGGGTTGCGTAACCTTTTCCTAAGGCCCAATGCGAGCCTTCCACACAAAGTCGATTCAACTCCTTCTCGCTCAAGCGCAATTGACCACTCTTGCCCACTCCACTGGGACATTTTCGATCCAGGGCAGTCGCCAGATCGCCGAGATAGGGGCGCGCTTCATCAACCTCTATCTGCGAACCCAAGAGACGCACGCCGCAGTTGATATCGTAACCAATCGCCCCAGGGGAAATGACTCCTTGAGGGTAACGGGTAGCCGCTACTCCGCCAATGGGGAAACCATAACCCTGGTGCATATCTGGCATCACGGTCACGTGTCCAACCAAACCTGGAAGGGTAGCCGCGTTGACGGCTTGTTCCAGGGATTTATCGCGCATGGCTTCATTCAGCAAACGCTCGGAAACAAAAATCCGCACAGGGACCCGCATATCAGCCCGAAAGGATTTCGGAATCTCCCACTCAAAATCGCTAATTTTCTTCATATCACTGAGAGCAACCATCGTTCTACCTCCAATAGAATGTTTGAACCTTCACCATAACAACGTTCAAACGTCGAAAACTATATTCACCTCTAAACCGCGTTCCGTCTCCCGGACTGCCATGCGATGAAACGTCACCGCTTTGATCTCTTTGGCCTGATCATCGATAAGCGCACCGCCAATTCGAGCCTCGAGTGTTGCACCATCGAAATCAAGCTGGAACTCATCGAAAGCCAGATCCTCGTCTTCAGCATAGAATAGCAACTCGGATAGAAAATCAACCAGCAAAGATTCTCGGTCGGCAAATGGGATCGAGACGATTCGTTCTACCCGATTTACATTCGTAATTTGGGTATGGGAAAGCTCATACATACCCCGGGCAGCCTGTTCCAGCAAAGTGACCATATCAGACGCCCAAACCTGCAATTCCCAATCTGCCGTATGTTCGATCTCTCGGAATCCAGCAATATTGATTTCCATGTTCCCAGTATACACCATATTACTTGCCCAATAGCCAGCTCTCTTCTATAATTGATTGGCCAATTCATTGGCTTGCTCCCGAGGTAAGGATGAACAACATCACTATCAAACTCGACCAGCTTGAAGCCCGTTTGCAAACCCTGATTGAAGGCCATATTGCCCGTTTGCTCCCCGCACAGTTATCAAAGGATGTCCTGACGCAACAAATGATTACTGCCATGCAAACAGGTGTACAACAGCGGGAAGATGGTAGCTACCTGGCCCCGGATAACTTTCACATCCAATTGCATCCTCAGCAAATCAGCGCAATCCCAGCTCAAGAGCTTCTGCTCACAGAGATAGCCAACCTGGTTCATCAAGCCGGAGAGCAAGCGGGATTCCTCTTCTTACACCATCCAACAATCCATCTTATACCCGAACCCGATATGGACATTGCAGAGGTAGATATCTTCGCCCGCATCAGCCAGGGTATTCCCGAAGAGACCGTTGCCCTGGATGTCGATACTGATAATGTCTCGAATATCCCTCCGAACGCTTTTCTGATCGTCAACGGCAGGCGGGTATTTAATTTAGAGAAGGATGTCATAAACATCGGCCGCAAGTCTGATAACGAATTGATCATCGACGATCCACGTATTTCGCGACAGCACGCGCAACTGCGCGCCACCCGAGGTCACTATGTGATCTTTGACCTTGACTCGACAGGGGGAACGTTCGTCAACGGTCGTCGGGTTACCCAACGCACATTGCATCCCAGAGATGTGATCTCTTTGGCTGGAGTGCCTCTGGTTTATGCCCAGGATGAATATATCGCTTCCGATGAAACCCAAAAGTATGTTCCGTCGAAATCGCCTGATGATGAGCATACCACCAAAGGGGGTATGCTATGAGCGGGATCGTCTTGCTGGTTTTGAGGGCGGGGATGACGATTGCGCTGTATACATTTCTTGGATGGGCATTATGGCTTCTTTGGCGAGATCTCAAGTATCAGCAAGAGACTTTGGTGACTCAACAAATCACACCGTTAAGTATTAAAATTGCTATTGGTGATACTACACGAATTCAGCAAATCTCATCCGCAGAATTTGTCGTCGGGCGCGACCCCAACTGTGAATGTGTTATCGACTCAAAAACCGTCTCTACACATCATGCACGATTAATTTTTGATCGTGGTCATTGGTGGGTGGAAGATCTAGAATCAACCAATGGTACGCTACTCAACCAAGCACCCGTATCTGCTCCCACAATCGTGGCACCGGGCGATCAACTCCGCTGTGGGGAGGCGACAATCACCATTGAGAAATAAGGATCGATAATCGTGTCTTCGAAAGAAGAAGTGACTCCCAACCGTCCCCAAGCCTTCCTCATCGTCGATGGCACCAAGGTGATCATCATCGATAAGGACTCCTTTCGAATTGGTCGGAAAAAAGAGAACGATGTCATCATCGACAGCCCCCACGTATCACGACATCATGCCAAAATCCGATTTGTGCAGGACAAATACATTCTCTTCGACATGGAGTCCACCGTGGGTACTTCAGTCAATGGAAAACCTACTCAAACAACCATCCTGAAACCAGGCGATGTCATCTCCGTAGGGGGTGTTCCGGTCATCTTCGGCATGGGCACACCTGACGCCTCACGAGAAACATCTCAACCTACGAATACCATTACTGGACCGACTGATTCAACTGAACTTGAAGAGCTAGATGACTATTTAGATCATTTCGAAGACAAGAATAATCCCGTGGACTAAAAACATGAATGAAAATCCCCTGCTTGCGATCCTGGGCGGTTCAGGTTTATACGATATACCTGGCCTTGAAAATGGTCAGGAATTCGACGTCGAAACACCTTTTGGAAAACCCAGTACGCCCATAATCGCGGGTTCTCTGGAAGGTCAAGGCGTGGCATTTCTAGCCCGCCATGGTGCTGGTCACCACATATCCCCAAGTGAGATCAACTTCCGCGCCAATATCTATGCCCTGAAATCCCTGGGAGTTGAACGCCTGGTCAGCATCAGCGCCTGTGGATCCTTACGCGAGGATTACGCACCCGGTGAGATCGTCATCCCTGACCAGCTCTTCGATTTCACTAAAGGTCGAGAGCGAACTTTCTTTGGCGAGGGGATGGTCGCCCATATTGGCGTTGCTGAACCGTTTTGCGCTCATCTTTCTCAAGATGTCTACGAAGCTGTAAACTCTGCCGGAGGGAAGACCCATAGAGGCGGTGCGCTGATCACCATTGAAGGACCGCGCTTCTCTACACGGGCTGAATCGAATACCTTCCGTTCGTGGGGTATGTCGGTCATCAACATGAGTACTGCTCCCGAGGCTTTTCTAGCCAAAGAAGCAGAAATGTGCTACGCCGTGATGAACCATGTCACGGATTACGATGTATGGCATATCAGTGAGGAACCCGTGAACGTGGAAATGCTGATCGCAACCCTAAACAGCAATGCGGAGCTTGCTCAAAACGCCGTGCGCAATCTGGCGTGCAGTTTCAAAGCTGAGCGAGAGTGTGATTGCGGAGAAACCCTGGCATCAGCAATGATCACGGATCCAAATGTGATCCCAGAAGAGACGAAGAAGAAATTAGATATACTCGTAAAGAAATACCTGTGAGATGATTTTAGATTTGCGATTGACGATTTGCGATTTACGATTTCGGATTGAAAAGTATCGTAAATCTAAAATCATCAATCTAAAATCGTAAATCTAATATCGTCAATCTAAAATCGCAAATCTTCAATCCTAACCGGAGGCCACCATGCGCGAAGTCACAATCCCTATATCCGATGAAGTTGTTCGCAGTTTGAAGGTCAGCGATACGATTGCCCTTACCGGCCTGATGCTCACCGGCCGCGATGCAGTCCACAAATGGATGATCGAAACCTTCGTAAAGAAAACCCAGGAACCCCAGACCGATGACCTGGAAGTATACGAAGCTATCAAGCCCATCTTGGAAGGTGGGGTGATCTATCACTGTGGACCTGTGGTATCAGGCTTAGACACTGGTGATTACAAATTTGTCGCAGCCGGTCCGACAACTAGCATTCGAGAGGAGCCCTACCAGGGTGATGTGATGCGTCATTTCAACATCAAAGGTGTGATTGGAAAGGGTGGCATGGGTGCCAAAACCCTGCAGGCCTGCCATGAAGTGCCCGGTTTATACCTGCACGCAGTTGGCGGCGCGGCCTCGCTGATCGCCGAGTCCGTGGAGAAGGTCTTAGGCGTCCATAAAATGGAGTTCGGTGTCCCCGAAGCAATTTGGGTATTGCAGGTCAAGGAGTTCCCCGTCGTCGTGACTATGGACTCGCACAACAACAGCCTGCATGCTGAGGTCGAAGGTAAATCTAAGGCCAATCTAGATAGATTGCTTAATATAGCATAACCAAGAACGTCATCTCGAGTCATATCTAAGCAAAGTATCTCAATCCGAATATATTCCATAACTCGCCTTGTGGCTCACGGGAGACAATTGTGAGAATAACTGCTCTCAAAGTCAGTGCTGTTAACATTCCCACGCTGAAAAGCTATCATATCGCAGTGATGGGGACGATCAACAGTACACAATCGATTATCGTCGAGATGTTTACGGACGAGGGACTTGTTGGTATTGGAGAAACCGATCCTGCCTTGATGTTCACCGGTGAGAGCCAGCACACAGTGATGACCATGCTCAAGCATCATCTCGGGCCGGCGATCTTGGGTATGGATCCGCTGGCAATCGAGGCCATCTACGCTCGCATGAACGCTATTTGTGTGGGAAATCCTTTCGCCAAAGCCGCCATCGATCTGGCGTGTCATGACCTGTTGGGCAAGGCGCTGGGAGTTCCGGTTTACCAACTGCTTGGCGGGTTGGTGCGCGAGCAGGTTCCGATCATGTGGTCGTTGGGTAGTGAACCCCCCGAGGTCAATGCCCGTGAAGCCGCGACCAAAGTCGAGCAGGGCTATGGCACCATCGGGCTGAAATTGGGCATCCTGCCACCGGAGCAGGATATCACTCGAGTAGCAGCAGTCCGCAAAACTGTTGGTCAAGATGTCCATATCCGCTGCGACGCCAACCAGGGCTGGAGCGTGGGCACCGCCATCAACACCATCAAGCATCTCGAAGAATTTAATGTAGCCATGGTCGAACAGCCTGTGCCACGCCACGATTTAGAGGGTATGGCTGAGATCGTTCGATCAGTCAACATCCCCATTGGTGTTGACGAAAGTCTCTCCAGCATGCAGGATGCAATGCGCATCATCAAGAAACGGGCCGCCGATTTCTATAGCATCAAAACCACCAAACAAGGAGGCCTGCTCAACGCCAAGAAGATCGCTGCCCTGGTACAGGCCTCTGGGGGAAAAATGTTCATCAACTCGATGATCGAGATGGGCGTCAGCGTGATGTCTGGACTGAATTTTGCCGCCTCGACGCCGGGTTTGTTCGAGATCGGTCATGCGCTTACATCAGTACGCCGCTTGAAAGATGATATTCTCAAAGAACCAGTCATCTATGCAGGCGCAGAGATCATCGTCCCGCAAGATCGGGTTGGTTTGGGAGTAGCGTTAGATGAAGGCAAGATGAAGAAATATAGGGTTGGCGAATTTTTGGTTGAGAAGTGATCAGTAGGAGGCAGCCATGCAGAAAACAGCGCCCGGTGAGATTAAACGAGTAGCCGTATTGAGTGCCGGCAACGGCGGGATTACCTTTGCGGCCCATTTTCTAGAAAAAGGAGATGTGCAGTGGGTTTCACTCTATAACCGCAGTTCCTATCGATTGGACCCCATAAGAGAAAATGATGATCGCATATTCTCTCGCGGTGAAATCGGCGGGGATGAGGGGCGTGAATATCAACTGGCCCTGGTCACCAGTGATCCTGTAGAAGCCATCAAGGGTGTTGATCTGATCATCATGGCTGGCACCCAACCAGCCATCGATCACCTGGGAAACGCCGTAGCTGAGCACATCAAACCCGATCAAATTATGATGATTGGTTCGGGGACCCTGGGTTCGACCTGGGAAATGCAAGCTTCCTTGCGCGCAGGAGGCTGTGTTGAATTGCCCATCGTGGGTGAATTCAATATCTTGCCCTATGCTACAAAGTTAGATAATGGCGTACAAGGAAGGGTATGGGTGCGCGGCGTAAAAGGTGCGCTCGATGCGGCATTTTCGCCGCCTGACAAATTGCCAGATGCATTCAAGCGTTGGCTTTATAAAGTTTACCCTCATCTCAACATGTTCCCAAATGTGCTCTATACTGGCCTTTCCGGTGCTAACATGGTTGTGCATCCTGTGGTAGTATTGCGCAATTTGGACAAAGTGCGCGCCAGAAAAGCATGGGCACTCTATGCGGAAGGGGTGACCCGCCAAGTTGGCGAGTTGATGGAGCTTGTCGATCAGGAGCGTTTGGCAATCGCCACAGCCTGCAATGTGGAAATGATGCCGCTGTATCAATTCCTAGAAAGAGCATATCCACCCTTCGAAGGAGTTGAGGTGACGAACCTTTACGAATGGTTCCACTCCCGAATGCGCTCCAGCAGTGGACAAATCCACCTCGAGGCAGTGCCCGGCCCAACAACCACTCATGTTCGCCTCATTGAGGAAGACATACCTTATGGTATGGTACCCCTGGAGGGACTAGGGAAACTGCTAGGCGTGCCCTGCCCCACTGTCTCGATGTTCATTGACGAGGCCTGCGAGCTGCTCGATGAAGACTACCGTCTCTCTGGGCGAACCGTTAAGAAAATGAAAATTGAAATCAAAGCATCACTGGCCAACACTGGAGTGAACATTGATGGCTAAAAGGCTCGTCTTTGCAGTGATCGGCGCGGGCAACGGGGGGTATTGCACCGCCGCTGATCTGACTTTACGCGGATATGAAGTCCGACTTTATGAAAGCCCCGAATTTGCAGACAACATAGAGCCCGTGCTCAAAAAGGGGGGCATCGCGCTACGCGGTGTTGCCGGAGAAGGTTTCGCTAAACCTGCTTTAGTGACAACAGATATCGAAGCAGCTGTAAAAGGGGCGGATATTATTCTAGTGATCACAACTGCCCAAGGACATATACCTATCGCTCGTGCCTGCGCGCCATTTTTGGGAAAAGGCCAAAGCGTTGTTTTGGTCCCCGGTTGCGTTTGCGGTGCCCTGGAATTTCGCCAAGAACTGCTCAAACATGGCGGCTCTGACGAAGTTATCCTGGCTGAAACCACATCTTTGATGTATGCCGTCAAAAAAGAGAATGGCAATGGCGTTTGGGCGCGAGGGTTTAAGAAACATCTGCCTTTAGCGGCCCTGCCAACGCACCACACCCAAACAGTCATTGAGCAATTAACTCCAATATTTCCTCAATTCACACCGGTTGGCAACGTTTTGGAAACCAGCTTCAATAACTTAAACCACGTCGTCCACCCTCCTGGTGTCTTGATGAACTTGGGATTTGTGGAAAATGCCCAAGGTAAAGATTGGTATTTCTACCCGGATGGATACACACCCAGTACCGGGAGAATTGGAGACAAGCTGGACGAAGAACGTATGGCGGTCGCTAAGGCTTATGGAATACCTGCAACTTCTATTGTTGAAGCATTGGATAAGTTTTATGGGCATCAGGGCATCTCAGGGGATAACTTGCATGAAATGTTCAGGGATTCCCCCGTTCATGGTCATGCTAAAGGCCCTCACTCTACCAACAGTCGCCTACTGACAGAGGATGTACCCTACGGATTGGTACCGCTGGCTTCCTTTGGGGAACTGGCCGGAGTACCCACTCCCACAATGGACGCCATTATCACTCTAACCAGCGTGGTCAACCAGACGGATTATCGGACAACTGGCCGTACTGTCGAATCTTTGGGCTTAGCGGGCCTGTCTGTTCAAGAGATATTGGATTTTGTTGGCAATGGGGTGAAATTAGTTTAGCACTCCGACGCCTTATTTCCCCTATACTTTCCCGGCGATATTCTCCAGCCGCTCCTGGTCTGAGATCATGAACTCAGTGCGGTTGATCTGAATAGCCCCCTGATCAGCAAATTTATAAAGCTGTCGACAGACCATTTCACGGGTTGTACCGATACGCGCTGCCATCTCATCCAGGGTCATATCGCGGGCTACATAATCCCCCACTGCGTCACCAAAATGCTCCAATAACAGGCGTGCCAAGCGGCCGGTCACGGGCTGGAAGGCGAATTCATCGAGGATGTCACTGGCGTACTGCATGCGCCGCACCATCAATTGTGTCAATTCCCAGGACATCTGCCCATTATTGAGCAACAAAGGTTTAATATCGTCATGGGACCACATAGAAATACGGCAGGCCTGCTTAGCAACCAAGGCTACCGGCATAGGTGCTTCTTCCAGGAAGAAACTCAATCCCCAGAACACTTCTCCCACGCCTAACTCAATCACAATCAAGCTGCGCTCAGCTGACTCTTTGAGCGGCGTAACCACTCCCTGCTCCACGATGAAAAGATAGGGCCAGTTATCACCCAGATGGGATATCCACTCCCCCTTCTGGTAATTGCAAGTCATGGCTGATCTGATGAGAGACTCTTTGTCTTGAGAACTCAAGCTGGCAAAGATAGGGTTTTGGGATAACAGCTCGATGAGTTTCATGGTCCGGCCATTTGCTCCAGCTTATCGTACTCGATGATCTCAAATTCTGTACGGCTAACGTTGATGATCCCCTCTCCAGCAAATCGAGAAAGGATCTTACACACCATCACTGGTGTGGTACCAATCATAGTTGCCATTTCATCCAGGGTCAAGCTGCGGCTCATATGAATATCGGCTGTCTCTTGATATTGTTTCATCAGCAAGCGCGCCAGACGATTGGCTACAGGCTGGAAAGCCAGTTCTTCGACCATCTCACTGGCCTGGCGAATTCTCTCAGTAAGAAGCTCACAAAGGTCCCACATCGCCTCGGGGCTGAGGCGCACAATGGGCAGCAACTGCTCCCGGTGCCAAAGATAAACTTCACTGGGTTCGCGCACCTCTAGGGTAGCCGGCAGCGGTCCGTCATCGAACACAGAAGGACTCCAGAACACCTGACCACTTTTTAATCTCCAGGCTCCCAAACTGCGTCCCTCTGGCGAGAGTTTGTGTACATTGATCAGCCCCTTAGCGAGAATCAAAATGTTCGGCCAAACATCCCCCTGATGCGCCAAAAACTTGCCTTCGTCATATCTTTTCCATAATGCCAAATCGACAATATCTTCACGCTGGCGCGGAGTGAGTTTCGAAAAAACCGGGATTTGGAGCAGGATATCGGAAAGGGATGTCTTGGTTTGCGGCATGAAATCGAGTTCAACTTTCCTTAGGGAAAAGACTCAACCGAGCAACCTGGGTAAGCTAGAGACGCTCGTTAATCTTATCACAATCATAAAAGGAGAATGAAATGACTGATAATGATTTCACCCCCACAACTCGCAAAGTGGCTGCCGTAGTAACCGCTGTGTTCGGGCTGTTTGGCGCATTCATAGTGCCGATCTTGGTCCGAGAGACCTTCAATGGCTTGGTTGGAAAACTCGTCCGGCTGATGGTCGAAGACCCCCACTTCGAGAAGGCTCCCATGATGCTGAGCATCTGGTTTGTAGGAATGCTGGGGATTACGGCCGTGGCCAGCGTCGCCCTGCTAGTCACCGTCTACCCGCTGTGGAAGGGATACCCTTGGGCCTGGCCGGTGGCTTTGAGCTGTATCTCGCTTCCGACGATTTTTGCAGTAATTGAAATCCTGCCTTTTGTTGTGCACATGGGCAGGCCGCCGCTAACAATGATTGCCCTAGTGTTTGGGCTGGCCACTTACTGGACTATCCTGCTGCTCAAGAAAGGTGACCGCGGCGAGAAGATTTCCCGCTTTTTCGCCTTCACTTTCTTGGGCGTTGTGGGTGGGCACATAAACGTGTTGACTATGCACGGTTTCAAGGGCATCCTGGACCGCCCGGAGAGCCCACTTTTCATGGATCTGGATCATGCCATCTACGGAGTGGAAGCCCCGATGAACTTCATCGCCATGATCCTATGCATCGTGGCGATCCCCTTGCTAGCTGCTCGCAAAGAATCGGGCTGGTGGCTGGGCGTAATTGCCGGATGCGTCGTCGTGGTAGCCAACCTGCCCACACACCTGATCCGCATGAACACCTCCGACTTCATTGTTGCAACCCTTTTAGGCGCCGGGTTGATTGTTTCACTAACTCTCCCGGCAGCCAGGAAGATCCTGCTTGGAGGGCCAGAGGCTGTTGAATAATTGCACATAGATTTTTTGTAAACAGGAGCTGAAGAGAATCTTTGGCTCCTGTTTTAAAAAGGAAAAATCGATGAAGGCGCACATCCGATACATATTGCTTTGCCTAGCACTGCTGCTGTCAGCCTGTAAAGCTGAATGCCCTTCCGAGCGGATCTCTTATCTCAATGATGCAACTCTCTTTCCTGAGATCACATCCCCGACCAATCTCGCTGCCGCTTCACCCCCAACCTGGCTTGAGATCAATGGAAAAGAAATCCAGATAGATAGGGTCATCACTGGGCCAGTCTGCAACGATACATGGAGCGGGACAGTTTACGTCACTTGTGACATCCAAATCGCTACCTGGGAGACTGATGCTTTCTTCTTCCAGGGTTGTGATCTCGACCTTGATGAAGATGCGGTCGTTTACGTGGAAGCCCATAACGACAAGGGGTACAACAAAGGCTGCTCATGTGATGAGTGAGAGGAAAATATAATTCCAATCAGGAGCCAAG
>CAZUSV010000065.1:0-27329 GCA_964622645.1 uncultured Anaerolineales bacterium
ATCAGCCACGATCCTTTGGCTACCGCTGCTGTCCCGCCTTAAGTGGATAGCCGTTGCAATAATATTCACAAGAGGTTAGGGGTTACGCGGAAATGAGTGGAGAATGCATTGTAAATCCTGCTCAGTGCAGGAATTTCGATTGGGGTGGAATACTGTGACAGGGATCAATGTAGTGACCTTGGGAAGAACCTATGACACAACCATCAGATGAAATTCTTCTGCAAGCCCAAGAATTATTACGTGCCAAGCAAAAGCAAGAAGCCCAAACCTTGTTAGCCCAGTACTTACAGCAAAACCCCCACTCAGAATATGCCTGGTGGTTGATGAGTTTTGCAGTCACCAATCCAGACCAACAAATCGAATGCCTGGAACGGGTATTGCAGCTCAATCCCCTTCGCCACAAGGCCAGGGCCAAGCTAGATGCGTTGACAGGGGAAAAGCAGTCGCTTGCACCAACTACCGAACGGTCCAGGAAACTTCAGGAACCTCATTGTCATAAGCAATCTACTGATCTTCAATCCGGGCGCTGGATCCCTGTCATAATGGTTGCTATTCTGATCACAGCCGGCCTGACGCTTTATTTCGGATATCGGATTTTCGCAGAACCTCAGGTTGCCCTTCCTGAGCAAGCACAAATCCCTCAAATCTCTCAGAGCTCGCCAACGCGACAAAACCTGGGTTTACCTCCCACCTGGACCCAGACCCCTACTGAGGTGCCAACCATAATATCCACTTCTACCGATACCCCCATCCCAACACATTCGCCCACTCCGGATCCGAACGCCACGCGCACGCCAATCCCTGAGTCGCTGGTTGGCGTTCAAGAAGGCAAATACCCTCCTGAATTCTCGCTTAATGATGTTGTAACCGGAGAAGAAATCTCCATTCGGAATTATGCAGGCCAACCCATATTAGCCGTGTTTTTGACAACCTGGTGTGGTTATTGTAAAGCTCAAATGCCTCTGACCCAGTCATTCTATGATTATTATCGCGCTCAAGGATTTGTTGTCTTGGGGATTGGAGTGGGTGCGAACAGTTCAGCCATGCGCAACTACGGCTCCCAAAATGGGTTGACTTTCCCCATACTGGCCGATACCAACTTAAGGGTGTCCAGAGACTATGCGATTAAGGCGTATCCAACCAACTTCTATATTGACGTGGATGGCAAGATCGGTTTTGTCGAGGTTGGAATGATTTCGAAAGCAAAATTGAACTTCTTCATCTTCCAATCCTTGGATTTGGGGGAATAATCTGAGATAATTATCCTTGTGTGATTGAAAACCAAGTAAACCGGAATTATGGTGTGGTCATGACAGGTGAGTCATTTGCCTAGTTTCACGCGCACGATTCCTGGATATAAGGGCAAGGATTATGTCAACCAGATCCTCGTCCGCAAAAACCACTTCATCCCTCTGGCCTATCGCCCGACGAAAGCACAGCCTGGCGACTTTATCTACCTCGTATTCCGGGGACTGATTATTGGTCGAGCACAGATATCCTCAGTAGACGCTGTTGATTTCGAGGTTCCGACAGGCAATGTGGTATATCCGCATTGGGCCAAGTGGGTCGTTAGATATGAGGGGGAGTGGCAAAAGCCTCCCAGGGAAATCCCGGTAGAGGGCCATCAGAGTGTCCGCTACATGGATACTCATTCGCTTACTCATCTTGATTCCGAGAGATGGTAATTCTGCTTATCCTTATGAATTGAGAATTAGAAATTGATGTTACGCACTCAAAAACAAGACATCGGAAAATAAGGGGTGGGGGCGAAGCCCCCACCCCTTATTTTCCGAACTTCTTCTCTGAGACTGCGTAACATGAGTTAGAAAGTCATGATAGCAGAAGACACGATCTTGCATTTAGTGTTCAGCTCTTTGTACCTGGCGTTCTTGTTCGAGCGAGGCTATTTTCAAGCCAGGGCTATGAGAATCTCTGGGGAAGAGCGAAGAGCAGTCACTGGTAACAACAGGCCCCTATCGATATGTCCGCCATCCAATGTATACGGCGCTGATCTCGGTAGGGATTGGGTTGGGGCTAATGTCGACAAGCTGGTACTTTCTGATACCATTCATCGTCACAGGCATTGTGATTGCTTTCAGAACGCCACGCGAAGAAAAAGCTTTGATCGAGAAATTCGGTGATGAGTATGTCGCATACACTCAGAGAACAGGAAGATTTTTCCCGCTGATCAGAATAAAACAATAACCAGACGACTTGGAGATTATCTATATGCATCGAACAGATTTCAGAACCTACTTGGGCGTTTTCCTGATGACATTGTCTTTGTTGATGCTCGAGGTGACATTGACGCGTATTTTTTCACTGATCTTGTTTTATCATTTTGCTGTGCTGTCCATTTCACTGGCGCTATTTGGATCGGCCGTGGCCGGCGTATTGCTATATCTCTTTCCAACTTTTTTTCAAAAGGAAAGTTCAGAGACTACTCTTGCGCTAATATCGCTGATCTATTCAATATCTGTCGTAGTAGCATTTGTGGTTTTTCTGCAAATTCCTGCTGGCTATTGGGATGTATCTTTTGGCAACATTGTCACTCTTTCACTTGCTTATGTGACCTTAGCTATACCTTTCTTCTTTGGAGGATTGTGCATATCGCTGGCGCTGATGTCATTTGCTCAAAAGGTCAGCCTGGTATACTTCGCTGACTTGATTGGCGCCGCTTTGGGGTGTCTCTTGGCACTGTTATTCCTGGATTTATTAGGGGGACCAGGGGCGGTGTTTGCTGTGGCAGTCGCAGGTGCGCTGGCATCCTTGGCGTTTCGTTTCAAGCGCCAATCCCGACTCCGTTATGCGAATCTGGTCTGGCTGGGTGTTAGCATTGCCATCTTGATTCTGAATGCTCAATTCGATATCTACAAAATCAAGTTCGTGAAGGGGAAATTGGAACCAGCTACGCTCTACGAACGCTGGAACTCTTTTTCACGCGTGGCTGTATTTCCTGAGAACAAACAGCCTGGAGGGGTTTTTGGATGGGGGCTAAGCAAAGAATACGAATATGAAAATCCCGGCTGGATGCAATTGACAATCGATGCAATGGCTGAAACTCCAATCGTGCATTTCGATGGAGATTGGGAAAGCGTTAGTTTCCTAAGATACGATATCAGCGCATTGGTATATTATCTCAGAAACAACGCCAAAGTATTCGTAATCGGCCCGGGTGGAGGCCGGGATGTGTTAACAGCTTTGATGTTTGGCGCCCACCAGGTTGATGGAGTCGAGCTCAACCCCCTGATCATCCAAGCTGTTCAGGAAAATTTTGCCGACTATGCGGGCTACATCTACGATGACTCTCGTGTGCATATTTACGCCGATGATGGCCGCAACTTCTTGGCAAAATCATCGCAACGTTACGATGTATTGCAAGCCTCAGCAGTGGATACATGGGCGGCGACGGCCGCGGGGGCTTTCGCGCTTTCGGAAAACACACTCTATACCCGGGAAGCCTTCCAACTGTACCGGCAACACCTGACTCCGGATGGCATCCTGGCTTTCAGCCGTTTTGTCTACCCAGGGGACCGCTATGGTGAAGCTTTGCGACTGACAAGTTTGGCCTTGGCCGCCTGGGATGCAGATGGAGTTCAAGATCCTACACAATACCTGGTGATAGTCGGCAATTTGAACGCCGCGCAGGACGAAGGCTACATTTCACTCTTGCTGAAAAACTCGCCCTTTACCCTGGAAGAGATCGAAACGATAGAGGTGGTTAGTCAAGAGATGGGATTTTCTGTACTCTTTGCACCATATGGACTTGGACATGGCGTTATCCGTGAATTGGTCACTGCACCAGATTACCAAGCTTTTTGGGAAAATTATTCTATTGATATAACCCCTCCTACCGATGACCGCCCATTTTTCTTTCAAATGTTAAAGCTGACTGATATCCCACGTCTGGGTTTAGAAACAATCTTTAGTAACGAGGAAAAGCTGCGCGTAGTACCAATTGCAACTTTGGGAGTGTTACTCACCCTAGTATCATTCCTGGTATTGGTATTTGTCCTGGGACCAATGTGGCTACGCAAACGGCGCAGCTTAGAGAGCATCAAGGCGAACAAGCTTTTCTTGCTCTATTATGCCTGTCTTGGGATTGGCTTTATGCTGATTGAAGTGGGGTTGATCCAGAAATTTGTCTTGTTCTTAGGTCACCCCACGTACTCTTTGGCTGTGGTGCTCTCGTCTTTATTGCTCTCCAGTGGACTAGGGAGTTTTGCTACTCGCCATGTTGAACCCGAACAAGCGGCAAAATCCGCCAGTCGCATTGGGGTGCTTTTTATATTCCTGATGCCCCTCTACATCGGGCTGCTTCCCTATCTCCATGGCAACTTTATGGGGTTGAATCAGTTGCTGAAAATATTTCTCTCTATTATTGGCTTGTTTCCCATCGGTTTGTTAATGGGTACTTACTTCCCTCTGGGTGTCAAACTTACAGTTGCCCACCAAGCCGAACCTGCTATTCCGTGGTATTGGGCCGTCAATGGCGCAACCTCAGTCTTTGCCTCAGTGTTTGCAATTGCAATCGGCCTGCAATTTGGGATTAGAGCCGAATTGATTGGAGGATGGTTTGTCTACTTGATTGCCACAGGCATCCTGTTCGTCTTTGCACGCAAGCAGCCATCCGAGGATCTTGATCTCCAGCCAGATAAGGCGTAAGTATCCGGCATTAGGTGTTCCCAAGAACTATCATATTCACAATATGGAGGGCAGATTATGAAAAGTAATATCCAACAACTCATCAAACGCTTTTGGTTGCTGGGGCTATCATCACTATTGTCAGTATTCTTTGCATATCTGATTATATTGCATTTCCTATTCCCCACTTTTCTAACCACCATCAAAGCAAATGGCAATTTGAGCCTTTTAGAAGGGTATGTGGGACTGCTGACACTGGCGGTTGTGATTGGGGGCGTCGTATTCGCCGCCAGGGAATATTTGCGCCAGGAATCGCAAATTTCATTTCAGATCTATGAGGCCATTCATGCCAAATTGACGGATCCAGCCGAGGAAGCAGCCAGAAGATGGATCATTATAAATATCAAGCCTTTAGGTGAAAGCGAATCAATACAAGCGTGGAGCGAAAAATATTCCCGGACAATATTCGAGAAACCCGATGACTGGGAAAGTGAACTATCCCCCGGTCATCAGAGCATCAAAATGACGCTCAACGCCTTAGATTATTTCGGGTTTGTGGCAGAGAATTATGTGAGTGTAGAGGGACCCCTCCTGGAATGGATGAGCCCGCCGATAACCAAGGTCTGGGAACGCATCGCACCCTATGTCGAACAGGAAAGGATTGCTCGCAATGAGCCTGATTTCTATAAATCGGCCTCCTATATTGGAGAGAAGTGTCTGGATTGGCGCACCAAGCAAGGACTGAAGTCAGAGATCATCAAGTCGGGCATATAGGATGGGTAAGCGAATCCAATTCTGTGCCCTAATTCCAACTCATCATTGAAATCAATCCAACTCGACGCAATGCACAATATAAAGAAATTGATCGATGTTTTCCTGCTGGTGACACTTACATCTTGCTCGAGGTCAATAGATGCCACAACGACACTACTATTCCAAACGTCTGCAGATAACGAGAAGGACGGGGTCAACTCATCTGAAACGGACGCAATAGCTCCCCTACCTGCAGAAACGCCAGCTCCAATTGATCTCACAATTTATCCAAATTTGGACCAAGCCAGGCAAGATGGCTTCCATCTGGTTGCAGGTCATGCTCCCTTCACTGTCAGCTATAGCTGCGAGGTTTCAGGTGGAGTTGGAGAATTAACCTTTGAATGGGATTTTGACGGAGATGGGGTTGCGGACAGCAACGATCCAATCCCTGCACCGGTTACCTATGATTCTAGTGGCGAATATTTTGCTTCCTTGACAGTATCAGATCAATCGGGACAAGTTGCTACCCAAGAACAAAGAATGGTTTTGATTGGAGAGCCCGAATCTCCTGAGTGGTGTTATGGCGTTGCAGATCATCTGAACAAACCATTTGGGTTGTATACTTCGCCTGCACAAAGGGTAGTTGGAGCAGATCTGATTGCCGATGCAGGAATCCAGGCAGTTCGATTGGATTATCCCTGGGTAAATGTCGAACCCAATCAAGATGATGTATTTGTATGGACTGATTATGACGAAGTCACAGAAGTAATTAGTGATGCAGGGTTAGAAATCGTGGCCACTTTAGGTTTGACACCTAAATGGGCCTCTTCTGGAAATCTCAACAGCGATGATTTTGGTGACTGGTTTTTTGCCCCTCCCAAGAATCCACAAGATTATGCGGATTATGTTTACCACGTAGTAGACAGATATAAATCTGACGTTCACTATTGGGAAATATGGAACGAACCCAACCTGAGCCTTTACTTTCGAAATCCTGATCCCAAAATCTACACGGAAATGCTGAAAGGCGCCTACTTGGCTGCCAAATACGCCGATCCAAGATCGACTATTCTTGCAGGTTCGCTTGCCAATGATGAAAGCGAATATATTCCGCAATATACCTGGATCCCACCGGAAGCATTTTTGGAATCCATGTATGACAATGGCGCCAAAGGTTTTTTTGATGCCATTAGCCGTCATCCGTATAATGGTGGTCCAGATGATTTCCGCGGCGCATTTTCCTACACCCGCACACAGTTGGAAAACATTCGGACTGTACTCGATGCTCATGGTGATACAAATATCCCAATCTGGATAACTGAATATGGTGTCTCTCGGGATACATATTCCGAAATTGTGCAAGCAAGTTTTTTGAAGGATTCTCTGGAATTCCTTTTCGATTCTGGTTTAGTGGACGTGGTGATGTGGTACAACTTCCGTTCGACCAAAAACCATACTGCATGGGGAGATGGCCTGGGGATCGTATCCTATGATTTGGTGCCCCTGCCTGCTTATGAGGCATATCAGCAATTCATTTCGGAGCATCCCTGTCCCTGAACGAGAATAGGGTGAGAAACGCGCCAAAGGGTATGGGGTTTTACGAATGGATAACACAAATCCTGATTGGGTGTGGTATGGTGCTGGTATCATCGCCCTGGTAGCAGCAGGAGTATATTACTCGTTGATGAAAAGTTCTAAACAAGATATGATGTTTCGATTGAGTAAAAATAATGGTAATTAGAGGAGCAATAATGATAGAGATTCGTCCCCGGGAAACCGTCATACTGGCCAGCAATTTCGCGGAGTTGGTTGCCTGGTATCAAGATGTCTTAGGATTTACAGTCGACAAACTTTTCGAAGGTGATTTCCACTTTTGCAATCTCACATCGACAGCGGGAATCAAACTTGGGATTGCCGCCGCGGATGAGATGGCAGTCCTACCCGGAGATCGCAGCAACAATACGGTCGTGCTGCAGTTTGAAGTTGATGATGTAGGTGAATTTTTTTCGTATCTAGCAAAGGAGGGCGCAACCATTACTGGCGGTCCTTCCCTTGACGAAAGAGATAAGTTTTGGTTCGGGAGTTTCGCTGATCCCGAGGGGAATCCATTTTGGGTTGTCGATAAGAACTGCCCATGAGATGCTGAATCATGCTTGAATATATTTTTATCGGTGGTGGTTTCGCCCTGGCTGCAGCCATTCAACCAGGCCCACTCCAAGCCTTCTTACTTTCCAGTGTTCTGCAGAAAGGTTGGCAGCGCACATTGCCGGCAGCGTTGGCCCCTGTGGTCAGCGATGGTCCAATTGCGCTTTTAATTCTATTTGTCATCACGCGCGTTCCTGAGTCAATGAACAGGATACTCCAGGGCGCGGGTGGTATTTTCCTGATCTATTTGGCGTGGAGAAGTTATTCTCGGTGGAGACACTATCGCGAGGATAATTCTAGGAACAACGAATCGATGCCGCGCACGCTGCTTCAAGCGGCCATGGTCAATGTCCTCAACCCAAATCCCTATTTGGGTTGGAGTTTAGTTTTAGGGCCTGCATTCCTGGTTGCGTGGGGGCAGAGTCCAGCGAATGCTGCTGCACTGATCATCGCCTTTTACGCAACCATTGTGATTGCCACGGGGTGTGTAATTCTGCTCTTTGGAACCACGCATTACCTTTCAGCAAACAGCCGGCGTACGCTCATCCTCATTTCAGCAGCGATCCTTGCCGCGCTTGGCATATACCAGCTAACGGCAAGCATTCTGAAATCGATCTCATCCTGAGCCTGCTATGGAAAGCGCAAAAGATCATCATTGGTATCAGTTTTGGGATGAAAGAGGCCAAAGCCATCCCGATGACGATCCCATCGCTATCGATGGCTGGGATTACGGCATCAGTATGATGAGGAAGGAAGATGCAGATGAACTTCGGGAACAGATCAGCCATGAATTGCGCATCTCACCCCAAAGCAAGTTCTTAGAAGTGGGCTGCGGTGCTGGTATGTATCTGCTCCCATTTTCTAAAGAAGTGAAAAGTGCAATTGGCTGTGATCTGGCTGAATCCATGCTGAGGAGAGCGCACCAATTCGACAATCGATTATGGATACAGGTTGCTGAAGCCAGTTACCTGCCTTACCCTTCAAACACATTTGATGCCATTTTGGCTTACTCAGTTTTTCACTACTTTCCCTCCTACGGATACGCCCGGCAAGTGCTGGGTGAGCTATATCGAGTTTGTCAGGATGATGGAAGAATTTGGATTGGTGATATCCCTGATAACTCAAAAAAACACGTGGCGCTCATCCACAGGGAACGGTTGATGAAACGTAGCACGCCAAAATGGACCTGGCCCAATGTTGGACCGCTCGAACAACGCTTCTATGATCAAGATTTCTTTACCCGATTCGCCGAAGGAGTCGGGTGCACATACCGCATTGTCCAACAGAGCGTCGCAGGGTATATCCAGGGCCAATATAGATTTAACCTGTTTATGAAAAAATCATAGCAATTCAAGAAACTAGCCTGACAGTTTCTAACCAGGACGCTGATTCTCGCTGATTAAGGCGAAAAACAAAGAAAAAATATATAAAAAATCCTGTTAATCTGCGTGAATCCGCGTCCAGAATCACAAGTGTCGGGTAACTACTAGTCAAGAAATAAACTATGGTTTCTGTACCACAAGAAGTTCTAGATGCCTTCGAATGCGTGGGGGTTCCCAAAAAACTCCCGTTTTAGATTGCCGTTGATCATTGACTTCTCTCCCGCCAATCGTCCCAAGGAATATGCGCAAGCGATCCTTGTAGCAGATGCCATTGCATGGGAGAATGCACCTTTGGATTTGAGAAAGGAATTTCCCCAGACAACCTATACCAATCAAATGCTCTTGAGAGCAATTAACTTCCGCCTGATCGTCGCAGCGCTCTTTTCCCCAATGCATGTGGCGAAGTTCGAGCAGGAATACCAAGCCTTTTTGTCCTTGTTGCAACAAATTGATGTTTATCTGTAAGTTAATTGAGGAGTGCATAATTCTAAACTAATGCCTAATTGTCCCTCTTGACGCTGCCGTACGCCATTTCATTTATGCAACCTTTGCCGATTCGGCGCGTCCACCAACGACCAGTGAGTGTGGGATATGCTTGGCATTTCTGCGATCTTGCAGAGAGATGCCATAGGTCACACTCCGTGCGGGTGTGGAGAGTGTAATGAGAAGAAGGGGATTTCTGGAATATTGATTAAATTCTGTCTTGGGTAACAGTGTTTTTAGCATTGTCAGGAATTAGGTAAATGGGAAGCTATTTTTCGAGGGACGCCCCCCCAACCCCCCAATTCTGGGGGAAGTTTTCTAACGATTCCCCCCAACGCCACAGGCGGGGGGCTAGGGGGCAACTGCGTAACTTCTGACAGTAATTTTATTAGGAAGCCATGAATTTTTTTATTCCTGAGTTCCTGGTTTCCTCATGAAAATAATTTCAAGGAATTTTGTTCTTTATGAACATCGTTATTCCCACACCCTATCCAAAACTCAATGACGTTTTGGGTATTCTGGTAAGCAGCATCCAAGAGATTCTCAAGGACAATTTCGTCGGGGCGTATCTGCAAGGCTCCTTTGCAATTGGCGATTTCGATATTCATAGTGATGTTGACTTCATCGTCTTGAGCTACTGCCGTATGCTGCACGATCTAATCAGGGGCTATCCAGGATCTAAACGCGCCGGCGCGGAGTGGGCCAAAGCCAATTTAGACCCTTCCTGGTCACCACTGATAGACAGAACCTGGGATGGCCGTCCAGATCCAGCGACCAAAGTACGACAACCTGCTGACCCCGAAGATTTCCAACAAACACTTGAATTCATCAAACACATTACACATCTGAGCTATCAATACCGATGAACAATCGAACCCGACGCATATTTTTCGTAATTTTGTTATCGCAGTTATTCTTGTGTGCGTTATTTGCTGCTTATTTCGCCAGTGGCCCAAGACGGGTGAAAGCAGCTTGGCTGGAAAACTACCCCGAGCTTTGCGCACGAAATAATCTCTCGGTAATCTATTTTCCATCCATATCATTGACCTCTTATCTCTTGAAGTGTGAAATCTACCCAGAGACAATGGATTATGCAAACCCCCTGGTCATCGTGGATATTTGGAAGTGCACGGCTGTCCTCTACCTGCCCAATCTGAATCTTCCTGGAGGCTATTTGGGCAAGTTTGCATCCACTACTCGCATGCCGGTCTGTCCATAAATGAATCAGATGTTATCTCCAGTGACATTATTGACGTGCTACTCAACGATATCGAAGCTGAGCATATGAATCACGAATTAATGGTGCTTACATATCTGTAAGCACCATTCCAATTCTAAGTAGGAAAATCTTGAGAAAAGCGTGTTATAGTATATGTTGATATTATTTGTCACATTTCATCTCTTGTAGCAAGTCCGTAACTTGTGGGGGCTAAATTGTTGTGCACCAAAGAAAATCATGAAGAATAACCAAGTGCATGGATAATCATTGCATAACCAGCTTTGCTACTCGAATATCAAAAGTTCAAAAGGAACTAAGCAGTTTTGATAGTTCCTTATATGCATCCCTTTTAGATGATCGGCCTATGGGGCTTGCCATTGTTAGTGCTGGGGTATTACACACTGGCTTAGTAATGTTAGGCTTCCCGAGTTGGTCTTGTCCTATTCGAGAATTCCTTGGGTTACCCTGTCCCGGCTGCGGTATTTCTCGATCCATAGCAGCGCTCCTATACGGAGATTGGGAAACTTCGTTAGAGACTCATGCATTTGGGCCATTCTTTTTATTGGCAGTTGGGCTAATTGGGATTGTGAATTTGCTTCCTTCGCTTCAGAGATATCAATTTGTCCATCTGGTCAAGATATTCGAACAGAAAACAGGATTCACTGCTGTCTTTCTAATCATATTGGTGTTGTATTGGTTATCTCGGATAATATTCTTCCGAGATAGTTATTATGGGTTGGTAATGAGTTAATCCAGCTCATTCCAACTTTGATGCATATCTTAAAAAGGAGTGTGACATAATGGGTACTGTATTGGCTGCCATTGGAGGAATTGGATCATTGGTTTGTTTCGTTTTGGTGCTGATAAAACTATTCAGCGAAAAAGGACCATTGCATGGAATTCTAGGAATTCTCTGCGCACTGTACCCCTACATATGGGGTTGGGGGAATATGGGTAGGTTAAACATTAGAAACATTATGCTTATCTGGACTGCATGCATAGTGTTAGCAGCAATATTTGGTGGCTCTTTTAGTTTCGAATTCAGTGCTGGCTGATCAAATTTAATTCGATCTTAGAAAATATCTCGGTCTGGAGTCCGATGTCTCCTGGCATCGGGAGATAAAGGGACTCATGTATAAGGTTGATCAACGAAATCAGGAGATTTCGGAATCCAGACCCTCAGTGCAGGTCAATATTATGGGAGTAAATGGATCTAGCGAGAGTACCTCTCAGTAGAAGAAAAACCTGAATTAGATCGCAACTGCAAAGGTGTCGTAATACGTTCCTGCGCCAAACCCATCGAAGAGGATATGATCACCATTTTGTATCTTGGGTAGCTGCCTTAAGAAGGCGATCATATTTGAAGCTGCGCTGACATTGCCAAACTCACTCAGCATCCATGGCATCTGGATGTTTACGCCGCTGTCCATGAGGCGCTTGGCTTTCAGCGAGTTGATTTTCAAGTTAGCATGGTGCACGATACCTACTTTGATCTCTTTGGCTAATCCACTTTCATCCATCAGGGTTTGATAGCGGTTAAAGACATCGCGCACGACCTGGACACCCGTTCGCACAAAAAGTTTGACCATCCCCATGGGGCCGGCCATCTCGACTGGCGCGCCATCTTGTGGCTCATTCATCAACCCGGCGAAGCGGAAATGGTTATCTCCCGCTTGGGAAACTTCGATGATCGAGTGACTGGCTTGCATTTGCCCGGAATGAGGGTAATACATAGAAACAGACAAAACGCCCTTCTCATCATATACTTCATGCTGTTTTCCCACCAGGAATTTCATCGTTTCGCCTGGGATCACGCCGATAACACCAGCACCATTGCCAAACAACTGCAGTGCGCTTCTATCGCGTGATTTTTTGACAAACCTGCTGAGCCCCTCGATCCCGCCCACCAAAACTTTCTTGCCGTACAATTCCCTGGCGATATTCCTATCCATATGATGGTGGGACGAGAGATCTGGGTTCAACATCAGATGCAAAGCACCCATCGAACTGTCGCAGGCTTGATGAACACTGATCTTTAGCGCACTTTGTGGAATGCCAGCCTCTTTAGCGATAATTTCTGTGTAATCATCCGTCACAGGACCGGTCATACCAATGAGCACTCCGGATATCTCTTCAGGCTGCCAGCCATTTGCCAGCATGGCTTCTCGCAAAAAGCGCGCCCCCACTTCAACCTCTAATTCAAGATCCTCTTTAGGTGAAATATTGGGTATATGATGCCTGTGGACGAAGCCTAATGTTGACAGCTTCATACGGTTTTCAGGGGGAAATGGCTCGTCGTAGAGATCTTCCAAGAACTGAAACAGCGTCTCGTTATCATAACTTTGCCCCCAGGCACCATAAGCGCCTCCAATACCGATATTGGGATTATATACTCGCTCAATACCCAATGGGATTCCTGCTCCGACAGCTAACATCTCGGTTTGGACATTGGGCTGCTCGAAGAACGAGACTACTGTATCTGGTGTGATTTTTGGATCCTTATTCATCTTGCTTAACTCCTCATGACATATCTCAAGGTCTGCTCTGGCTGATGCATGAGCGCCTCTTTGCTTTCCTGATGTAGGAGTTAAAACCAGGAAACCCGCGCTTGGTTATCAAAGTAATTTTTTTCACATAAAGAAGTGCTGCTTTCCCCCATCAAAATCACGCATTGCACGCCCTTGACGGGCGCGCCTTTGGCGGCTCGCAATGACTACTGAGGCAGGTATTCAAGCTTCTATTGATCACTTTATAAAACAGAACGAAATCTTCTGCTACTGTTACAATTACGGGTGATGTTCAGCCAAAAGAAGCCATCTGCTAAACTTATCCAATTCTGCCTGCTCCTGGCAGTTTTCCTGACAGCTTCCATATTCGGAGTCTGGCATTGGCTGTTCAATGATTTACCAGCCCTTGATCGCCTCCCCGAGCGGCTCAACACCCCCAGCATTCGCTTCACGGACCGAACTGGATCTCTGCTCTATGAAGCCCTGCCCTCAGAGGGCGGGCGCAATCGGCCTGTATCTCTGGATGTGGTCCCCCTCCATCTGCAGCAAGCCACGATCGCAACTGAAGACAGCAATTTCTATCATCATCCTGGGGTGGACGTTATCGGCATCGTACGCGCCTTCTGGATCAATCTGCGCGGCGGAGAGACTCTTGCGGGCGGCAGCACCATCACCCAACAGGTTGCCCGTAACCTGCTGCTCGAACCGGATGAGCGCTTTCAGCGCACAATTCGCCGGAAACTACGCGAGAGCTGGTTGGCATGGCGGTTAGCGCGACTCTATTCGAAGGATGAGATCCTATCCCTGTACATCAACCAGTCCTATTTCGGCAGCCTGGCATATGGCGTCGAAGCCGCGGCTCAGACTTATTTTGGGGTAGCGGCTGCTGATCTGGATCTGGCAGAGAGTGCATTGCTGGCCGGTTTACCCCAAGCTCCAGCAATTTATGATCCGCTGAACAATCCCAGCGCTGCAAAAGAACGTCAGCTGGTTGTGCTGGCGTTAATGGAGAAGGAAGGCTACATCACACCGCAAGAGCGCCTGCTTGCCGAAGGTGAGCCTTTGATCTATACCGCTTCGCCGTACCCGCTGGAGGCCCCACACTTTGTTTTGTGGGTGCGTGCCCAAATCGATGATTTGCTTGCTCCCGAAGAGCTGGCACAGCCTCTCACCGTGCGCACCAGCCTCGACCTTGACTGGCAACACCACGCCGAGCGCGCCATTACCCAGCAGATCGCGGAGCTTCAGCGCCAGCAGGGCGGCCTGGGTCACAATGTCAATAACGCCGCTTTAGTAGCCCTGGACCCTCACACTGGAGAAATCTTGGCCATGGTGGGCAGCCCTGATTACTTCGACCCCCAACATAGCGGTGCCATCAACATGGCGCTGACCCCCCGCCAACCTGGTTCGGCCATCAAGCCCTTGATCTATGCTGCGGCCTTCGATCCAGCCCAGCCCGATCCCTGGACCCCGGCAACGATGATCTTGGACGTATACAGGACATTCCTGACTGGCGATGATGAGCCTTATATACCCGTGAATTACGACAATCGCGAGCATGGCCCGGTGCTGGCACGCCAGGCGCTGGGTTCCTCGCTAAACATTCCCGCCGTATCTGTGTTGGATACCATCGGAATCGGAACGCTCACAGCCCTGGCTGCTGACCTGGGCATTTCCACCTTTGGAGATCCTCAGAGCTTTGATCTGTCGATTGCACTTGGAGGTGGTGAAGTATCACTCCTGGAATTGACCAGCGCTTTTGGAACCTTTGCAAATGGAGGTACCAGAGTGGAGCCCATCAGCATTCTAGATATCGCGGATAGCGAGGGGCATCTACTTTACGCAGCCGATCGTCGAGCTCCTGTTCAGGTTCTAGATGAACGCGTGACCTGGTTGATCAGCGATATCCTCAGCGATAACGATGCCCGCACCCTGGGCTTTGGCGCGCACAGTTCGCTGAACATCGGCCGTCCGGCAGCCGTCAAGACCGGCACCACTTCAAACTTCCACGATAACTGGACAGTGGGATATACCCCTGACCTGGTGACCGGAATCTGGGTGGGCAACACCAGTCACGAGCCGATGTTCGGCGTCACAGGCCTAACCGGCGCGGCACCCATCTGGCACCAGTTCATGCGCAGCGTGCTTTCAGGACAGCCGGAGTCAGCATTCGCACGCCCGGAAGGGCTGGTAAATGTAGAGGTCTGCGCGCTATCCGGTTTTCTGCCCACTGAGCTCTGCCCTTACCGTCACCTGGAATGGTTCATTGAGGGCACGCAACCCACCGCCTTCGACACGATCTATCAAGAGGTTTCAATCGATACCCTGACAGGCTTTCTGGCGGATGAAAATACCCCCACCGAACGCCAAAGGCTTCTTACGGCCTTCGACCTGCCCCCCGAAGCGCATCCCTGGGCCAGGGATCAGGGCCTCACACTGCTGGCCGATTTGAGTACATCCCAAGCGTCAGGAGCTATTGCCTACGCATTACAGATCATTTCTCCAGCGCCCAATTCGGTCTACTTCCTATCGGCGAGACTGCCCGTCGATTCGCAGAGTCTGCACATCGAGGCTGTCAGTTCAGTGGGAGTAACGCAAGTCAGCTTATGGGTGGATGATGAATTAGTCGAAACCCTCGCAGGGCCACCCTACGAGACCTGGTGGGTATTACAAGAAGGCCAGCATCAGGTCTGGGCTGAGGCTAGCAACGGGGATGGAGATAAGCTTATCAGTACTCCAATTCACTTCGAAGTAAAAAAAGGCGAGAAATAGCGAGGTTTTGTGGCGTACGAATGGCGCGGATTTATTAAGTAATTCATGTTACACACTTTTGAGTTGCCAGTCATATGGAGTCGATACCATGTGTCACTGCGAGCGGAAGCGTGGCAGTCTCCCACTTATGGTGGAGATTGCCGCACTCCACTGTATTCCGTAGGGATTCCCTTCGACCTGCTCTCAGGGCAGGCCTCGCTCTGCGCTGAGAAATTTGGAGTAGTTTCCTAGAATCGCTAGGAATGACACTTCTTGAAGATTCCTTCTGGATGAGGATTAATTGAAATTACCTTTAATTGCTGAGACCGGTCTGACCCGCCGAAGGCGCGCATAGCGAGGTCCGCTGTAGGCGACGACTGTGTCGACGTGACTCAGTCAGACGCCGGTCTCAGCAAAGCGCGCCCAACACGGTTGGGCTCCTACCCATGGAATGAGGGTGTCACGGACCTAACAACCAGTTTTATCCGTGTCAATCCGTGAAATCCGTGTACTATCTTATGGACTCACCCTGAACACGCTCCCCTCCCCGCGCCCGTAAACCTCGGGGAAGTAGAACTCCTGGGCAGTGGGCGGAATGACACGGAACTCACCCGGTGTGCTTGCTCGCACCAAATAGGTATATATATATGTCCCTGCCGGGAGATAATCGGCCGAGATAACCACTTTTTCATCGCGCAGTTCGACATGGTCGAAGTACCACCATCCCCAACCTCGCTCCCATAGATCATCCCAGCTATAACGGTCTGGAACCAACTCTTGCGGGCTGGTCTCCAAGGCCTGGTTGACCGCCTCCAACCCGGCTGGCAGCGGGTCATCGATGATCACGTAGTGCAAGGCGTTGGGAACCACGATGGTCAAGCGCGCCAGCAAATTCTCACCTTGTTCTGCCTGAGTGAGAGGCGAATCGCTTTCGCTGGACTCGAAGTAGCTGCGTGAGATGATCACACCGCGATTTAGCGACTGGATATCTTCCACAGGCAAATTGACCTTCAGGTGCGCAGTATAGTATAGATTCCCCGGCCCAGCATCTCTGGCAATCGTCAGGCGGTTGGTCTGGTCACTGAGCAGCTCCGCTATGTCTATACGCAGGTCATAGGTTTCTTGCAGATTTCTACTATGGGCTTCCCCACCCCCCCCATGCTGGCCGTTTAACGCCACGGCATATTGGTAATCCGCTTCCAACTCTCCGCTGGCGACCATCCAGCCTGTCAGTCCCATCAGAGTCCAGGCGGTTTCCTGAGTAGTGCTCCAATATCCCCTGGTCCGATGAGACATCAGCCAACGCACGGCGTTGACGTTCAGGGCGTTGTCAGGATCGATCTCGATCAGGGCTCCAAGGACGATCGCCGTAGTGCGGGTATCCGTATTCCAATTCCAGTAATCCCTCCAGGTTTCTTCCCAATGAGTCCCGCTGGCCGAAAGGATGGCTGCGTTGGCGAAATCTGAGATGAGGGTATCCAGGCGAGGATCATCCAGATCGATCATATGCAGAGTCTGCGCCAGATAGGCGCGCCCATATAGACTCAACGATTGACGCAGGTCATACAACTGCACTGTACGGCTGACCTGGGGTGATCCCGCCCGGGCCAGCACGAACAGCATGAAAGCCTGACGATTGAGCACATACTCCGGGTCCAGAGCGCGCAAGCGCAGCAAATGCCCACTCAAAAAGGAGATCGCCTGCTCCATCACATAGGGGCTTATGCTATATCCCGCACGCTCAGCTTCCGCCAACCCCAAAACGACATAGGCAGTGGTCAGGTCGTCGCTCTCCTGATCTGACCACCAACCCCAACCGCCATCGGGATTCTGCCAGTTGTAGAGGCGCTGCAGGGCGGTGCTGACCTGGGTATCCAGATTGACCTGCAATTCGGCGTCCGAACGCCCGGAGGCCTGCATTGCACTCGAGGTGAGCACATTGGGCAAGAAGCGTGAAATGGTCTGCTCGACACACTCATAAGGATAATGTTCCAGGTAATCCAATCCATCTGCCATACCCGCTACCAGGGAGGGTTCGATCTGGACGGTCAACTCGCCGCTAAGATTTCCGAACTCTTCGGGCAAGTTGATCCCCTCTGTGAGGGCACCCTCTTCACTGAGCATTCCAGAGGTCCCGACCGTCTCTGGAGCTTCATATCGATAAACGGGGATTCCACCACCCTCGAGAGTGGCTAGCGTTGGCCGGCTGGCATCGGTATAGCCACCACCCACTGCACTGAATATCAAATCGACGCGCTCGACATCCTGGTGGACAGCGGCCTGCCAGGTTACATAAACTTGCCCACCCGCTGAAATTTCGACTTGCTGAGTGCCATCTGTGATCAGTTCTACACCCTCTGCACCCAGGCTGACCTCGACAACCAGGTCTGCCTCGGTGTTGTTGTGTACCGCAGCCCCCAAACGGACTTCATCCCCAACGACAAAGAAGCGCGGCGCCTGCGGGCGTACCAGCAAGGGTTTCGTGCTGACCAAATCGTTGAGCGTATCCCCCACGCGTGTATCCACGGTCAGCGCGCGACCGTCCATGCGCCAGGTCGTCAGATTATCGGGCAGCGTAACAGTGACTGACGCTTCTCCATTCTCATCAGTGATCACATGGGCATTCCAATAGGCAGTATCGGGGAAATCTTCGCGGATATCGAAGACGCCGTAGGCATCGGCACCTTTGCCGCCACCACCGCTCCCCGCAGCCTGGCCCTCGATGAGCAGCTCCTCCAGGGCGGCGTTGTATTCCTCGATACTATAAACGATGGGGACAGCCGTGCGCACGCTGAGCGAACTGGGTGAGTAGAAGTAGTCCAGGATGGGCACCGAGTTCGGCCCGCTCAAAGTGAGCGTCGCCAGATCCGTCAGCGCCAAAGAGATTTCAGCGCTGACAGGCTCGCCATCCATGTCGGTGGTGCGCACAGTGTACGTGACCAGATCACCCGGGCCGGCCTGCTCTTTGTCTGGCGTGATCTCGACGTTCAAGGTTTGCGCAGCCGTATCCACCTGGATCTCGGCCATACCTATGCGAAAGTCCGGCGGGCCATTTTCGCCCGCGCCCCGAATGATGGTCACGGAAAGGTATATATTGGGTGCCATATCGGCCGTAATGGGTAGCTCATAGATCGTGCTGTTACTGGTGAGGTTGAGCACCTCGCTGGCCCGAATGTGGCCACGTTCGACAGTCACCAGGGCATAGCTCTCGCCCTGAAAAGGAGACGTGATCAAAATCTCAGCAGTTTCTCCGGGCGCATAGCTGTCTTTGTCCAGGATCAGATCCATGCGGCGATCCCCTGACCTTCGCCAGGCAACGTAGTCGCTACCAGCGACCCACATATAAGCAGATGCGCTGGCCTGGTTGCCAAACTCATCCTGCGCGCTGACTATGGCCTTGAAGACTCCACCATTGGGGGGCGTAAAACTCACCGAGGCAAATCCCTGTTCATCGGTTGCGACCCTCTCGAAGGTCGTTATGGGGATCTCTTCGACAGTGCTTTCCCACTCGATGGTGCCATCCGGGTTCTGCAATTGCACGCTGTGCCAGCGTCGTTCGACAATTTGGACGTCTACAGCTTGGCCTGGAACGGTATTGAAATCCCAATCCACTGCCACCAATTCGAAGGTCTGTTCCTTCTCTGCAGTACCAATATATTTTTGAGGGCGTATCCCAGGGTAGATGGAACTCTGGTGCGCGACCACCTGCGTCCGGGCGCTGACCGCAGTGCCAGCCAGGTCGGAGACGGTAACCTCGAAGGTGAATTGCTGACTTGCGCCAGCATCTGCAGTCGCATCCGTGTCTGCGTCAGCGTCTGCACCAATCGGCACTGCGGGAAGGGTGACGGTTACCTGGCCATTTTCATCCGTTTGAGAAGATCCATCGGCAATCTGTTCGCTGGAATAATAATCTTCGAAATAGGCATATCTCAAATCACGCTGATCATCGCTGAAACTGTAGCGCCCCAACTCCCCTGGAGGGTCAAAATCGTAGGGGGTAGCATACAGGCCCCATGCCACGTCAGCTCCAGCGACCGCGCCGCCAGAAAAGAATTGGGCCTCGACATTAAAGGTGAACTCTTCTTCGGGCAGTGCCGCCTCAGGATCGGCAGTCACCCCCACCTGGAATTCCGGCTTGCGGTACTCGGCGACGGAGAAATAACCTCTGCCCACCGGCACCTCGGATTCAGGGAAATAGACGGCGATGTCATAGCTTCCCAAGGTAGCATCTTCATCGACGAGCAGCTCTCCTGCGAAGCTGCCGAACTCCGTGAGTGGCAACCTCTCTTCGTAGACGACATCCTGATAGCTATTGATGACCACATCGACTTCACTTTGCTGAGGCAGGCTGTAGGACAGGTCATCATTCATACGCACGATGCCCTTGAATGAGACTGGGTGACCGGGACGGTAGAGGGGTCGATCAGTGTAAACATAAATCATGGGCTGGTTGGGCGGCGTATAGTAGTCGCTCCAGATGCCAAAGTCGTATGGCGTGACTCCGCTGCCCCAATTCTCCGCCGCGAATGCCAGGTGCCCTCCAGCGTTGGTCAGGGCGTAGCGGGTTTCGTACTCCCCCTCCGAGAAAGGTAGCTCGAGCTGCAGCAGACCATCAGCGTCGGTTGTACCCTGCGCAAGGGGCTCAAAATTCTCATCGTAAAGGGTCACCGGGACATCTTGGAGTGGCAACCCGCTGCTCAAGTGCGTGAGCCAGAGCAGCGCTTCAGAGCGGGTGGTCTTCATAGTCATGTTGGAGTCAGCCACCACAATCAGACGCATATCCCGATCGTAGCTCTCACCAGTCCAAACCCCCAGTGTAAGGAAATAAAATCCTGCCGGCAGGGATGCGCCGTTTTCTGTTTGCAGATCAAATCCTTCCAAGGTGCGCTGGTTCAGCGATCCCGAGTTGATATGCCCCCATTCTCGCACCAGGCTATTTTGGGAGGGAACATAATCCCACGGAGAGACTTGATCCGAAACCAATGAGAAGAATTGAAAACCCGAAAGCTCATACAAGGCAAAATCGATCATCTCGACATTGACATAGCGGGCGAAAAATTCCTGCGGGCCATCGGTGCGATAGATGATGGGGCCGTAGGGCATTTCCAGATAGGCGTAGGGGTAATAGGCCCCGGTGGCGAAGCGCACAGTGCTCCCTGCGGCGATGGCATTACCGTAAATATCGCTTATGCCGGGGGAGATGGTCACTGTATATGCCGTAGAGGCTTCCAAACCGTAGTACGAAATACTCTGTTCCCTGGGGTTGTAATACCATTGGACTTCCCTCTCAGGTTGGGGGTCAATGAGGATCCTGTCTTCGATCGATGCGATATCCATGGGGGAGGCAAAGTAAATGGTCAAATTCCTAGAATAAGTGTCCAGGGTACTGCCATCCTCTGGATATGTCGCAACAATCGCAGGATAGGGGTAGGTAGAAAAATGCCATTCCAGGCCTTCCTGGAGTTCCCCGCCCCAGATATCCTGCGCATCGCTCTTCAATTCCAGCGTGTAGCTTCTTTCGACAGCCAGGAGTTCCTTGGGCTCGATGGACAATTCAGTGCCCTCTTCATCCCAGGCCAGATCCACTGGGACTATTTCGCCGGTCGAGGTGGTGAGTGAAAAGGCCCTCTCCGTACGAAGCTGGTCCATGGGTTGGCGGAAGGTGATCGCAAAGGTCTGGTCAAGGGGGACATCACTGTACCAGTCATCGGGGTTGGTGGTCAGATCCACTAAACGAAGTTTGCTGATGGCAGGTGAAGCTGTAGAGAAGCCCCATTGGAAATCGTTCCCCAATGCTGACCCTGAGATATCGGTCAAACCAGCAGGTATGGTGATGGTGTAATCAGTGGCGCTTCGCAAAGGCTCCCCTGGCCGAAAGACGTACACCGAGGTATTGATCCATTCCCCCGCACCAACGATTTCCGGCGTGATTTGCAGCGGCTCAGGGAGACCATCTTGCGCTTCAGCGATGACCAATGGCACCACCGGGCGGTTGAATACCACTGTGATGATAGCGGCATTTTCGACATCTGTGGCGCCATCTGCCGGGAACACCTGGCTGATTTCCAACTCGCCGAGGGTATTGAGGACGAAAGATAACTCTTCGGAAAGCGGCACTCCCCCCTGGCTGGCGGCTGCGGTGGTCAGATTAACAGAATAACTGCTACCGGAACGTAAAGGCTCAGCTGGCGTGAAATGCAATGTCCTATCGTCGGTCCAGGTGATCTCACCGGCGATATCTTCACCCTTTGGGCCGGTCAGACTCCAGGCCTGCTCGGTAGCACGCTTATCCATTTCCTGGTCGAACTTCAGTTCTATGACCCCATCGGCGAGCATCTCCTGGCCGCCGCTGGGATCCATGGAGATAACCTGGGGCGACAATTCTAAACCTTCATCGAGCGCCTGAAATCCAGCGGGCGTTGGAGTAGGTGTTGGGACAGGTTCAGCGGGCTTGCAAGCGACTGCGAAGGTCAGCAGAATGAAAAGGGGAAAAAGTAACAGCATTTGCCTGGTATTCATAGGGAGCCTACTTTGTTGTTGATCACAATTATGATGGAAAGCCACAATGGTATTATATAGCAAACTATGGGATTCTTATCAGATCATTGATGCTGGCTGCTTTTGTCGCCAGCGCATAGCAACCACGTTATCTTGTTGAATCAAAATCCGCCTCTCTATATAATCAGATAAACCGATATCCACAGGAGATGGAAAAGATGCAGATAATCAGCGAATACAACCTGAGACGCCCCCTAGCGGCAATCGCTTTCCTGATCGCGCTGACACTCGCTTGCGGCGTGTTCGACACTGGCGGAGCACCAACTCCAGCTTTTCAAGATCCTGCGTCAACAGACGACAGTCGCGGTCCGCAGGAATTCGAGACCATCACTCCTACGGTAAAGGAAACCGCTCTCGCAGCAATATCCACACCGACACCCACCCCTACCACAGCCGGCCTCACGGCCGGTTTAGTGATCGGCAGAGCCAACCTGGTCTACACAATCAATATCAAAGATGGAGATACCCTGATTGGCGAGGGTGAGGCCAAAATACCAATTCGCATTATGTCAACCGGAAAAGATGGCCATTACATCTACAAGGAAGACCACCCAAGCACTCAGGTTGTAAATTCCGCAGGATTAGTGGAAGGCAGCTTATGTTACATCACCTACACCTTCACAGCAACCTATGAATTGGAGGGGGATTTCTACCAGGATGGCTGTCGCTTCGAGTTCAATATCGAGGTATACGAAAAACCCTCCGTGGAAGAGACCGGGAATAGCTGCGGATATTCGCTGCCCGGCGACCACTTATTTTTCCCACCTGAGATCGGGCCACACGCCATAACAGAGAATAACAATCCTCTCACAGTCATTCGCGATGCGCGTGTTACTCACATCTACAGCATCGAAGATGTTGAATTGCCCACTTCGATCGATTGCTGGTGATCGTGACATGTCCCAACGACAAACGAAAAACACTTCAAATCGTATCCGGCGACTGGAAGTCGCAGCAACACGTGCGATGCCTGCCTGCGCAGGCTATATTCAGCCGCCGGAGGGAGGCTTCGCATATGTTGCTGCAGATAACCTGATCTCATCCTGGCATATTTAGACTCTGAAAATGTGCAAACTATATATAAAAAAGGACAGGGCAGCTATGTAAAGCTGCCCTGTCCTTTTTTATATCATTCTGTTGTATTAGAGAGCTACAACATTTTGAGCATTGGGGCCTTTTTGGCCCTGCTCTACGGTGAATTCTACACGTTGGCCTTCATCGAGGGTTTTGAAGCCTTCAGCAATGATGGCGTTGAAGTGGACAAAAACATCTCCACCCGCATCGCGCTCGATAAAGCCGTAGCCTTTACCGCCGTTGAACCATTTTACAATACCTTGTTCTCTAGTCATGATTTGGAACTCCTTTCTGCTTTCAGCAAAGATTTACTAGGTTACGCATGGGTTCCAAATCAAAGTTTTATCTTTTTATCAGAACTTCTGTTTAACAAGCGCTATAGTCTAGCACAAAATAGAAATTTGTGTGTAATACTTTTATTAGAAGTTTTGCTAGGAGTTCAAGAACTCTGCCATTTTTTCCTGAGCCTCAGGCAGGGGAACAGAATGAGAATACATCCACTCGACAAGCAGCGAGTTTATTGCGCGATCAAGAATAGCTTTATCCACATCATTTAGCTTTATTTTATTGCTATGGTCGGAAAGATCACGAACAACGCGACAAATAGATTTGAGTTGCCCATCCTTCAGCAATTCTAGGAGCTGTTTTTTGCGTTTAAGATGATCCTCTGGTAAGGGCTCATTGGGGCTTTGTAACACAGTAAATAGGTCTTCGAACTCCCTCTTTGATTTCGGCGCACGTAGATTATGCTGATTCTCAACATCAACTGGCACCCAGACTGTCAGAGACGACGTTTGAAATACATAACAACTAACCATGTGATCGTGGACCGTTTTATCTTCGATTTTCACGATCTCCCCGAGGCCGTGAACCAAATGAATTGCTTTGTCGCCAACTTCAAAAACCATACTGACTCTCTTTCTGAAACCAGAATCCGCCATCCGGATTACAGAATGGCGGCATCAATGCGGAATTGGGGTGAACAGACCTATTATATCATAGACATTACAGGGCATTTTAGGCGCTATCTTCTTTTGGTTTTTGTCCATAAAATCCATAGTTTCCACAAGAAGACACGGCTTTCTTAAAATCTTAAGATGTCATTGCGAGGAGCCGCTTTTTGGCGACGAAGCAATCTCCCACTCTGCGAGGAGATTGCCACACTCCGCTGGGCTGCGTTCGCAATGACACATGAAACGCGACTTTAAGAAAGCCGTGCACAAGAAGAGATTTTCGCTTGACGAGATTGGGAATTATGCTATGCTGTCAGATGGCGATTTGTATAAAAACAATCATGATGGACGATTCTATGACAAAGAAAAAAGGAAATTTTACACAAGTAGATGGCAAAATTGATGTAGTCCAGGAACAATTAAGAGCACAAATCGCTCTCCGTAAAGCGGGAATTGCAATATCTTCCACTCTAGATCTAGAAACCATAATGGCACATATTGCAAAGGGAATGGGCCAAGTCATAGATGCTACCAGCGCCTATATCAACACTTACGAGCCAACTACTAATGAAGTCTTTAGTCATTGGGGAGTACATTAGCCCTGCTGCAGCTGAGCTATGGGAAACTCGGCGACGCCGGGAATTTTTCCCTGATGAGATTGCGATTTGCCAGGATTTGGCACAGCAGGCAGCAATTGCTCTTGAGAATGCCCGTTTGTATGAGCAAGCACAACGGGAAATTGCCGACCGCAAACGGGCAGAGGAGGAGCTAGCCAAACATCGAGATCACCTTGAAGAATTGGTTGAGCAACGCACAAAGGAACTACAAGAGCAAATGGAAGAGCAAAGGAAAATTCTCATTTTGATGGCGGGTCGTGAGGTCCGCATGGCGGATTTGAAAAAGGTGATTAAGAAACTTCGCAAACAACTATTAGATAATGGGATTCATCCGTTTGCAGATGATCCACTCACACCATCAGAGGACAGTTTCTGATTTGAGAAGATATTCTTAAAGTTATCACTGTTTTGATATTCACTACCGGACACTTTTAACGAACCGTGTTCCTTAGGCAGTTTATATGCATAAAATGTGTGATTTTCGAGCAAATGAAGTGCATAAAGGCTCATTTATTGAAAGGAACACGGTTCGTCTGCGCTCCTATATAAAAAGTGTCCGGTGATGAATTTTGAAAAAGAAATTTACTATGTTGATAAGGACAGCACAAGGTTTATGTTACAATATTGTCCTATTCACATGAAATTCTGCGCAATTAATTCAAATCCACTTTGCACGGGGAAGAAGACTAACCATGAAACCCATCTGGATTCTAATCACATTATTAGCTGTGATATTGTGGGGATGTGCGACTGCGGTCGAAACCCCAACAGCAACAAGCCCACCACCGTCAGTTGATGAATTTGCCCTGCTAACTGAACGGGGGGATTATTTTGCAACGTCGGGTGTCTGTGCAACCTGTCATAAAGATATGGTGGATGGCGCCGGTAACGATGTCTCATTGGATACCTTTTGGCGCGGGACAATGATGGCGAACTCATCGCGCGATCCGTATTGGCAGGCTTCGGTGAGAGCGGAAGTTTTGAGCAATCCTAGTTATGATGCCATCATCCAAGATAAATGCACTACCTGTCACACACCGATGGCTCGTACTACCCAAGCGTTTATGGGAAACAAAGGTGTGTTGCTCGACGAAGGATTTTTACACACAGAAAATGATTTTAATACGCTGGCTTTGGATGGGATTTCTTGTACTCTTTGTCATCAGATTGAGGCTACTAATCTGGGCGAACCAGAAAGTTTTGATGGTCATTATGTGATTGATGAGAACAAAATTGTCGGCGAACGTCTTAGCTACGGACCGTACGATACTGACGAAGCTCAGGCGATAGTGATGAAATCAGCTTCCGGCTATATCCCCGAGCAAGGCGAGCACATCCAGTCATCCGAGTTATGCGGTTCTTGTCATACTCTGTACACTCCCACTATTGACAATAACGGCGAGGTCATCGGAATGTTCCCTGAGCAAATGCCCTATCTTGAATGGTTAGCCAGTGATCATGTTGACACCCATTCTTGCCCAGATTGTCATATGCCCGTAGCTCCAGGCGAAGTAACCCTTTCAGTGACTGGCGGGCCACCCCGAAGTCCATTTTCAGTGCATTCATTCGCAGGAGGCAATACCTACGCTCTCAAATTACTGGAAACTTATGGAGAGGATCTAAAAGTCACAGCATCTAGTGAGCAAATCAACGCTGCTCTAGACCGGGCATTAGATCAACTCCAGGAGAAAACAGCCCAAATATCGATTAATGAACCCCAGTTAGATGACAAAGCATTGAGTTTTAAGGTTGCAGTTGACTCACAAGTCGGTCACAAACTCCCTTCTGGCTTCCCTTCTCGAAGAGTATGGGTCCATCTAAAAGTGATAGATGGCAATAGTCAAGTTGTGTTTGAGTCGGGACATTGGGATGATCGTGGGGCGATTATTGGTAATGATAACGACCTTGATGACTCTGCCTTTGAACCACATTACGAGGTCATCTCAGATCCCGAGCAGGTTCAAATTTATGAAGCCGTGATGGGGAATGTTGATGCAGAAGTGACGACTACTCTACTGCGGGGAGCGGTGTATCTCAAAGACAACCGTCTGTTGCCAACTGGTTTCGATAAAGATACGGTTAGCGCCGATATAGCTGTCTATGGGAAAGCGGTCAAAGATGCAAACTTTGTAGGTGGTAGGGATACTTTTGAAGTTCAACTCGATTTAGGAGAAGCAGATGGTCCTTTTACTGTTACAGCTGAACTGCTCTATCAGTCAATTGGCTTTCGCTGGGCCCAAAAC
>CAZUSV010000066.1:0-25226 GCA_964622645.1 uncultured Anaerolineales bacterium
TGCAGCCGTTGCTGCGACTTCCAGTCGCCAGAACCACGACTTTAAGAAAGCCGTGTTGACTCCGCCCATTATATACCACTTCGATTCCTGTTGTATACTATTAGGATAAGATGAATCCTCAACCTGTCCCACCCCCCTACATTCCCGGACGCAGATTGCCAAAAGAACAACCCATGGGAAGATACCTACCCCCAATCCCTGAGGGGGTGGCTGTTTCCTGGCTGGAGAAACAGAGTCTACTGGAGGGGTGGGTGCTGGATCCTTTTGGGGCTTCTCCGCTCCTTGTGCAGGAGATGGCTCATGCTGGTTACCGCGTTCTGGTGGCTGCCAACAACCCGGCGATCGCCTTCACCCTCAAGTTGGCAGCCTCCCCGCCGCGTCTGGCTGACTTGAGAGCCGCCCTGGCGATGATCGGATCTGCCAAGTTCAGGGATGCGCGCCTCGAGCCGCATATCCGCTCGTTATATCAAACCAGATGCCAGGGCTGCGAAGCGATGATCCAAGCGCAGGCTTTCCTGTGGGACCAAGATGGCCAGGTGCCTTATGGACGCATCTATACCTGCCCGCACTGTAAGGAATCTGGAGAGTTCCCGGCCACCGAAGCAGATAAATCCCTGGCGGCGCAGTTCGGAGATGGGGGCTTACCGCGCGCCCGCGCCCTTGAACGCGTCGCCCCACTCAACGACCCCGACCGCATCTATGCCGAAGAAGCCCTGGATGTCTACCCCGACCGTGCAGTAACCGTCTTGAGCACCCTGATCAACAAGCTGGATGGCCTGCGCTTGTCTACCGAGCAACGGGATCATCTCAGTGCGCTCCTGCTGACTGCCTTCGATCGTGCCAACACCCTATGGCCGCACCCGACCGCGCGCCAGCGCCCGAGGCAGCTGACCATCCCACCACAATATCGCGAGAATAATATCTGGCTGGCATTAGAACAAGCCATCGAACTGTGGGCCTCTGAAACTTCAGCCATTCCTCTGACAATTTGGCCAGACCTTCCACCTGATGAAGGTGGGATCTGCTTGTTCGAAGGTCGCATCAAAGAGCTGGTAGAAAATTTGGCAGAGTTTCCTATCGGAGCAATCTTGACAGCCTTTCCACGCCCCAACCAGGCATTTTGGACCCTCTCTGCCCTGTGGGCGGGTTGGCTTTGGGGAGCAGAAGCAGTCGATGAGTTCAAATCGGTCCTGCGTCGCCAACGCTATAGCTGGCGCTGGCACAGCGTCGCCCTGCATACAGCCTTAGAAAAACTGCAAAAGGCATTGCCAGCGCGGATACCCTTCCTGGGGCTGATCGGCGAAACTGAACCCGGGTTTCTAAGCGCGGTCTTGACTGCAGTGCACTACACTGATCTAGAATTACAAGGGGTAGCCATGCGCGCCAAAGAGGGCCAAACGCAAATTTCATTGACTTCCGTTGATGATGAAATAAAAAAGGAAGGAGTTAGCAGCGTAAAAGATATCATCAAGATTGGATCCCAGGAATACCTGGAACAACGCGGCCAACCCTCAACCTATTTGCCCCTGCTGGCCGCTGGCCTCAGTGCCTATACGAAAATGACTGAGCCATCAGGCTCCCCAAGGGAACGCTTCTATGAAATCCAGAAAACTGTCGAAGAGGTGATTTCCTTTCGGGGTGGTTTCTTGCGTTTGCAGGTCACCGGTCAATCCCCTGAGTCGGGATATTGGTGGCTGCACAAGTATGAGGGCAGTTCCTTGCCTCTTGCCGACCGAGTGGAAATCGAACTGGTCAATAATTTGCTCAAACACCCTGGCTGTAGATTGGGGGCATTAGACGAAACTCTTTGTGACGCTTTTCCGGGTTTACTCACGCCAGGAATGGAATTGATCCAGGTATGTCTCGATTCCTATTGCGAGCAGCGACCAGATGAGAGCGGTTACTGGTATATACGCCCAGGAGATGTTCCCGACAATCGGCACCAGGATCTGACACAGATTGGGGAGCTCCTTCAAGAACTGGCGAAGAAACTAGGATTAAAAAGTCGAGAGGCTGGAGACGATCCCATTCGATATCAATGGATTGGCAAACAGGATAAGCCGCAATACACCTTGTATGTCACTGCTTCAGCCGTGCTGGGCAAGATCATCAACCCAGAGACATCCTACGGTGGAAAAGCCCTGATTATTCTTCCCGGAGGACGGGCTAACCTGGTGGCCTGGAAACTGAAAGATAACCCTTTATTGCGGGTGCAAGTTGAAGATCACTGGGGCTTCATCAAATACCGTCATCTGCGCTACCTGGTGGATAACCCCATGCTGACTCTTGAGAACTTCACAGAGCAGTTAGCATTAGACCCCTTGACTTACTCAGAACCGCAGATCCGCTTGCTTTAACAAAACTCCCTCTCGACAATGTCAACTTGCAGACGAGAAGAGCGCAAAATTTGGGGGGGGGGGGGGGGGGGGGGGGGGGGGGGCGGGCGCCCCCCCCCCCCCCCCACCCCCAATTTTCGGAATTTCTCGCCAAATGACTTCATTTGTTACTTTCTCAGCCGCTTCAGCGACTAAATGATCAAGAATAGTCAATGAAAGGAGAAAGCAAATGAAGAAGGAAATCAAGACCACCCGTAAGTTCTTCTCGCTTTGCGTTATTTTGGCACTGACCCTTAGCGCGCTGGGCTGTAATTTGGCCAGTCGTGTTCTGGGGGATCAGCAATTCGAACCGCAGCCCAGAGAAGAAGAACCATTCTTCGATGAAGGCGAACATCAAGGAGAGGGTGAACCGCGGCACGGCGAGGAGCCACATCACGAAGAAGAGACCTTCCATGAAGAGGGGGACCCCCATCATGAAGAAGATCCTCATTACGACGAAGGCGACCTGCATCAGGAGGAAGGATCGCATCACGATGAAGGTGAACCCCATCACGAAGAAGGGTCACACCACGAAGAGGGCGAACCAAAACATGGCCAAGAACCCCATCACGAGGAAGAATGCCCACCCGAAAGCGAGTGCCCTGGAGGGCCCGGCGGAGAATCCGGAGGTGAGGGCGATGTTAGAGCAGACCTGGCAGTGACCGATATCTTTCCGGAAAACTTGCCCCACGGGGATTTAAAAGCCCGCATCACCAACCATGGTCCCACACCGTTGACCAGCTATCAGGCCGAGCTATTCTGCCATGCACACGGCATCTCCTGGGGTGGCCCAGAAAAAGGGCGGGATGACCGCGAAGGACACCAACAAGTCGTTCTATCCTTGGGTTCTGGTGATACCGACGAATTCGAAACCGGGATCAAAATCGATGCCAATTTATACCAATACGAAGTCTTCTGTGAAATCTGGATAGAACACGATCATAATCACAACAACAACATCTACAAGGAAATGGTGCCGGAATCAAATCCGTAGAAAAACATCACAATCAAGGCAATGACAAAAAAGTGCTAGCTGTGTAAAGCGCAGCTAGCACTTTTATTCACCAATTTTATTAACAGGAGTTACGCACTCACCCTCCTAACCCCCACGCCGACGTAAAAGACGGGCCTCGCTCTGCAACTGAAGGGCTTGTACGGTGCTTTTGCGGACGACTGAAGTCGTCACTACCAACCTATCAAGTTACGTGAATGTACTTAAGTTTATGGTGTCGGTGTCACCGACGGGGTTTCGGAGGGTAGCGGAGTTTCCGTCTCCGTAGGGGGCGAGACCACAGTTGGCGTGTCAGTTGGCACCAACGTATCCATGGCAGTGGGCGTCTCTGAAGGGATGAGTGTGTTCGTAGTGGTAAAGGATGCTGTGGGCGTCAAGGTTGGTGAGGGGGTCTCAGTAGTAGTGGACGTCTGGGTTGGCGTGAATGTCTCCGTCGGTGTGGGGGTCGCGGTGGGGGCATCCGTAGGGGTTGGAGTGGCTGTGGGGACTTGCAGATCCAGGGTAATGATCCGCTCGGCATAGGTATCTTCAGTGCTCAGCACGCGCAAGCGCACTGAGACCACGCCAGCCTCCAGGCCGCTGACATCCCACTCGTAGATCTCATCCGGCTGACGGACAGGGTCATTCTCTTCGCGTAGCAAATCCCAGTCCACCGGGTCATACCCTCTGCCCCATTGCAGCCAGTACTCACTGAAATTACTGGTCGCATCTGCCCGCCCGTAGATCGATAGCGGACTGGATGTGATCACGCTGCCATTGCCAGGCGAGTTGATCTCGATAATGGGGCGCGAATCTGTCTCAGCACAGACTTGCTGGGGAGTAAAAAAGATAGGATCAGAGAAACCGATATCATTTGCCCAATTGCGTCCTTGATCCGTCTCCTTGATCCATTTGACCGCCCAGGGATCACTGACGTTCAATCCCAGCTTGTTATCTGTGAAGTCTTTACAAGCCGGAGAAGCCAGCAACCCCGTCCAGGTATCGATGTTGGCTTTCTTCCAAAGATCCTGGCTCTGAGGCAGCGGCGGCTGGCCTGCCACAAAGATTTCACTGCGTTGATTAGGGCACCATTGAGAGGGCTCAGTTCCTGATTCAGTACAGATCACCTGTTGAATGATACCCGTGGGTGTCTGGAAGGGAGTTGGGTTGCCGCCAGTCAATTGCTGGATTGTAGTCTGCATGAAGGAATTCCAGATAGGAGCCGCGCCCGTCAGCCCGCTGGTGCCTTGCATGGGCGTATAGTCGGCATTGCCAACCCAGGTGCCGACAACCACGTCAGGGGTATAACCAATCGTCCAGTTGTCACGAAAATCGTTGGTGGTGCCGGTTTTCGCAGCCACCTGGAAAGGTAGATTGAGCATCGAGTTGGCACCAAACATTGGCGTGCGAGCAGCATTATCAGAGAGAATCGAGGAAATCAAATAGGCATGTTCCGGCTGCAATACAGGCTCGCCAGGGGGTTGTTCGTATTGGTAGATGATCTCGCCGAGATGATCTTCGATGCGCAGGATTGCCACCGGCGAGATTTTTCGGCCTCCATTGGCAAAGACCGCATAAGCACCGGACAACTCCAGGAGAGAGACATCCCCACCCCCTAAGGTAAGTGAAAGGCCATAATCGTCGCGAGTTAGGGTGGTAATCCCCAGACGTTTGGCCATAGCCACCAGACCATCTTCTTCAGGTGTGGCTGGATCATCGTAAATCCGCACAAAATCCAGGGTTTTCACGGCGGCGACGTTGATGGAATTCGCCAAGGCCGAGCGCAATAGCATGGGACCATGATAGCGATTATCATAATTGACAGGCACATAGGGAGCCCGGGGATCGTTTGGGTCCCCAGAGGGAGGGAACTCAGAACGCACATCCCATATCAATGTCGAGGGGGTCCAGCCCTTCTCGAACGCAGCTACATAGGTCAAAGGTTTGATTGCCGATCCCGGTTGGCGCGGGCTGACCGCCATGTTGACCTGGCCATCGATGCTCTCATTATCAAAATCCGCTGAACCCACCATGGCCAGGATCTCACCATTACTGGGACGGATGACCACCAGGGCACCATTGGTGACATTCTTACCAGCCAGAGAGTCAATTTGATTCTTGACGACCTCTTGGGCCTTGTCTTGAAGGCCTGGATCGAGCGTGGTATAGACCGTGAAACCGGAGCGATAAATAGTCTGCGGGTCATATTGCTCCTCTAGGATGGAGCGCACGTAATTGACCCAGTGCGGGTAAAGAATCTGAACTTGTGGTGGGTTGAATTCATAATTTTCGAACGCGCGCGCCGCCTCAGCCGCCACGCCGGCCTCGATACATAGCGGCTCCGGAGAATTGCTCACAAAGATACAACCCTGTTCCTGACTGGTTTGGAACATCAATAACAAAACTGTTTGCTGGCGCTCCAGGGTCACTTCCCGATTGGTATAGACATCATAGACTGACGGTAATTGAGGCAACCCTGCCAAAAATGCCGCCTGACCTAAATCCAACTCTCTCGCCGAAACACCAAAATAGGTTTGCGCAGCAGCCTCGACTCCATAAGCCAGATTGCCGTAGTAATTCTCATTCAAATAGATTTCCAGGATTTCATTCTTGGTGTAACGCCGAGTGACCTCTGCAGCCAGGATGGCCTCGCGCAGCTTACGTTTATACGTGCGTTGGGCGCGTTCCTCGGCCGACAAGAACATGGTGCGCGTCAACTGCTGAGTTATCGTCGAGGCTCCCGAGATAGTTTCCTTACTGTTTAAATTCTGCCAAAAAGCGCGCACAATTGCCATAGCATCAAAGCCTGGATGGCTATAAAACCCTTTGTCCTCGGTGGCAATCGTGGCAGCAACCATATAAGGCGACATCTCATCTAACGAGATATATGTCCGTCGCCCACCGCTGGGATCGAGGATCTCATAGAGCAAGTTGCTATTCCGGTCCAGGATACGTGTGGTTTCGAACTGAGAAACCCGTTCGCGCAGATCACCGGGGTCTGGCAGGTCATTGGCGATCTGCCAGTAAACAAAAAAGCCTACTGTAGCTGTGATAACTGCCAGGATGACAATAATAAAAGCTCCTAAAAGGGACATGCGCAACATACAGCCCAACCCGCGCTCGAGCTGATCAACCTGAAATTTCCGGCGGCTGCGTTTTTTACGTGCAGGGGGCGGAGCTACGGGAGGGGTGGTCGCTGGTCTTCGAGCGGGTACATCCTCGAAGGCTGATGGTGTGACCCGAGTGGCCCCAATATCGATCTCATCGACCCGGCGCGGCAATGGCATTCCCTGGGTATCCAGCGCCGGAGGCGCGGTTTGGGGTGTTGTGCCTAAACTGGGCGGTGGAGGTGTAGTCGCCTCTTGCTGGGGTAGCGTGGGTTTCTCACCGGCATCCTGTTCTGTATGTTCTTCTTCCACAGGACCGGGCAATTCGGTATCGCGCACTTGTTCTGGGCGTGTTTCGCCAGGGAGCTCTTGAGATATAGGATCCTGCGACTCGTCTCTGCGACCCACTAAATCCAAATACGTCGAAGGGTAATCACCCCGTGCGGGCTCGGCAGGCTCTTGAGTCTCTCGAATATCAACATCATCGGTGGAGGCTTCCTGCTCGACCTTTTCTGCTTCATCTAAGAGGCGACGAAATCGATCGCGAGGATCTTCTTGCTGGGCTGGCTTCTCTTCTGACATAATAAATTTCCAGATTTGGTTGTTCTTCCTGCAGGCGATTTCATTCCATGCAGAACTGCGGGCTTTTGATTAGGCTAAACGATTTCTCAACTGTTCAACGTTTACTCTTACTCAGGTTTACTAGCAACCAGAACCTTCCAGATGCCTTTCATGACCACTTCATCACTCTGATTCAAAACACTGAGTTCCAGATCGACAGAACCGCCGCCCAAACGACTCAGGGCTTTGGTCCTGATGATCTCAGACCGCACATGAATGGTATCTCCAATGAAGACTGGCTTGGTAAATTTCCAAGATTCGATCTCACGAAATGCGATCACTGTGCCATCAATCATGCCACTCAGGTTTACTAAACCGGAAGCAATCGAGGTTACCAACAAACCATGGGCAATCCGCTGACCAAAAGGCGATTGCTTGCAGTATTCAGCATCCGTGTGGATCTGATTGTAATCCCCGGACAATCCTGCAAAGGCGACAATATCACTCTCCGTGATCGTACGTCCGGCACTGACATAAACCTGGCCGACTTCAAACTCCTCAAAATATAACCCGCGCGGTTGATGTTTCGACATATTTCACTCCTGGTTAAAAACACTGGACACTGCTAGCTGGTTACTGTTCACTGAATACTGATTCTAGCACAAAACCTTTGACCTTTCTCTCAACTGCCCTTAAAATAGCCCCTTATGAGGACGTGGAACCTGACAGTCAATGATCCAGGCGCTTATACCCTGGCGGCCGATGCCCGCTGTGGTCCAACGGACTATGCCAATGATCACATCTGGGAGCTTGCGCTAAGCGGAGGGGAGCCTGCGGCTTTAGCAATCCGAACAACATTCGGTCTGCGGGCGCGTAATTTGCGGCTCTTTCCGCGTTTTGTCGAGGGAGATAACGCAGTATCTGATCCAGAAAAATTCGCCGAGATCCCCAGCATCAAGCGGTTCAATCCAAATTATTTAGCCCTCCAATGCCTGCCATTCACAGGAATAGATGTTTCCATCGAATATTGGGTACCGGACTCCCACAGCATTGCTGGTCGAGTTCGTATAAAGAACAGTCGCCTGTCTGCGCGACAATTGGGTTTTGAATGGGGTGCCATGCTTTCGGCAGCAACCGAAGGCGAACGCATGTCCCCACAGGAAATAGAAGCAGCCACTGTGCTATGTGGTCAGACAGATGGTCTTGCACCTGTCTTGTTCATGACAGGGGGCCCCAAATCCAGCTCTGGCCCATTTCCGGCCTTGGCTATCGAAATGGATTTACCTGTTGGGGGTGAGCGGCAATTTGTCTGGGTTCTGGCCTCCTGCGAAACCCATGCAGAATCCTTTGCACATGCCAGGAGCATCGCTGCACTTCCTTGGGATAAAGAAATCGCTCGCCTGGATGTGCTCTACGACAGTCTCATCGATATCGAAACCGGCGACCCGGATTGGGATGCCGCCTTTGCGCTGGCGCAAAAGAATGCCCTTGGGCTACTGATGGGGTCAACAGATCATTTACCCCAGCTTTCTTTTGTGAGCAGCCGTCTACCCGATCATGGCTACTCCCCTAAACGTGATGGTAGCGATCACTCTCATCTGTGGAGTGGTCAGACGCCATTGGAAACAGATTTCCTGGTTGGTATGCTCATCCCTGCGTCTCCGAAGATTGCTGCCGGGTTGTTGGCAAACTTCCTCTCAATCCAAAAACAAAGTGGATTTATCGATTGGAAACCTGGTCTAGCTGGCCAGCGTGGTGGTGTGATGGCCACACCCATACTGGCTAACCTGGCCTGGAAAATCTACCAAGCCACTGAAGACCAACAATTTCTGGGATTTGTCTATCCAAATCTGCTCAAAGCCATTCAGGCCTGGTTTGACTCGGAACAAGACCGTGATGGAGATGGCATCCCCGAATGGGCCCATCTTATGCAATCTGGTCTCGAAGAACACCCCACTTTTTCGTTATGGCAAGAATGGTCTCAAGGTGCGGAGATCACTCTAAGTGAGAGTCCTGCGCTTTGTGCGCTTCTGTATAACGAAATCCAGATCCTGATCAAAATAGCTACTCTCCTGGAGCGTACCGGCGCGATCCCTGCATTGCATTCTCTGGCAGACAACCTGGTCTCAGCAGTCGAAGCATCCTGGGATGAGAATGCTTGCATGTATCGGGTCTGGGATCGTGAAACTCATCTTAGCCCTTCACGAGAGACTCTGGCTGAACAGGTTGGATCGGGTGAAATCTACTTCCAGCAGTCGTTTGATCAACCAGTTAGGCTGCTGATCTCTATCACAGGCATAGACACAACTCCCCGACAGCTCAACCTCTTCATCCACGGTGCAGGCCCATCCGGGCAGAATCGTGTTGAAAGATTTTCTGAAGATCAATTCTCCTGGCGTATCCGCAATAGCACTGTCACCAGCCAAAGGGTTTATGGCTACCTGGAATATATTGAAATCAGGAATATCGGCCCAAATGACCTCGTCAGGGTCGAGGTGGTTGACTTTTCCTTCCAGGATTACTCGCTCTTCCTGCCATTATTCGCCAACATCCCATCCCAAGAGCGAGCTGACCAGATCATCCGCAAAGCCTTATTAAGCCCGGAGCGGTTTTGGAGGACATTTGGCATTCCTTTTTGTCCTTCAAACTCTGCTGAGAACGAGAGCCATGCAAGCGCGCACACATCAATTCTTTGGAGCAGCCTGATCGGCACTGGCCTACTGAATTACGGCTACCGAAAAGAGGCGGCCGAATTAGTCAACCGCTTGATGGAGGCTGTGATAGAGAACTTGAAGAAACATAAAGCCTTTGCTCAAAGCTACCACACCGAGAACGGCGCTGGTGTCGGAGAACGAAATGCTCTCCAGGGTTTAGCCCCGCTCTCCCTCTTCTTGGAAACCCTGGGGGTGCGACTGATCTCTCCCAGAAAAGTCGCTCTGGAAGGCAGCAATCCTTTCCCCTGGCCCGTAACCATCAAGTATCGCGGGCTGACAATCCTACGCCAGGAAGGTAAAACTCGGGTGACTTTTCCAGGTGGCCAAACTGCAGTGGTCAAGAGACCCGAACCTCATATCGTGGAATTGGACAATCGATGAAAATCAAACCTTGGACTATTTTATCCGTACGCACATTACTGATCCTCATTATTCTTGTCCTGCCCCTGCTCACAGCATGCTCCAGTAGCATCTCCTTGCCCCTGGTTCAGACAAACGAAACACAGCCTTCCGCAGCAGAAACAGAAGAAGAACCCGAAGAAGAGAGAATAATCATCTTCATCACCGTGGTGATCGGGCTCTTATTGATCGCGGCTCTGGTTGCTATTGTCACCAATCGACTGCGCCTGCCATATACAGTTGGCTTGGTGCTGATCGGACTGGCACTGTCACTGCGAGGTCAGGAGCAAATCGAGATTCCGCCTGATATCTTTCTGGGGTTGCTGGTGCCTCCGCTGATCTTCGAAGCCGCTTTCCATATCAAATCTAGCGATCTGCGCAGAGATTTGGCCCCCATTCTGGCCCTGGCAATCCCAGGTGTATTAATCACCACCTTTTTGGTGGGTGGCGTGGTGGCCTGGGGAACTGGCTTTCCTATTGCGGTTGCCCTGGTCTTTGGAGCCCTGGTAGCTGCCACTGATCCTGTTGCCGTGGTAGCACTCTTCCGATCATTAGGTGTTCCCAAACGCTTACAGGTGCTTTTAGAAGGGGAAAGCCTGTTCAATGACGGCACAGCCATTGTGATCTTCAACCTGATGGTGGTAATTGCCATAACTGGTTCATTCGATCTGATCAACAGTTTATTCGATTTCGTTATCGTTGCTGGCGGTGGACTGGTGGTGGGGTTCATCCTGGGGGTTTTGATCTCTCGGGCAATCAGTTTTATCGATGACCCGCTCATCGAAACCACCCTGACAACCGTATTAGCTTTTGGTTCTTATATCATCGCCGAACAATTTCATGTCAGCGGGGTATTAGCTGTCGTAGCTGCTGGCCTGGTCAGTGGGAATCTGGGACCCAGGGCGATGTCACCGACATCGCGAATATTGGTATTCAATTTTTGGTATATCGCCGCCTATTTTGCCAACTCGGTTGTCTTCTTGTTAATTGGTTTACAAATTAACCTGAGAGTGCTGGTCGCTTCCTGGCAGGTTATCGTCTGGGCAATTGTGGCCATTTTGGTTGCCAGAGCGGTTGGCGTTTATGGCTTGTTGGGGTTCAAAAAGGATATAACTATCCGATATAAGAATGTACTTTATTGGGGCGGATTGCGAGGTGCCATCTCGCTGGCTCTGGCGATCAGTCTTCCAGCCTCACTGGGCGCAGCCCGCGCTGATATTCAAGCGATGGCCTTTGGCGCAGTGCTCTTCACGTTGCTGGTTCAAGGCCTGACCATGAAACCATTAATCAACAGAATGAAACTCATCCAGCGTAGTGAAGCTGAAGAGGAGTATGAACGCCGTCATGCTCGGGCCGTGATGGCTAATGCATCTTTCGAACGTCTGGAAATGATGCACAAGGAAGGCTTGCTCTCTTCTCATCTTTGGGAACGTTTATCAAAGCCCATGGAACAGCATGCCAGGGCTTTATCCAAAGCAGTAGAGGAAACCCTGCACGCTGATCCCAGTCTGGAAATCCGGGAAATGGAATCAGCGTTCCGTGATCTCTTGCAAACTCAGCGCAGTGCTCTCGCTGCAATGCACAGGGATGGGATCATCTCCGAGGATACTTATTCTCAATTAATTGGTGAAGTGGATAGCGCGCTTACGAACCGGCAGTCAACGCTGATTGATTTATTGCGCGTCGACACCAGCCAAAGCATTGACGGCTTGCTGGCCATCATCGTACAGGAAGCCGACGTCGAAAATGTGATTGCCAGCATGAACAGGTTAGGTTTGCCAGTTACGCGCCTTTCCAGCACAGGGAGTTTCTTGGGACGCAAGAATGTCACCCTGCTGATTGGTACCTTCAAGGACCAAGAGGAGAACTTGAAAAAAGCTATCACCAGAGCAAGCCGGCAACGGGTCGAATTTCTTCCCAGCCCAGACCATGATCCAGATCTGAGCACATCAGTCACAATCGGAGGCGCAACGATGTTCGCTTTTGACGTGGAAAGATACGAGGTGCTGTAATGAAGATGATTGTAGCAATTATCAATGATTCTTATAGTGACGAAATCGCTCAATCCCTTTTAGATTCGAATTACCGGGCTACTCGCCTGGCTTCCACAGGAGGGTTATTGCGCGGTGGCACCACCACATTTATGGTTGGGGTCGAAGACGAACATGTTGAAGGAGCTTTAAGTGTAATCCGGGAGAGCATCCCTTCTCAAGATGATCCTGACAAGATCAAAGCCACGGTCTATGTTCTCAATGTGCGCGATTTCGAGCGCCTGTAGGGATGAACATATCGGAGAGATGATATGAAAATGCTTGTAACGATACTCAATGATGAAGACAGCGAATGTGTCTATGAAGCCTTGCACAACGCGAATTTCCCTGTCACACGCATCGACTCGACAGGAGGCTTCTTGCGCCAGGGTAACAGCACGCTGATGATCGGCGCTGATGATACCCGCGTGGACCAAGCCATCGACCTGATCAACTCGCAATGCTCGCCATCGGTAGAGCCTATTGCCAGGCGGGCGACGGTCTTTGTGCTCAATGTGGAACACTTCGAGCAAATCTAGCCATGTCTGACGCACCTGAAACAATCTGCCCAAATCGGTTTGAAATCCAGCTCGAGGCGCCATCGATCTCGATACCCTGTTGTTGGAATTTTCCTATCGACCAGCCTGCTCGGCCCAACAAGGAAATCAACCGGGTGGTGATTGTCGTCCACGGGGTTGTGCGCAATGCCGATGAATACTACTTGAACACCATGGCGGCTGCCAAAAAGGGCGGGGTCGAAGAAACCACGCTGGTCATCGCGCCGCAATTTCTGATCGAGGCAGACCTCACAACCTTCGAATTGACCAACGACATCCCTTTTTGGAGCGGTGAATCCGGCGAGGGATGGAAAAAAGGGGACGATTCTATTTCCACAGAAAACCATCCCAGGGAAGCGTTTGTCAGCTCCTTCGAGGTCGTCGATCAAATTGTCGAACGGGTAACCACATCAAAGTTGTTCCCTAAGCTAGATACAGTGGTTATCGTCGGGCATTCAGCCGGGGGACAATATGTCAACCGCTACGCTGTTGGCACCCAAATTGGCCAACGCCTCCCCCAAGGAATCCACCTGCGGTTTGTCGTGGCTAATCCTTCTACCTATGTCTATTTGAACCAAGATAGGAGAGTCGCGGGCACAACCAAAGAATTTGCTATCCCCGCAGAGGCAGAGCCGGGCTACAATGATTATAAGTATGGGTTAGATAATCTCAATCGCTATATGAGCAGAGCAACGTCCCAAAAATTGCGCCAGGATTTTGCTGGCAAGGAGGTCGTCTATCTGCTCGGCGGGGAGGACACCCAGGAAGCGTACCTGGAACAAACTCCCAACGCCATGCTCCAGGGAGCAAACCGGTTGGAGCGCGGCCAGATCTATTATCACTATCTGCGCCATTATTATGGCGAGGAGATCACTAGAACGCACAAAATCGCCCTCATCCCCTGCGTGGGGCATGATCACGCGGCGATATTTAGATCAGAAGCGGGCTTGAAATATCTATTTGATGTTCAGTGAGGGGATTTAGAGTAGATCCCGGAATGTGTTTTGAAATAAGTTTAGCTAGGAACGCGGTTCCTGGCAGGAGCCGCGTTCCTGGTTGATAATCTGGATTCCGAAATCTCCTGATTTCGTTGACGAGAGCTATCCATGAGACTCTTTATCTCCCGACGTCAGGAGACATCGGACTCCAGAGCGAGGAGTTTTCTTTGAAAACCTGGCGAGAATACTACTCAACTATGGAATTCCTGGACCTGATAGATCTCAACTTCTAGCTGTTTTTTCCGCCACATATCGGGCGGACCACCCATCTTGCGACACAATTGACCCAGGAAATCGACCGGATTGGGTAGTTTCTCCCATACTTGAGGCAGGAAGGTCGCTCTCCTTGAGCCATCGCGGAGCACCAGGCCATCTATGCCAGGACGAATTTTGGCCAGCAATTCTTCAGGATCACGATATTCCAAAGGTTGTGGAGCAGTGAGATACGAGATTTCAATCTCGATTTGCGGTAATTCCTCCGGCATCACGCGTGGAAAACGGTAATCATTCAGGGCGGCGGCAACCGCGTGCTCACGGGCATCATCGGCGAGAGAGCGGTAGGGCTCTAAGGTGCCGATACAGCCCCGTAAGCGACCAGCTTTCGTTAAAGTCACGAATGTAGCACCAGGCTCTCGCAATCGCGGGGGTAATGCTTCAGGGTCAAGAGGCGGCAAGGGGACGCCTCTCACGCCTAACTCCAGACCCTGCTGCGCCAACGCCAATAGAGTAGAACGATCCTCGGGGGTTAAGAATTCCTCAGACATCAGTTGTTCAATACAGGCCTCAACCTTGCAACATGAAAAAGTCAAGCAATATCATACTATTCTATTTTACCTAAAAACCTTGCCATCTATACATCTTTTCGGTACTATGAAGTAAGAATTCGACGTGATTTACCCTGCAAAAGTGCGCCTAACCGAACAAAAAGGGGTAGGTGCTTCGCACCCACTCCCTTTTTTCAGGCAATTTTTGGTGCTGACACATAAATAATTTGCTGTATTGATATGGGAGACCATGATTCCAGGACCAAAAGAGGCCCAAACCTCTTGCTAGAAACACTGAGATCCATTTTCAGTGTGGTGGTGGTTGCAGCCGCTGTGGCAACCCTATTCACGGCAGCCAAGCCCATTGGCCTGTTCTCAGGTGAATTTTCTGCCAAATTGGCTGAAGCCGTCAAATCCCAGGAAACACCTGCTGAACAATGGCCAACTGCTACGCCGCGCCCTAAACCCACTATTGGCATTGTAGTGGGACACTGGGGTGACAACCAGGATCCTGGCGCAGTTTGCCCCGATGGTCTGACAGAGTTGAGCATCAACCAGGAAGTTGCCACCCTCCTACAGCAGAGGCTGATCAACGAAGGCTTTGCGGTCGATTTACTGAACGAGTTTGATGAGCGTTTGCAAGGATACCAGGCTTTGGCCTTGATCTCGATCCACTCCGATTCTTGCACTTACATCAATGACGTGGCCACTGGTTTCAAAGTGGCTGCATCGCAGTATAACCCCCGTCCCGAGCGAACTGCCCGTATGGTTGCTTGTCTGCGAAATCGTTATGCGCAAGCGACTGGGCTGGGCGAGCACCTGAGCATTACTCTTGATATGACTGAGTACCACGCTTTCGACGAGATCAACGAAGAGACACCGGCTGTGATCATCGAGATCGGTTTTATGAACCTGGATCGCCAGTTGCTCACCCAAAATCAGGATGTGATCGCCAACGGCATCGCTAACGGCGTACTTTGCTATTCTCGTAACGAGAGCATTACTACGGATCCATAATGAGTTCTGATTGGAAACAAGCCCAAGAAGCTCTCCGCAATGCCCAAGAGGCGCTAAAGCGCAAAGATCACCGCGCCGCTCGCCGCTGGGCTGAACAGGCAGCCTCTCTGGCTCCGGACCAGGAAGAGCCCTGGCTCTTCCTGGCTGCCTGCGCATCGCCACGTGCCAGCCTGGCTTATCTCGAGCGCGCCCTGGAGATCAACCCCCAAAGTGACTATGCCCGACGTGGAATGCACTGGGCCATCGACCGCTGGCGACATGATCCAACACACCCAAAGCCCCCTCGGCAGATAATCTCTACAAATATCACACCCGAAGCTTTAACTCGCTCCAGACCAGCCCTCTTACCTTGGGCGCTGATCTTAATTATGGCTGTCGTTGGATTCTTCGCCTGGTTCAGCACCCCCACCTTCTCCTTTGCCTTCGGCGGCAGAGAGGCTATGCCCATCGCACAGGTCGATGTCGACAAGGCTACGCGCACGCCCACTCCCACCCCGACCTTCACCCCTACACCGACTTTTACCCCCTCCCCCACACCGACGAATACACCTACGCCCACAGCAACCTTTACCCCCTCGATCACACCCACACCGCAACCTACCAACACTCCCCAACCCGAACCAACCCAGAAACCCCAAACATCATCGCGTGCTTCAGTACCGCCCGGCATCGGCTCAGGCGAAAGGTGGATCGACATCGATCTCTCAGAACAGCGTCTCTATGCCTATGATGGGGATAGTCTGGTAAACTCGTTTACAATATCAACCGGCACATGGCAATATCCCACCGTAACCGGTCAATTCTATATCTACGTCAAATACCGCTATTCCACGATGGCCGGACCTGGTTACTATCTGCCTGATGTGCCCTATACCATGTATTTCTATAAAGGTTATGGCATCCACGGCACTTACTGGCATAATAATTTTGGAACACCGATGAGCCACGGCTGTGTAAATATGAGGACAGATGAAGCTGGCTGGGTATTCAATTGGGCTTCAGTCGGCACCACTGTCAACGTCCACCAGTGATGAATCATCCCCAACTCATCTCCCGACGTGATTTACTCAAATTAGGGGGATTGAGTCTATTTGGATTGGCGATGGCGCCATTCAAGGGAGCACTATCCCTGGCGTCTAATCAGCAAGGCAGGGTAATCTACGAACACGTTACCGTTTACGACCAACCCTCCTTGTCCGGGAAAATCGTAAAACAGCTTTGGGTCGATGCTGTTTTCCCAGTGCTAGAAGTGACTGTTGGCGATGAAGAACCGGCCCACAATATGGTCTGGTATCGCATCGAAGAAGGCTTTGTGCATTCCGGAGGTGTCCAGCCCGTAAAGACAATCCTCAACCAACCTAACTGGGAAATCCCTGAGGGGGGCCAGTTGGCGGAAGTCACCGTACCCTATACAGATGCTTATTGGGAGATCGATGTCCACCACGAGGTGGCCTACCGCTTCTATTATGAGACCACGCATTGGGTGCTGGATTTACTCTATGGCAGGGATGGCACACCCCTATACCAGATCATGGACGATAAGTGGGATTTGATCTATTATGTACCGGCGCGACATTTGAGGTTGATTCCAGCCAGTGAAGTGAGCACGCTTTCCCCAGAGGTTCCCCCCGAAGAGAAACTCATTGAAGTGGATACTGCCAACCAGGTGGTCATCGCCTACGAATATGGTCGCCCAGTTTTCATTACCAAGACTGCAACAGGGGCGGAGTTCAGCAATGGCCGTTTTTACACACCCGCCGGTCGCCACTACACCAATCACAAAATGCCTTCTCGCCACATGGCCGCTGGAAATCTGGCTTACAATGGCTTCGACCTACCCGGAATCCCCTGGGTGAGTTACATCACTGAACGAGGTGTAGCCTTTCATGGCACATACTGGCACAATGACTTTGGGTTGCCTCGCAGCCATGGATGCATAAACCTGACTTCCCAGGCCTCGAAATGGATCTATCGCTGGACATTGCCCGCTGTCCCTGCCGATCAACGCAGGTTATACGACGAAGTGGGCACAGCCGTGGATGTAATATAGCATCATCAGAAATCTAACCGCAGAGTCGCAGAGTGCGCGGAGAAAAATCTAATCAGAGCTTTTTATTGACGGCATTCTCAATGCCATACTATAAAACTCTGCGATCTCAGCGGCTCTGCGGTGAAAGAGTCTTAAGAAACTGTTTGAATAGACCCCAGGGATTTCCAGAAGAATGCTTTTGCCACTGAAACAACAGACTGCAAAACACCTTTTTGAACTGAATTGATGGACAAAATCCCTGGGGTCTGGCTGGTAGAATTTACTTTTCAGACGCTTTCTAAGGAATTACAAGTTTATTGAATTGATGAAAAAAGGAGACAAACGTGCACAGCGCATTTCAATATAACAACTATCTACTCAAACGCCAGGTCCTGGCCCTGACTGGAAAATTCCGACTCTATGCCCCCGCAGGCCAACTGGTGCTCTACAGCCAACAAAAAATGTTCAAACTAAAAGAAGATATCCGTATATTCTCTGACGAAAGCATGGCTCAAGAAGTTCTGAACATCCAGGCCCGCCAGATCATCGACTTCTCCGCAGCTTACGATGTCATCGACAGCATCACCCAGACAAAAGTTGGCGTTCTGCGCCGTAAAGGACTGCGCTCGATGATGCGTGATGAATGGGAAGTGCTCGATGCCTACGACCAACCCCTGGGTATTCTTCAGGAGGATAGTGTCGGCTATGCCTTGCTGAGACGTCTCTTGTTGGGCTCATTATTGCCTCAAAACTATGATCTGCTGATCGGCGAGAAGCGTGTGGCTGACTACAAACAACGTTTCCGTTTCATTGGCTACCATCTCGAACTCGATTTCAGTTTCGACACTGCCAACCAGCTTGACCGCCGCCTGGGTATCGCCGCGGCGATCTTACTGGGCACCATCGAGGGTAAGCAGTCTTCATAAGAGTGTGCATATTTTGACCCTGTCAACACCTGCCACCATATAAGAACCGTATTAGAATCAATTAGAAACATTCTACAGCGCGGTACAATCCAGAGCAATAAGAATGTCGGTAAGTTATCATGCCAAAAAAGATTCTTTTTCAAGGTTTAGTATATGACGAATATGATAACCCCGTAGAGACTGCCTATGTGGGAGATGAGCCCTGCTATGTGGTCGACGATGCAGGTTTTCGACGCCATATCCCCTCGGAGCAGGTCGATCGCCAGGTTCTAGAATCCATGCGTGAGATGATCATCGGGCATGAGGATATGCTCAGCGAGCAGGCTGCCAAGATGCTCGGTCAGGATGATATCTTCACCAAGGCCATGATCGAAACCCAGCTCAAACAGATGGATCAGCAGTTCGAGCGCATCTTCGAAGTGGGAATCCCGGAGGAAAGTCTGGCCTATATGGGCATGACCGGGTTCCGCATCAGGATCAACGTCCATGGTGAGGTGATCGAGTTACACCAACCTGGGATGATCGATCCCGGCGAAGAGTAAGATCCAAAAAAAAGGAGCGGCGAATGCCGCTCCTTTTTTTTGGATAAATCGTTATCCCGCGTAGCTCCAGCCGAGATCAGGCAAAGAGAGCATATCTCCTGCCTCGCCGGGCTTATTGATGCCGGCACCGATAACTTCGCCAACCACAATATCGTGATCTCCGCCGACGTCCAGAATGTCTAACACCTTGCATTCCAAATACGCCGCCACACCTTCGAGGATTGGGCAGCCGGTCTCTGGACCTGGCGTGTAAGCGACAGCGACCATTTTGTCAGGGTTCTTAGCCCGTCCTTTGGTGAACGGCTTGATCAGATCGGCATCTGCTTTGTTGAAAATGTTGAGGGCGAACACTCTGCCTTCCTGGACCAATCCATGGGAATAGGCATTCTTCGCCAACCCCAGGGCTACTAGACGTGGCTCGAAAGACACTTGCGAGGCCCAATTCAAGACCATCACATTGACATCATCACCCGCAACTGTAGATACGGCATAAAATCCGTAGGGCATCATCCGCAAAGCATTTTTTATATCTTCTGACATTGGTTCCTCCTTTGATCATAATTATACCCTCAGACAAGTTTGCTCCCCACCCTCTTACGTGGACTCCGAGTATAACGCAAAAGTGTCGGTGATCCCGCCGCACTGCCATGAACAGTCGGTGTTAGAAAGCTTCTCACGCTCAGGAAACAGCCTAGTTCACCCCGACAGAAATCACCCCACTGTTGTTTCGCTCTCAGGGGATTGCCATATCCCCGTCACTGGTGCAAAAGGCCAGGATTTGGCAATCCCTGGCGAGCGAACAACTGGTGAAAGATTTATACCAGACTGTACCAGCATCAGGTCTTCGGTCTGGTGCAGCTCTCCGCCCGACAGTTTTGCTGTACACCCCGTGGACTCTCCAGGAATCGCCGGGGTAGCTCCCAGATTTGGGGGGATGTTGCCACAGGAATTCCTAGAAGCCCCTTACATGTTCTGGTAGAATAAATGTAGGAACCTATGAATTCTCAGCATATCATCAACGTCACCGAAGCAAACTTCGACTATGAAGTTATCGAATTCTCCCAAAATATTCCCGTCCTGGCCGATTTTTGGGCAGAATGGAGCGTTCCCTGTAAAACTGTCGACCCAATCCTGCGTGACCTGGCAACACAAAGTGAGGGTAGCTTCCGACTGGCCCGCTTGAATGTCGACGAAAACCCCAAAACGGCTATGCGCTTCAATGTACGCGCGCTCCCGGCGGTAAAAGCCTTCCGCCAGGGCGCTATCATCGGAGAGTTCACTGGGCTGAAACCAGAGCAGGACATCCGTCGCTTTATCAGAAACGTGATTCCCAGTCACGTAGATCTTTCACTTGACAAAGGCTTCAGCATGCTCAACATGGAGAGGTGGGAGGACGCTGCTGGAGCATTCCAAACCGTGCTCGAAGAGCGTCCAGACCATCCTGGTGGCAAGGTCGGACTGGCCAAAAGCATGATCGCCCTGGGGCAGAGCGACGAAGCATTAGCGCTCTTAGAATCGGTGCCTAATAGCCACGAATCCCGTTCAGTGGAAATACTACGGCCCTTGGCTAGCGCCCTAAACAGACTTCACGAACAAGACTCCGATGCGCCATCCTCGATTGAGGCCACCTATCAGCATGCCATGCGGCTGGTTGAATTGGGCAACTTTCCCGCTGCCATGGATGGCATCCTGGCCGTATTGCGCCAGGACAAACACTACCGCGAAGATGAGGCTCGCCAGGTCATCTTGGGCCTCTTTGAAATCTTGGGGGATAACAACTCGATCACTCGCCAATACCGCAACGAACTGGCCTCGATCCTTTTTTAATTGGAAGGCAACAACCTTGACAATATCAACTTTCAGACGAGAAGCCCGAAAATAGGGGGTTACGGGGGTGCGGAGCACCCCCGTAACCCCCTATTTTCGGAAGTTCTCGCGAAGTTGACATTGTCGAACAACTCAGCCAAACAGGGAGTCCCCAGAAAAAGGGGAGTAGGGGGCAGACAAGATTTCCCCCAATTTGAAATATGCCCTCACCCCTCACACGCTTGACACTGCCCTTTATTTCCTGTATTCTACATCCTAAATAGCGCCCACAATCAAAACCTGCAGGAGAAAGCCCCATGAACAGAACCATGCCCTTGGTAATCATCATTCTCAGCATCATTTTGGTAACCAGCCTGGCTTGCAGTCTGGTCTCACAATTGGAATCCCAGGTCGGTGAAGCTGCTCCCGCACCCGCAGAACCCGCTACCGGTGAAGCAGAGTCTACAGCCCCCCAAGAAGCTGAAGACGCACAAAGCGAAGGTGCTTCCGACGATTCGGATGGCGAGACCGCCCCAACAGGCGCAGGCAGCGCTGCCCTTGTCCCGCCACCGCCTGTGGATCAATCGACAGAAGCAGGCGCTTGCGCGAATACTTTCTTCCCCATGATCCCAGGCTACCAGTGGATCTACGAGGTCACCTCAGAGGGCGAAACCAGCCAGATCAGCCTCAGCGTTTCAGAAGTCATGGGCAATCAGGCCACACTCAACGCCTTGTACCTGGAAACTGGTATCACAACAGAAGCCACTGTCGAATGTGCAGACGGGGCGATTCTCAATTTTCCAGTGATGTTATTGGGTTTCCTATTTGGTGATGTTGATGGCGAATTGACCGTAGAGCACGTCGACGGTGTATATGCACCGAATTACAGCACACTCGACAATCACAACTGGGATTATTCCTGGACGGGGGAATATCTGGCCTCGGGTACTGTCGATGCCGTGATCGAAGGTGATCAGGTCACAGGTCGGTTAGCCAAGAGCCCCGTGGATATGGAATGGAACACCTTAGGGGAGGGTCAGGCAATATTCGAAGCCATCACCGTCAAAGCCGGCGAATACCCGCGTGCCATCAAGCTAGAGAGAGAACTCACCTTCGACCTCGAAGCTGAAATGGAAGAATCTGGCTATACAGTTTCTGTCGAAGCAGTGCTGATCCTGCAAAATAACCTCTGGTTCGAGCCCAATGTTGGACAGCTCAAACAAGAAATCGAGCGAGCCAGCATTGAGGTTTACGGCGTCAACTTCCCCCTCGAGATGACTGGAACAGTAGAATTAGTGGAATTTCGCACGCAGGAATGAGTTCGCCTATTACCCAAGTGTTATATCTTTTTTCATAGCACATATGTTAAAATATAAGAAAAGAAGCAGACAGATAAGATCAAAAAAAGAAAATAACGATCCCTTTATTCAAAAGGGGAGGGTAGTCTTATGACGAAAGTCCCCCTACGAACATACTTGCGCGAAATCGAGGCCGCGATCGAAGATGGTCAGACTGATGAAGCCGTCGCGCACTGCCGTCATATTCTAGAGACATTTCCGAAACATACCGAAACCTATCGTCTATTAGGGAAAGCTTATCTTGAAGCGCAAAGATACGGCAATGCCGCCGATATTTTCCAAAGGGTGCTTTCTGCTCTACCAGACGATTTCGTTTCTCACGTTGGCATGAGCATTATCCGTGAAGATGAGGGTAACCTGGATACAGCCCTATGGCACATGGAACGCGCTTTCGAAGTTCAACCTTACAACCCTGCCATCCAGGGAGAAGTGCGCCGATTGTATGGCAAACGGGACGGCATGGAACCAGCGAAAGCCCGCCTGACCCGCGGCGCATTGGCCCGTACCTACGCCAAGGGGAATAACTTCGAACAGGCCATCGCCGAACTGCGTGCTGCCCTTGCAGAAGAACCCGACCGTTCAGATCTACAGGTCATTTTAGCTGAGATGTACGCTCATACTGGGGAGACTGTAAAGGCTATCGAAACCTGCAGTACAATCCTCAAGAATTTACCTTACTGCTTACAGGCCAACCGGCTGCTTGGAAAACTGCTGCAGGGCACCGATCGAGAGGACGAAAGTAAAAGCTATTTACAGCGTGCTTACGCCCTTGAACCATATGAGGCGCATATCTCATCGCACGCTCCCACGGCTGAGGATGTACCTGATCAGGCGGTAACCATCCAACGTCTGGGATGGGATGCTGCCGTGAGAGCTCCCGATACAGGCGCCCAGCCCGAATGGGCTTCTTCCCTGGGAGTTGAGCTGGAGAAACCAGACTCCCCCGGAGGTGGTATTCCCGATTGGCTTGCTGCTGCCTCCGAGGATTCACCAGTTCCCGTAGAGGATGATAACCTGACACCATCCTTGAGTGAGGATGAGATCCCCGAATGGATGAAAGATGCCGGATGGGAGCCCTCCTCAGGAGACATCGACGATGACTCTTCACCCTTCTCCCTTGATGATGATGCAGCTGCAGAGCCAGAAGAAGCTGTTGCCGCTGATTTACCAGACTGGGTCAAAGATATGGCCCCTGAGGCCGCCGCGTCTGCAGCCGCAGCACAAGTCGATGATGAAGGTCCTGATTTCGATACCTTATTCAACCAAAACGATAATACCAAGGACAATGGCAGCCCGGATTGGATGAAAGATATCCAAGATGAACCCAGCACTGAACCAGAACCTAGCCCTGCAAGCCAGGAGCAGGATCTCCCTGACTGGATGAGTGCTGATGCCGGAGAAGCCGGAGAGGCAGCAGAGCATGCTGAAGAAATACTCCCTGAAGCTGAGGAAGGCTTGCCTGATTGGTTAGGAGATGCTGCTGCAGAGGATCCAACAGGCGGTGAAGCTGTACCACAGGAGCCAGAAGCAACTCCTAAACCGGCCAGGGCATCAGAGGAGATGCCTGATTGGTTGAAGGGGATCGACGGTGATGAAACTGAAGGAGAAATTGAGGAATCTGAATCTACGGGGGTAACAGACTTTTTGCTGAATCTGCGGCAAGAGTCATCGGAAGACGAGAGCGAACAACCTGCTCCCCAGGCCGATGAGGCCGATGATATTCCAGACTGGCTAAAAGGTGCTGAACCTGCTGAGGGGACAGAACCAGTCGCCCAGGCCGACTCTGCTCTCGAAACCGCTGCCGAAGATGGCATCGATTGGTTGAAAGATTTAGAAGACGAAAAGGCTGAGGTCCCAGTCTACGAAGGGTTCATTCAGCCAGTTGTAGACTCAGAAGATGAAGCCGAGACGAAAGCGGATGACATCCCTGATTGGCTAAAAGCTGTCGAACCTGTAGATGAAACTCTATCCGAGGCAGCAGCACCTGCTCCCCAACCAGAAACACCCGCCGAAACTGTAGCGCCAGAGCAAGATATCCCTGATTGGCTCAAAAGTGTCGAGGAACCTGCCGAAGACGAAGCTCCAACGATTGTGGCTGAAGAACCTGAGCCTCAGGTCGAAGCCCCAGCCACCCCTGTTCCAGATTGGCTGGAAACATTGGATGAATCAGAGACAGCAGCAACTCCCGAGGAACCTGCTCCCGAACCCGTCTCTACGGAGGCCGAATCTGAGCCCGCCATCCCAGATTGGTTGGATGATTTGGCTGGAGCAACCCTGGTGGAGGAAGCTGATGAAGCCGTAACCCAGGCCCAACCTCAAGCAACTGAAGCACCCGATTGGCTGTCAGAGATCAGTGAAGAGACGGTAGAACCCGATGCTGAGCCAGAATTTAAGCCTACGCCGGAATCCATGAGAACAGCCGCCGCCAATGCTCTGGAAGCTGACGATGAAGATGAGATCAGCTTGCCCAGCTTTGAAGAAACGCAACCAGAAACTGAACCCGAGCAAGAGTTTCCTGAGTGGCTATCTACACCCGATGACTCAGCCGCGGATATAAAAACAGGTCCAACGGCGACCAAAGAACCCCCTATAGACGAAGCCAAGAGTGATGAAGCATTTCCCGAGTGGCTGGAATCCCCAGATGAAGACAAACCTATCGAAACCAAAGAGCCGCCCGAAGTCGCACAAGCACCTGAGCCTGATCCGGTCAGCACTCCTGCCCCCGATGACGATACCCCTGATTGGCTGAGGGACATTGCTCCTGATGACACAATCGAGGACCAAAAAACTGTACCGTTACCCGACACAGAATTCGAAGATGCCGATGCTGCTATGGCCTGGTTGGAAGGCTTGGCAGCCAAGCAGGGAGTATCAGAAGAGGAACTACTTAGCAGCCCAGAGGAGCGCCCAGAAGCACCGCCGGATTGGATGAAGGATACTGAACCAGAGCCGGTAAAATCTGCCGAAGAGCCACCAACCCCCGAGCCCGTGGTTGCTGAAACCGAGCCTGTGGTTGGCGAAACCGAGCCTGTGGTTGGCGAAACCGAGCCTG
>CAZUSV010000066.1:25326-27213 GCA_964622645.1 uncultured Anaerolineales bacterium
CTGTGGTTGGCGAAACCGAGCCTGTGGTTGGCGAAACCGAGCCTGTGGTTGGCGAGGTTACTCCCGAAGATATCCCCGAATGGCTCCAGGATAGTGCCTTTGCCAGCGCAGACGCCGACACGATCATCACCCAACCTGCTGAAACCGCAGAAGAATCCCAACCCGATGCGCATGCAGAAGATGCAAAATGGTTGGAAGACTCTGAAGAGATTGCTGTCCCAGCAGGAGATGAGATGCCTGACTGGCTCAAGGACACCCTCGAAGAAGAAGTCCCTGCCGTACCCGAAGCACCTGCAGAAGAGCCAATCCAAGCAGCAGTCGAAGAGAGTGATGCACTTCCAGACTGGCTAAAAGATGTCCCGCCAGAAGGCGAAGAGCCAGAGGATGCCACCTGGATTCGCGAGTTCGGCAAAGAAGTGCCCTCATTCGAGACCGTTGACAGCGAAGCCCCTACTGTGGATGAGCCCGATACTGTACCAGAGGGCGCAGAAACCCCCGAAGAGCCTCTTCCGGGCTGGCTGCAAGGGTTCGATGATCAACCTGAACCCGCGGGCGTGGTCGATCAAGCAACTGACGAGGAATATGCCTGGCGACCTTCAGAAGCGCAGCAGCCCTCTGAGCCCTCTCGAGAGAAAGAGAAGATTGATCTCAACCAGGCTTCCCTGGTCGAATTAGAGCGCCTGCCTGGCATGGGTTTCCGCCGCGCCCAAGCAATCTTCAGCCATCGTGAGGAGCATGGCGCTTTCAGCAAGCTCGACGACTTGTTGGTGTTAGGCATCGAGGCGGAGACCATTGCCGGCATCAAGGACCTGGTCGAAGTCAAACCTGTTCCCAAGGTTGCCGAGCCTGCACCGGCCGATGAAGTGTTAGCAGAGCCTGCTGAAACCGTTCCGACGCCCGTCGAACTCCCCACCATCGCCCCAGGGGACGCTGAAGACGAACACCACGCCGCACAAATCGAAGCCCAGAGCAAACTCTCGCAAGGCGATATCTCCGGCGCCATGGATGTCTACGACCAACTGATCAAGAAAGGCAAGCGCATCGACGAAATCATCACCGACCTGGAAGCCGTTAACCAGGTCAAAACCAACGACCCCGAGATTCTGCAAGCTCTTGGCGATGCTTATACACGCGCCGACCGCCTGCAAGCAGCCCTGGATACCTACTCCAAAGTGGAGCAGTTACTGCAGTAAAATAATTGGGTGGTAAAATCTAATTGCAAATAAAGGTGACAGTCATCTTAGAGATGACTGTCACCTTTTGATGAAAAGAGAAAAACGGTAATCTAGCCACAGAGAACACAGAGTGCACAGAGATACAGTAATTCTCCCCATTCTCTGTGAACTCTTTGGCGATAAAATAAATTTCTCACCAAATTGCAGTAACCTGCGGGAGGTTCTTGGAAATCAGTTTCTAGAGGGTCATCTGCTAAAACCTCCCGCAGGTTATCCAAATTTAACGAGAAAACTACTAAAAGACACCAACTGAAATATGGAGATAATCATGGAAAAAACTTTCGTTATGGTAAAACCCGATGGCGTGCAGCGCGGCCTGATCGGTGAGGTGATCGCCCGTCTCGAGCGCCGCGGCCTGAAACTAGCCGCAGCCAAGTTCATGGCGGTGGGCATGGATTTGGCTGAGACCCACTATGCCATCCATAAAGGAAAACCCTTCTACGAGCCGCTGATCCAGTACATCACTTCAGCCCCGGTGATGGCCATGGTATGGACCGGGCCTAACGCCGTCGCCGCCGTACGCCAGACCATGGGCGCCACCCGCCCCACCGAGGCCGCGCCTGGCTCTGTGCGCCACGATTTTGGCCTGGAAGTCGGCCGCAACCTGACCCACGCCTCGGACAGCGTCGAGAACGGCGAGGCCGAGGTCGCC
>CAZUSV010000067.1:0-17407 GCA_964622645.1 uncultured Anaerolineales bacterium
AAGCCCGGCCCGCCCCCACAGCGACCGCAAATGCCCCTGCCGTTCCCAGGCGAGTCCAATATAGCGCGCGTCCCTCCGGTTTTCGCCAGTTCTCTGCACCCATTCCAGCCAGCAATGCCAAACTGAATACCGCCCAGATCGAGATGCGCGTGGGTGCCTGGAACATATCGAAGGTGGGTATGTGTTCATAAAGCCATGGATAAACAGGAGTGTTTTTGCCAAGGGCAAAGATAAAGGATATAAGGATGATTCCGAACAGGGTAAATACCAACGTTGAACGTAGATAGCCTGCCCTGAGTTCGATCGCAGGGTTCAACGTTCGACTTCTCTTGATGTCACTTCGCCGAATTGACTTGATCAATAAATTTAACAGGACGCCTATAACCAGCAAAATCGGCAACATCCCCACATAGACTGCATCCTCCCAGAAATTGCCATACCCCCAGTAGTCGCCCGTGACCGGGCTGCCAAAAAGGCCCGGGGCTAGCAAGTCCAGAAAACGCCACGGCCAGAAGGAATAGTTCAAGGCAAATTGCATATCCACGGCGCCGGCGCGCTGGGATTGCAGCAAATAAACTGCTGTTGGAAAAAGCTGCACAGCAGCGATCCCCACCCCCCAGAGAATCGCCCATCCCAGGCGGACTACAGACTGAAAAGCGCCCAAAAAGCGCGATTTAAGGTTCTGATTTAGGGCATATTGACCACCCCAGAAAGCCACCCACAGGCCTGCCAGCAACAATGTGTACCAGCTTGTCTGCGCATGACCGGCCAGTAACTGCATACCCATTACCAGTCCTAACTTCAGCACAGTTCTCCGGTCGCGCTCTCGGGTCAGATCGTATGCCAACAACATCACCCAGGGCAACCAGGCCACGGCGGCGTTGATGCTGGCAAACCAGGCTCTGGCAACTAAGTACCCGGACATACTAAATGCCAACCCGCTGATCGTCTGCGCCAGCCGCCCCATCCCCAACCTGCGTGACAAAGCAGCCATCCCCAGTCCCGCCAGGATCAAATGCGCCACGACGATCAGGGATTGCGTCCAGGCCATCCATCCAATTCCCCCCAGGACGTAAGTCAGAAAATAGAGCCAATAGGGTGGATAGAACAGTGCGGATTGATAATTGGCAATTAACGGAGCCCCCATGCCCAGCATCGGATTCCAGAGAGGCAGGTGCCCATCCAGGATCGTCTCCCAGGCCCACGACCACCAGGGTACAAACTGTAAAGATGGCGTTCCCCAGAAGAGAGCTTTACCGCCAAAGAATTGCGGGGAAAACAATATAGTCGGGGCGAGAATGATGGGTAGATGATGCAGACGAAAATTGCGCTTGAGTCTTTTCAATTAGTTCTCCCGGTTTGCCAGTTCCTCCAGAGTGGCTTGATGGCTTGCGCGGCTGATCGGATAACGCCAGGCAAAGAAGATCGCCAGGATCAACAAAACCGCCGGTATGGGACCGATGAAATACCGAATCGCCTGGACAGCACCATCTGGCTGGATGGGCAACGGCCCGCTGGCCTCAGGGGTGATATAGCCGGTCAGGGCCAATGCCTGACCCATGCCCCACAAGGCCAAGCCAGTAGCCAGTTTTTGGAAGAAGGAAGCGAAAGCATAGTAGGAGCCTTCTCTGCGCTGCCCGGAACGGATTTGATCGTATTCTACGACATCGGGGATCATCGCCCAGGGGACAACATAGGCGGTGGCAATCCCAAAACCTGAGAGAGCTGCCAACACATATGCCACACCGACCTGTCCTTCTCCCACTGCAAAAATCCCTAGCAAAACCACCGCCCAGGAAATTGTACCCAGGACGAAGGCCCTGCGTTTATCCAACTTCTTTGAGATCAGAACAACCACTGGAATGAACAGGATCGCTGCACCTTGAGCAACCAGCACAAAGTAGTTGGCTTGCTCGGGGACGCGGAGATAATAATTGGCAAAATAAACCAGCACCGCCGCCAGGATACTGGCTGTCGTCCAGCTCAACAGATATAGGCCCATCACCATACGGAAAGGTTGATTGCCCAGCGTCTGAGTGAGTGCCTTCCCCAGCGGCATGGGTTCGGGCAAATCGTCTGCAGGGCGCTCCGAGGTGATCCTGAAAACGATCAACGGTGGGATGATCGAGATGATCCCCAACCCCATACCAAGGATGGCGTACAAGGTGCGCTGTTCTTCAATATACCATCCCAAGACTGTAGCCAGGATAATAGCCCCCAATGTCCCTGTGATGGAGAAGACCATACGGTAGCCATTCAGCGAACTGCGCTCATCGTAATCGGAGGTCAACTCAGGGGTCAGGGAATTGTAGCCCACATGCACCACTGTGAAAGCAGTATCGAAGAGGATGAACACAATCGCATAATAAATGGCCATCCCAACCTGCCCCAGAGGCGGCACCAGCCACATAAACAAGAAAGTCAAACCCAAGGGCACAGAGCCAAACAGCAGCAGCACGCGCCGGCGCCCCCAGCGAGTACGGATGCGATCGGAGATCAGCCCAAACAGGGGGTCATTGATGGCATCCCATATACGCGGTAAGCCCACAGCCCATCCAGCATAATCGGGTCTCAGACCGGCCACATCGGTAAGAAAATAGAGTTGGAAAAACATCAGGATGGCAAGCGGAATGCTGGTGCTCAGATCACCGGTGCTGAAGAGCAACTTGGTGCGTAGGGGCAACGCCGAGATAGAGGTCGGTTTATCGCTCATGGGTATCCTTTTCAACTTGTAGAGAGCAGAAGTTAATAATTGATGTTACGCACTCAAAAATGAGACATCGGAAAATCACGAATAAGAACGAATGGATCGATTTACACGAATATTGAGGAGAAATTTCAGAATAAATTCGTTTCATTCGTCCAAATTCGTGTTAAAGTATGCTTGTCACCAAAATGTTGAAAACATACTTCATCAGGTCAAGCACATAAGGAAGCCAGGAAAAGAGGAAGATATCTTCCTGTATTCCTGGTTTCCTTATGAAAATTATGTTTATCGTACTTATGATCACAACTATATTCGTGTTAAGGACTTTACAGGCTCTCGTAATCTTGTTTCTCCTCAGTTTCATAGAGATAAAAATCATCCATCGAGCGTTCGGCAACGCTATGGCGGAATTTATCGAGTTCCTGGGTTAATTTGGGATCCAGTTCTCTGGGCTGGTGATTATCCAGGATCTCGCGGGCGCGTTCTCTAGCGCGATCGATCGCCAGGCGCTGACCACCCTGCTCCCAGGCATCGTAAGGCTCACGGGAATACAGCTTGGGGATGAATAGCTCTTTGCGGAAGAGATCGAAAGTGTGGTCTTCGGTGAGGTAATTTCCCGCAAAACCCACTTTCTTGATCACATCCAGCGCCAGGCTTTCGGCAGTGACCTCGATGCCGCGCGCCGTGCGCAGGGCCGCCCCACAGATCTCGTCGTCCAGCATCAGCATAGCATGGTCTTCGAGCATGGTGCCATCCAGGGTGCCCGCACAGGTGATCAGGTTGACCCCGGCCAGGACAGCAGGCAGCAGCGTCCCCATGCGCTCGAATCCTGCCTGGAAATCTGGGCGCTTGGACTCGGTGGTCCCCCCCACGCTGCGGATGGGCAGACCATAGTAGCGCGCCATTTGCGCTGAACCGGCGGTGATCAGCCCCGTCTCGGGCGCGCCCAGGGCAACGGTGCCGTGCTGCATGTTGGTCACCGTCGACACAGTGCCGTAGAATACCGGAGTGCCAGGGCGAAAGATCTGCGCCAGGGTGATGTGGGCGAGGATACCGGCGTTCTCCTGGGCCAACAGCCCGGCCAATGTGACCGGCGCTGTGGCACCGGCGATGCCTTCGGGGGAAATCGCCAGGGGTTGGCCGTATTCCGCACAGATGAACAGCCCCTCGGCTTGAGCCTGGTCCATCTGCAACGGGCTGACTACCGAGCAGATTGCCATGAAGCGCGGCTGCTTTTGCAATTCCTGCTTCCCGCCAGCAGCCATGGTCATCATGCGCATCATATCCCAGGTAGGCAGGTAGCCGTAACAACCCATCCCAAATGATTTGCGGCTGTTATGTGCCCAGGCCCAGATGGCTTCGGTATGGATGGTGGTCATCAAGATGTCGTTGGGCCAGACATCCATCTGGGAGTTATGGATATGCTCGCAGGCGTTGATCAAAACAATATGATCGACCATATCCTGGTGTGTGGTCTCGCGCACGTCGCCAGTATCCATATCGATGATGCGCGTCGGGGTGCCTAACCCGGCAAAGACCGGTTTATCCTGTTCTCCCCCAATATCGAGATGAAATTCAAGATCATTCCCATAAAGAGAGAATTCACCCGGCGCTTGATCGACAGCCCAGCGAACTAATTTCTCGGGAATCCTGACAGCATTCGTCTCTTGATCGATTTCTGCGCCAGCATCTTGATAGATATCTCGTGCGGTTTTGTAATTGACTTGGATGCCTACTTCCGCCAAGATCTCCATCGAGGCGGCATGGATGCGTTCAACTTCAGCTTGGCTGAGAACTTCGAAGCGCTGGGTTTTCATATTGGTGGTTTCTCCTAAACTTAGGATTTATGATGAAAATTAGTATAGCATGAGTTTATTCCGGATTTATCTGATAAAAGTTAGGGGCTATAGGAATTCCCGTGGTAATGTCCAGATTTAGGGGGGTATAGAGCGTGCTCCGCACGCTCTATACCCCCCTAAATCTGGGAGCTACCGCGGCGATTTCTAGAGAGCCAAAAGGGATTTATGACTCATATCTTGTCATTCTGAACGAAGTGAAGAATCCCCTTTACGTTCTATTTGGAAGCGCCAATAATAGTATCAAACAATTCGTGCTATTTGTATCATTCGCACGAATCCATGATAAAAACTGTCGTCTTGCATAGTTATTCTATGAACTGAGATACAACATTGCGATCGCAACGAGCACACAAAAAAACGGTAAAACCACACCCCACACAAACACCTTTTTTGGCTCGTAAATCAGCATCACCTGAGTGAAGTTCAACATCATCAGAGCAATATATTGAAAGACATTCGCCGACAACCTGGATTCTCTGGTGGGTGGATTGGTCTCGATGATGACCGATCTAATTCTCAGACCTTTGTGGGCAGCCTGCACCAAGGTATCCAATGTGTATGAATAGCTCGAAGTAACATGCAGGGTATCCAAAGCCGCTCTTGAATACGCTCGAAAACCTGATACTGCATCCGGGCAATCGATATCCAACAGAAGTCGAATGAATCCGTTGCCTGCCCATTGCAAGCATCGTTTCAACCAGGAAAAATGCCTTACCATCCAAGGTTGGCGATTGCCAATGACGATATCGGCTTCTTTCCGCAGGATGGGTTGGATGAGATCCCCAATATATCTGGCAGGGTACTGATTATCGGCATCGATGTTCACGAAGAGATCACATCCACTCGCCAAAGCCGCGTCAATGCCTGTTTGGAATGCACATCCCAAACCCAGATTGCGGTCGTGCCTGATCACCCTGGCACCGAATTTGGCCCCCACTGAGCTGGTTTCATCGGTTGAGCCATCATCGACAATTTGAACCCTGATCTCAGAGATCGCTTCAAGATGCCTCGGGAGATCGCCCAAAACCAAAGGTAAAGTATTCTCTTCGTTATAGCAAGGGATGTTGATGACCAGTTTCATGGTTTAGCAAAACAGCCCTGCTATTCAGGGAAGCAGGGCTGTCGATGTATTAAATAGGGTTATCCGTTATTGTCACATGCGCGAGAAACTCCGAAAATAGGGGGTGGGGGGGGGGGGGTCCGCACCCATACCACCCCCTATTTTCGGGCTTCTCGTCTGCAATGTGACATGTCAAGGTAGCTACCCCTGGCAAAGATTATTTGTCTTCCTTCTCTTGCTTGGCGGCCTGAATGATCTCCTCAGCCAGATGCGTGGGAACGGTCTCATAATGATCGAATTCCATGGCAAACACGCCACGGCCACCGGTCATCGAGCGCAGGTCGGTCGTATAGCGCTGCATCTCAGCCAGGGGGACATTGGCGCTAACAACAGACTTACCACGCACGGTATCCATACCTTGGACACGGGCGCGGCGGGTATTGAGGTCACCCAGGATATCCCCCATGCTGGCTTCCGGAACGGTCACTTTGACGCTCATGATCGGCTCTAACATCACTGGGGCAGCCTGCATCACAGCTAGCTTGAAGCACTCACGAGCGGCGATTTCGAAAGCTACAGGCTTGGAGTCTACCGGGTGCTCCTTGCCATCGAAGACAGCCACTTTGACATTGTGCACCGGGAATCCTGCAATGACGCCATCCAACATGACGACCTTGATGCCCTTCTCGATGGCCGGCATATAATTCTGGGAGACAGCCCCGCCGAAGACCTCGTTGGCAAATTCGAAATCCTCGTCTTGCAACGGCTCGACCCGGAGATGGACTTCACCAAACTGCCCCGCGCCACCAGATTGTTTCTTATGCCGGTATTGGGCTGAACCCGTCTTGGTGATGGTTTCCTGGTAAGGCACTTTGGGCTGCTCGATATTGAGCGTGGTCTGGAATTTGTTGGCAGCCTTACGAATGGCAACATCGATATGCTGGTCACCCATCCCCTGCAGAATGGTCTGCTTGGTGCTGGGTTCCTGGACCCAGGAGAGGGTCATATCCTCTTCGCACAGGCGCGTCAGCGTAGGGCTGACCTTTGCCGAATCGGCCTGAGTCTCCGGGCTAACAGCCACGCGATAGAGGGCGCTAGGGTAGTCGGGCACGGGCAGTGTCAGAGGGTGGCCCTTATCACTGAAGGTATGCGAGGTGGAGGTATCACCCAATTTGGCCACCACTCCGATATCTCCAGAGTGCAGCGTCTTCACAGAGATCTGCTCTTTACCGCGGATCGCAAAGATGCCACCCAGACGTTCTTCCTCTTTGGCGTTCTGATTCCACACACGCCCGTCTGAATCGACCACGCCAGAATACACTTTGAAGTAAGTGATCTTGCCCACGAAGGGATCGGCGGTTGTCTTCCAAACGTAAGCGGCCAATGGGCCAGCATCGGAGGCAGGCAACTCCTCGGCGCCAGAAGCACCTTGGGCCTCGACCGAAGGCCTGTCCGTTGGGGACGGCATCAGCGAAAGGATGGCATCCATCAAGGGGAACATGCCAATTTCCGATGTTGCTGAGGTCACGAAGACCGGCACAAAGTCTCCAGAGAGCACCGCGCTGCGCAGCCCGGCCAAGATCTCGTCAGCAGAGAGCTCTTCACCATCCAGATACTTCATCAACAACTCGTCATCGCCTTCCGCGGCGGCCTCGACCAACTCCATACGCGCTTCTTCGACAGCATCGCTGAACTCAGCGGGGATATCTTCAGCATCCTTACCCACGCCAGCGTAGGCCTTCATGGAGAGCAGATCTAAGACACCTTTGAACTCAGACTTCTCGCCCCAAGGGAGTTGAACGGGGATCAAACGGGTTTCCGAGATCTCGGCAACAGTCCCCAAAGCCTTCATAAAATCAGCGTTATCACGATCCATCTTGTTGATGACTACAAAACGCGGCAGTTTGAACTCATCGGCATATGTCCAGGCAATCTCTGTGCCAACCTCGGCTCCAGCAACAGAATCGACCACGACGACGGCTCCGTCGGCAACCCGTAAAGCGGAGATCACCTCGCCGACAAAATCGGTATAGCCAGGGGTGTCCAACAAGTTGATTTTATGATCTTTATATTCGATGGGGATCACCGAGGTGGAGAGCGAAATGCCCCGGCGAATCTCTTCATCTTCAAAATCCGATGTCGTGGAGCCGTCCTCAATGCGGCCCAAACGAGTGGTCACTCCCGTGACATGCAAATAGGCCTCGGCCAGCATCGTTTTTCCGGCGCTGCTATGAGATACGAGAGCGATGTTTCGGATTTTATCGGTTGGATATTCTTTCATGGATTGTGACCTTCCTCAAATTATGAATTCTCTCAAGCGATAAGTGTCAGGAAAATAGGGGGTGGCGACAGAGCCGCCACCCCCTATTTTTTACTAACCGCGGTCGGTATGTTTTTAAGCCACACAATTATATGGCAAAAGTAAGAATACGTCACCATCAATCATCAAACATCCAACTTCCAACCTCTACCCTCCAGCATGGTACACTTGCAGGCATGAAATTTCCCCGTCGATTATTCTTCAGTTTTTGGTATCTCTTCAATCCTCCCTGGGATACCAATATCACACCCCCTGAGTTGATCGATTTTATCGAGGAGAACCCTCCCGGCCGCGCCTTGGATCTAGGTTGCGGTACAGGCACCAATGTCATCACTCTGGCGCAGCATGGCTGGGAAGCTACTGGGGTGGACTTTGCCGCCAAGGCCATCCGCACTGCCCGCCGCAAAGCCAAAGCGGCTAACATCGAAGCCCAGTTTCTAACCCAAGATGTCACCATCTTAGAAAACCTGCGCCAGCCCTTCGACCTGGTCCTGGATATCGGCTGCTTCCACAGTCTAGACGCAGCCAAGCAAAGGGATTATCGCGCCAACCTGGGTCGACTGCTCAAGCCAGGTGGTTCTTTTTTATTGTACGTGTTCTTCAGAAGCGATCCAACATCATCAGGTTCAGGTCTCATCGAAGATGAATTAGCAGAGTTCACAACCCAGCTAGAACTCGTCTCTCGCCAGGATGGCAGCGACCGCGAAATTCGCCCCTCCTCCTGGCTTCTTTACCGGAAACATAAAGGGTAGATCTTGCCATCTGACCGTTTATAATCACGAATGTATGCCAATGAAACGAATTGCACGAATTTTGTGCTTGTCAACAGGATGTTGAACTAAATAACTAACGAATGGCATTGCGAGGCAGCTTCACCGCCGAAGCAATCTCCCATAATAGCAGAGGAGATTGCTTCGCTTCGCTCGCAATTACAGGTGTTCAATATGCTTCTGACCACAACAGAATTGCACGAATATAAGCCTGGTTTGGCGATTCTCACAGAGCCTTCGTGCAATTAGCGATATTCGCCAATATTCGTGATAAAAATGTTGAAGTGAGTCATGAATTTCCTCTTTTTATTCTTAGATGGTATCGGCCTAGGTAAAGACGATCCTGAATTGAATCCTTTTGCCCGCGCCGAGATGCCCAATCTGATCAATTTGCTGAATGGAAAGCGGCTGCTCGAACCAGGCCCAGGCGTGATCCTGGAATCCCCGCGCGCCACCCTGCTCCCGCTGGACGCCTGCCTCGGCGTCGAGGGCCTGCCCCAGTCCGCTACCGGACAGGCCACCCTGCTCACTGGGATCAACGTCCCCGCTGTCTTGGGAGAGCACTTTGGCCCCAAGCCAAACCCAACCATCGCCGATATCCTGGCCAATGGCAATCTCTTCAAATCCTTAAACACTAATGGCCTACGAGCCACGTTGCTGAATGCCTTCCCCCAAGCCTACTTTGAGGGCATCGACTCTGGCCGCCGCCTGCCAGGCGCCGTTGCCATGGCTATGCGCAAGTCAGGTATCCGCTTGATGAACCATGATGACCTCTTCGCCGGCCGCGCCCTCTCTGCCGATTTCACTGGCAAGGGTTGGCGCGAGCGGCTAGGGTATCACGACACTCCCGTGCTATCTTTCAATCAAGCTGGCGTGCGCCTTGCCAAACTTGCTCAAAACTATGATTTCGCCTTCTTCGAATTCTGGGTAAGCGATGTGCTCGGTCACCGCAAGGATATGAAGGAAGCTTGCCTGTGGCTGAAACGCTTCGACCAGGTGCTGGGCGGCCTGCTCAACGCCTGGGACGATGAGCGTGGTCTGATCCTGATCACCTCCGATCACGGCAATCTGGAAGACCTCAGCACCCGGCGGCACACCGATAACCCCGTCCCCGCCCTGATCATTGGATCTCCCACATTGCGCAGTAAATTTTCCCAGGGTTTGAATGATCTCACCGACATTGCACCTGCCATCCTAAATCTCTACACAAACATTCAATCCCTCTGGTGACGATGCTCTGCCCTTCGTCTTAGAAACTGTCTAAAAAGATCCCAGGGATTTCCAAAAGAATGCTTTTGCCACTGAAACAACAGGTTGCAAAACACCTTATTGAACTGAATTGATGGACAAAATCCCTGGGGTCTGGCTGGTAGAATTTACTTTTCAGACGCTTTCTTAGCTCAGGACTAGCGTCGTCACGGGTTCCACCGCAGTACCCCAAGGGCATGCTACGCGAAGCGGATGGAACCAGGGTTTTACATTGTCCGCGTTCATCAGCGTTGCCCTAGGCACGCCTGCGGCGATCCGCGTCCGAGGAAAGGAATCCCATGCCAAAAGTATCTATCGTAACCGACAGCGTCGCCTGCATCCCTGAAGCACTACTCAAGAAGCTAGATATCCGATTCGCCCCCTACTATATCCACTGGGGCGCAGAGACCTTCCGTGACCTGATCACCATTCGCTGCGAAGCATTTTACAGGCGTCTCTCCCGAACTACGGAAGATTATCCTAAAACCGCCAACCCCAGCCCTGGAGATTATCTGGAAATCTACCAAGAGCTAGCTGATGAAGGAGCCGAGGAGCTCGCCAGCATCCATATCACCTCCAAAGGCAGTGGCGCTTATCAAGCAGCCCTAAACGCCAAAGAGATCATCCTGGCTAAACTCCCTCACCTCAAGATCGAAGTCATCGACACCCTCAATGTCTCCCTGTGCCATGGCTGGATGGTCATCGAGGCCGCCAGAGACGCGATTGCGGGCGCATCCCTGGAAGCCGTCGTCGAACGCGTCAAATCCATCATGCCCAACGCCCAAATGCTGCAAACTGCCGACACCTTAAAATATCTTTTCAGGGGCGGCCGCATCGGTAAGGCCAAACATCTCGTCGGCAGCCTGCTCAATATCAAACCTATCATCAGCATGCAAGATGGCATCATCGTGCCTTTGGGTCAGGCCCGCACCCGCAAACGCGTCTACCAGATGATGGTCGACAAAATAGAAGAGACTGTGGGTACTATGGGAAAGATCAAGATCGCCTACGTGCACGCCGCAGCGGCTGAGGAGACCGAAAAGCTCAAAGCCATGGTCGAAGAGAGGATCGAGTGTGTCGAATCCTTAATTGCCGAACTCTCCCCCGCTTTGGGAGTCCATACCGGCCCCGGCACAGTGGGTTTATGTTATTACCCTATCGATGGGTAAACCCCTAAAACAACACAGCGGGCTGCGTACGCAGCCCGCTGTGTTGTTTTAGGAAATATTTCTACATAGCTTCTTTGTGCTCCCTGACTAACTCCCTGCGCAGGATCTTACCAACGGTTGTCTTGGGTAGCTCGTCGCGGAATTCCACGTGAGTCGGCACCTTATACGCCGCCATCTTGTCTTTGCAGAATTCTCGCACTTCCTCCTCGGTCATGGTCTCACCGGGCTTGACCACCACCCAGGCTTTGACCGTCTCACCGCGCCTGGGATCAGGAATACCTGCCACACCGACCTCCAAAACTTTGGGGTTGTCACAGATAACTTCCTCGACCTCGCGCGGCCACACCTGGAACCCACCCGGCTTTATGACTTCCTTCTTGCGATCGACGATGTAGAAGTAGCCATCATCATCCATGCGGGCGATATCGCCCGTATAGAGCCAGCCTTCTCGCAAGGCGTTCTTGGTTTCCGTGGGCAAATTGTGATAGCCCTTGAAAACCTGCGGCCCCTGGATGACCAACTCACCGATCTCTCCGGCCGGTAGCACCGTAACTTCATCGTCCAGGCTGACAATGCGGGCGTCCACATCCGAAAGGGGCATACCGATCGAACCCGTGCGATTCTCGCCTTTCAGCGGATTACAATGTGTTGCTGTTGGGGCTTCAGAGAGTCCAAAACCCTCGAAAACCACACCGCCCGTCAACCCCTCGAAGGCTTCCTTGGTATCTCGCATCAGGGCAGCAGAGCCAGAAATACAAGCCTTGATCGAACTGAGATCATATTTACCAGCTAGTACATCAGGCCAGTTATTGATGGCATTGTAGAGCGTGGGTACACCTGGGAAGATCGTGCACCGATACTTCTGCAGGTTATCCAGGTCATCTTTGATATCACGGGCATTGGGCACCATCACCAAGGACGCGCCAGTAGCCATACCAAATAACATCCCGGCTACCATGCCATAGACATGATAAAGTGGAATGGCCATCAACACCACTTCCTCGCCATCCATGGCATCAGGCATCCAGCGTCGAATCTGCAACGAGTTGGCCACCAGATTGCGGTGCAAGGCGATAGCACCTTTCGGGGTTCCTGTCGTGCCGCCGCTGTACTGGAATATCGCCACGTCATCAGGGCCGATATCGACTTTTGGACGGTCTTCAGGTTTGTATGGGGCGACGAAATCTTCCCACCAGATATCGCCCTCTCCCAGCTCGACCCGGAAGCCAGCCTTCTTCTCTCTGAGCAGCGTGAACAGGAAGGCAGTCACCGGGGGCAAGGTTTCCTTGATATTTGTTACAACGAGTGTCTTCAGTTTTGTCTTCGGCTGCACTTCTTTGATCGTGTTGTAGAAGTTGCTCATCACCACCATCACTTCTACCCCAGCATCATTGACCTGGTGCTCGATCTCCCTCGCCGTGTAGAGCGGGTTGGTGGCCACTACCACCGCGCCTGCCTTCAACGCCCCAAAATATGCGATCACAAATTGGGGTGTGTTGGGGATGAAAATTCCCACCCGGTCGCCTTTCTTGACCCCCAAGCCTGCCAGCGCTGCGGCAAACCTGTCTGTACGGTCGACCATCTCACTATAGGATATTTTAGCGCCCTTGAAAATCGTACAGGGAGCATCAGGATATTTTTTTGCGGATTCTTCGAGGAAATAAAACAAGGGAACTTCGGGGTATTCAATCGTCTGCGGCACCCCCTCATCATATCGCTCAAGCCAGGGTCGATCGCTCATGTTTCACTCCTTTGGTATTAGATTTATCTTAGCCATAGTATAGATTACTTCTAGGGAGAATGTCAAATTATTTTGCTAGAAAATTGCCAATCGCGGCCTCCATTTCATCGACTGCACCAGTTCCAGCACGAAACCACTGGATATTAGGATCATCATCTTTGAACCAATTGGCCTGTTGGCGCACATAACGGCGCGTGATGCGCTTCATCTGTACGATGACTTCATCCAGGGGAATTTCTCCATTTAGATACTGGATCACCTGGCGGTAGCCAATTGCCGATAATGACGGTAATTCTGGTGAATATCCCTGATCCAAAAGTTTGCGCGTCTCTTTTACCAGGCCACCTTCAAGCATTTTTTGGATGCGCGCGTCGATACGCTCGTACAGCTCCTCACGGGGACGCCGCAACCCGAGCATCAACACCTCATAAGGGGATGCTCCTGACTCCCTTTGGGTTGAAAATAGTTCCCCAGTGGTTAGAATCACCTCCAGGGCCCGTACAGTCCGCCGCAAATTTTGGGGCTCGATGCGCGAAGCTGCTGCGGGGTCTAGAATCACCAATCGCTCGTATAATGCCTCTGGGCCAATCTCCCCCGCCCAACCTTCCAATACCGCCCGCAAGCGTGGCTCCGGTTGAACTTCGGGGATATGCCATCCCTCCACGACTGCGCGTACATACTGACCGGTTCCGCCCACCATCAATGGCAGGCGACCACGCCTGTGAATATCCACAACCGCCTCCTTGACAGCCCTCAGAAACATCGCCAGGCTCCACACCGCATCTGGGTCAGCCACATCGATGAGATGATGTGGCACGCGTCGGCGTTCTTCCAAGGTAGGTTTGGCTGTGCCCACATCCATACCTCGATAGAACAAACGCGAATCCGCCGAGATGATTTCCCCATCCAGGCGCTCTGCCAATCGCAGCGAGGCTTCAGTCTTCCCCACCGCTGTTGGACCCAGGATAATGACAAGAGGAGGCTTTGATTCAGTTGATGGCATTCTCAAAATGATCGATGAGCGGGTTTTCGGAGGCATCTAATCTCTGGATGGCAATCACATCGATGCGCCAATCCCCTTCAATATCGGGGCGATCTTGCAAAAAGGCCTGAGCAGACTCGATCAGGTTCTCACGCTTACGGGCAGTGATGGCCTCTTCGGGATAACCAAAAAGGGTATTCGAACGAGTCTTGACCTCCACGAAGACGGTCACATTGTCCTTCTGAACAACGATATCGATCTCTCCATAAGGGGTACGGAAATTTTGGTAGAGAACTTGATATCCTTTTTCAATGAGATAATCAGCGGCTAGTGCTTCACCCCACTGGCCTAGCGCTTTCCCAGATAATTTCGCCATACCCGTAGAGTCTAGCATATTTTGGGCTGCCGCGAGTAGAAAATGACACATCACGGCTTTCTAAAAGTCGCGTTTCATCTGTCATTGCGAACGCAGCCCTTCGACACGCTCAGGATAAACTCTGCGGAGTGTGGCAATCTCCTCACAGAGCGGGAGATTGCTTCGTCGCCAAAATGCGGCTCCTCGCAAAGACATCTTAATACTATCAAGAAAGCCAATGACACATGTAATCATCTGTGATGATTGCAAACACTTTGTGCGTGATTGCGACAAATTCTCAGAGAGGGTACAATGCACAGCGTGGCTCAATCGAAACACCTCCCCAAACTAGATCGCATCTCCATCTTGGCAGCAACCATTTTGCTAATCTATATTCTGGCGCGCTTTATTAATTTCCCCGCGCGAGAATACTTTATCCCCTTCCCTGGCGCCTATCTGAGCTTCGACCTCAACATCAATGCCATCGTGGGGATCTTTGTAATCGGAATCACCAGTTCAGGCGTCGATTGGTTGCTGCGCGAACATCCTGCTCTCCAAGGCAAATACACTTTCCAACATTGGCTGCTGCCGACACTGACAGCCTGGGCGATCGGAGCCGCGCTGATCAGCCAACCCCTGGGGTTGGCCTGGTGGATAGGTTTTGCCCTCGGTACCAGCATTTTGATCCTGGTCGTGATCGCCGAATACATCACCGTCGACCCTACTGATATCCGCCATCTCCCTGCATCAATGGCCTTATCCGCAGTAGCCTTCGCCCTCTACTTTGCTTTAGTGCTCATTGCTCGGTCAGGGGGAATGCGATTATTCCTGATCGTCCCCACGATAGTGATTGCGACTGGGCTGGTGAGCTTGCGGGTGCTTCATTTACAGCTAGCAGGAGTATGGTCTTTCATTCCTACCATGGTCATTATGCTGATCACTGGCCAGGTCACAGCTGCGATCTACTACCTACCCATTTCCCCATCGACATTTGCTTTATCCCTCGTGGGTTTGGCTTATGCGCTGATTAATCTGGCCTCTGGAATTCTGAACGAGAAAGTTTGGCATCAATTGATCTTTGAGCCGGTTTTTGTTCTGGTCATAACTTGGGGTATAGCTTTGTTGATTCTCTAGCAACCATAGACTGCGTTTTGGGTTATTAGTGACATAAATTATCAAAGCCTTTCTCTAAAGTGGCGTTCTCGCTAAGGCAATAACCTGCGGGAGGTTTTAGCAGATGATCCCCTCCGGAAACTGAATTCCAAGAACCTCCCGCAGGTTAATATAATTTAGCAAGAAAACCACTAATGGATCCACTGAAAAAAGCCAAAGAAGAGAGGTCCGTGCGGCATATATGGGTGTGTGTGTGCACACACACACCCATATATGCCGCACGGTACCCTGCTCAAGTAGCTTTTTCAGTAGAGTAACTAATGCCATTTGGAGGATTATCCATGCAAGTCTGGAATGCACTTGTTGTATTTCTTCTCTCCTACTTAGTCGGTTCCATCCCTATGGGGCTTATCACTGTCAAACTGGCTACCGGGGAAGATATACGCAATATTCAGAGCGGCCGCACAGGCGGAACGAATGCCATGCGCGCAGCTGGATTTTGGATTGGCCTGTTGACAAGTTTTCTTGATCTCACCAAGGGTATCTTAGCAGTATGGTTTGCCCAAACCTTGACACCTGGGGCCATCTGGGTGGAGATCCTGGCACCCACCCTCAACATCGTCGGACACAATTATTCGATCTATTTGATCAGGCGCGATGAAAATGGACGTCTGCTCTGGCGAGGGGGTGCTGGAGGTGCACCGGCCGTTGGGGGTGCAGTCGGCTACTGGCCACCATTGATTTTTTTCCTGGTACCTCTGGGAGCTCTGATCCTGTTCGGGATCGGGTTTGCTTCTGTGGCAACCTTCAGTTTGCCAGTCATCGCCGCCCTCGTCTTTGCGATCAGAGCGTATCTGGGATTATCTCCATGGCAATATCTGATCTACTGCCTATTGGCCGAAATATTAATCCTATGGTCCTTACGCCCCAACCTCAAACGCCTGCTGAACGGCACCGAACGCGTGGTTGGCTGGCGTGCCAAACGCGTCAATGCCCGCCGAGCACGCAACGAGAGCTCAAATCTTTCTCCTGCAAAAAAATAGTTGCCAGCGGGCCCAAAACGCCGCTTGCAACTATGTTCTGCTATCGCTCTAATATAAATCCAGAGCGCGTTACCACTCTTCTGTCGCTGAGAATGCCGGGGGTTCTCCAAAGAATTGTTCATATAAGGCAAACATATTCCTTCGGTGGAGATCTTCAGCCAACCCCCCCAAGATCACGCGACTCTTCCCACAAGATTCCACATCAATAGTTTCCAACAAATCTGCTGGATACTTCCGCCGCCCAGCTTGCCGTACGACCTTACGGATGCTCGAAAGATATGCCAGGTGATTGTCAATCGTCTCCTCGACTTCACCCCTCAGGATCACCTCACCATGACCCTGGACGATATTCTCGAGACCCATTTTGCGAATGACTTTATAAGAATTGATTATATCCTCGATATCGCCATCCACCAGATAAGGTATCGGCATAAAGACATCGCCTGAAAACAAGATGCGGTCCTCAACATTCAGAACCCCAATGCCATCATGACTGTGACCTGGGAGCGGGATCATCGTCAATGTCTTCCTGTCCACCTTCAGACTCAGCTCACCATCGTTGAAAGTCATCTGAGGCAAAATAATCTTCGATTTCTGGAAACTCGAATTATTTCGCCGCGCCTCTTCAAGTGATGGTATGCCACGCTGTTTCAGAAGATCACGGCAAAGCTGGTGAGAAATCACAATTGCTCCTGGGAAGAAACAACTCCCCCAGGCGTGGTCAGCGTGATAATGAGTATTGATCACGTAGCGGACCGGTACCTGCAATTCCTGCTCTATAAAATCTCTAATCTCAAGAGTTTCTTCTGGGAAAGACAATGTGTCTATGGCAACTGCCCAATCCGAACCGACAACCACACCAGAATTCACCTGGGCATAGAACTCACTCTGAAACACATACACATTGTCAGAAACTCGCTCACGTTGAATCATAACCTGCCTCTACGGCTCTCCAGGAATCGCCGGGGTAGCTCCCAGATTTATGGGGGGTGGGGGGGGGGGGGGGGTGGCGCGGGCCGCACACAAAAACAAACAAAAAC
>CAZUSV010000067.1:17417-27168 GCA_964622645.1 uncultured Anaerolineales bacterium
TTTTGTGTGCGGCCCGCGCCACCCCCCCCCCCCCCCCACCCCCCATAAATCTGGACATTACCAGGAGATTTCCCAGAGACCAACCTCCATTTTATTATATAAACCAACGAAGGATAGCATAGAATAGTACCCTTCGTCAAGAAATGTGACTAATTTCACAATAGGAACTTGACTAGTGACTCCTTAATGTGTATAATGCTCGCCAACAACTGAATACACCCCCGTCCAGGAGGAGTAGGTGGCCTGGAGCTGCTAGAGATGGGTTGGCCAAAGGCTGAAAGCCACCCTCAGAATCCACCCACCGAATGTCGCCTGGATGCAATGCAGAAGAACTCCTGCAATGGCCTGGATAGTAGACCTGCACGGGTGAGCCCGTTACAGCGAAGCCTTGATGCGCCCGAAGGGCAAGTCATGTGCAGTGAGAGCACCAGCAGGTATTGCGGTGAAATGAGGTGGTACCGCGGAAGTCGAATCCTTTCGTCCTCTAGGATGAGAGGATTTTTTTGTTCTATCTGATCCGATCCGTAGGAGATCAATGACATGCGCCGGACAATGCTTTTAGTGATAATTACCACTGCGCTCTTAGGGAGCAGTAAACTCCCTAGGGATGGCACTCTCGCGGCCCCTAAGGTTGATCATCCTGACCCAAAATCTGGCTCAACCCATCAGGCTCAAAATGTCCCTTCAAATTTGCCTACAGCGTCCCCCACGGATAGTCAAGCACCTCCTCTTAGCCCCACACCCGCTCCCATTCGCATCCCATCTGGTCCCACATTGGAGGCATTGTCCTCTGGAGAAGAGGTGATCATCACTTCAATCCACATGCTAGATGAATTAAAGGGCTGGGGTATTGGTCACCAGGGTCTTTTGGGAGGCAGCGATCATATCTTGTTCACTGAGGACGGCGCCCAAACTTGGAGCGATCACACGCCGCCAGAACCGGCACCCCAAGATCCCTCAAATAGAAAAACCGCCTGGGCGTATTTTGCCAATGAACGATTTGCCTGGGTGATCTATACACCCGAGGGTGGCCCCCCGCCAGTTGGCGATCAATATGTCTGGTATACCCAAAATGGCGGCGAGACTTGGAACCCCAGCAGCGCGCTGCCCTTGATGGGCTTAGAAGCTTACTTCGTCCCCGAGGCATTCGAATTTATCGATGATGAACGGGGCTGGTTGTTGGTACATGTCGATGCCGGGATGAGCCACGATTACAGCTATCTCTTTTCCACCAAAGATGGTGGTGCTACCTGGCAACGCATCAGCGATCCTTATGGTGTCGGCCTGCAAAGCTTACATAATTCAGGATTGGCATTTCTCGATGCAGATATTGGCTGGGTTACCAAGGACAATCTGGGCGTGATGGCTGGCGCCTTCTTCGAGGCATCCAGCGATGGTGGCCACACTTGGGAAGACGTCTTTCTACCCGAGCCTCCCGAACACGACTGGTTTACCGAGTACAGCCGTTGCCAGACTTCCAGTCTGGTTTTCACCGCCGAGCAAAGCGCTGCGATGATCGTCAAATGTCGCCTGTATGGAGATGACGCCAGCAGCTATGATGTGTGGTCACTCAGCTACATTTACACAACCCAGAATTTAGGGTTTACCTGGCAGCACGCTTTATTGCCTACCCCAGTGGAGAGTCTGGTCTTTCTTGATGATCAGGAAGGTTGGGCCTTCGGCCGCGAATACTATAAGACTAGCGATGGTGGTCTTAGTTGGGTTTCGGTGAAGATGGTCAACTGGGATGGCCAATTCAGCTTCGTTGATGCCCTGAATGGCTGGGCTGTTGCCCAAAATCTTGATGAAATTGCGCTGGTCACGACCAGGGATGGGGCTCAAACCTGGCAGATCATTGAGCCGACTGTTCAGGAATGAACGGATCGGTCAGGAGACCGGCCTTAGCGAGCTTGAAGAGTGCTAGAAAACGTCAACATTGCGCTGCAATATTAGAGTCTGAATAGCAATTGACAAGTGCTCAGGAAAAACATCATGAGGCTACCTAAAAAATATATCTCACAAACAATCGAACCTGAGTTGCAAAGATTCTGGGACGAGCAGAGAATCTATCATTTCGATATCAGTAGCGATGCACCTGTATACAGCATCGATACGCCTCCACCAACAGTGTCGGGAAATTTACACCTGGGACACACATTTTCTTATAGCCACCCCGACTTCATGGCTCGTTTTTGGCGTATGAATGGATACAGCGTTTTCTATCCGATGGGCTACGATGACAATGGTTTACCTACTGAGCGGCTGGTCGAAAATCAACTGACTGTACGCGCCACCGATATCGGTCGCCAGGCGTTCATCGAAAAGTGCTTGCAGGTCAGTGAGGAAGCTGAAATCGATTACCAGGCCCTTTGGCAACGCTTGGGCTTATCTATTGACTGGCGATACACTTATCGCACCATCGACGAACTCTCTCGGCGTACATCACAGCTATCATTCATTAAACTGTATCAAGATGGATTAGTTTATCAGAAAGAGGCTCCCACGATCTGGTGCCCTGAGTGCCGTACCGCCATCGCACAGGCGGATCTAGAAGATCTGGAGCGTGAGAGCGAGTTTGTTACCCTTAAGTTCCCCAAGAGTGCTTCTCCTCCTATCCCAGACCGAAGGGCTGGTAGGGGTTCAGAGGGCAATCATGAGGGGATCTTCATCGCCACCACTCGCCCAGAACTGCTGCCCGCCTGCGTGGCCATATTCGTGAATCCTATTGACAACCGCTATCAGAACTTGATCGGTGCATTTGCTGAAGTGCCGATCTTCGGTCAAATTGTGCCCATACTGACTGACCCCCAGGCTGATCCCCAAAAAGGCACTGGCATTGTAATGTGCTGCACATTCGGCGATCAAACTGACGTAATCTGGTGGCGCACGCACAATTTGCCACTGGTTGAGGCCATCAATAGTCAGGGTCACCTGACTGATGCTGCGGCAGAATTCGCCCACTTACCAATTGAGGAAGCTCGAAGAAAAATCAAGCAGGCATTAGCAGAGGCAGGTTACCTGGTTAAGAGTGAACCCATATCCCAATCCATCCGCGTGCACGAACGCTGTGATACAGCGGTGGAATACATCATCACTCGCCAATGGTTCATGCGCATCTTGGACTTCAAAGATGAGCTACTCAAAATCGCTGAACAGGTAAACTGGCATCCGCCTCATATGAAATCCCGTTACCAGAGTTGGGTGGAAAAACTCAACTGGGATTGGTGCATTTCAAGACAGCGATACTTCGGCGTACCCTTCCCAGTTTGGTATTGCAATGACTGTGGGGCGCCAGTTTTAGCAGACGAGGGACAACTCCCCGTTGATCCTCTTGAGGATCAGCCCCACCAACCTTGTCTGGGGTGTGGAGGCACAACTCTCACGCCAGAAGAAGACGTAATGGATACCTGGGCAACTTCGTCATTGAGCCCACAGATCGTAGGACAGTGGTTGGAAAATGGTAATGATGCCTTGGGGGATCGTCTCTACGATAAAGTATTCCCATTCTCGCTGCGGCCCCAAGCCCATGAGATCATCCGCACCTGGGCTTTCTACACAATGACAAAATCGTATTTCCATTTCGACTCACGCCCCTGGAGTGATGTTTTGATCTCTGGCTGGGGTATCGCTGGTGAAGGTATGGGTAAGATCAGTAAGAGTCGCGGAGGTGGCCCCATGCCGCCCATGGAGATGATCGATTGCTACTCTGCTGATGCGGTGCGCTATTGGGCTGCCAGTACCGGGCCCGGTAAGGATGCGATTATCAGTGAAGAGAAAATCCAGGTTGGTACTAAACTGGTGATTAAGTTGTGGAATGTAGCCAGATTTAGTTCCAGATTCATCACTCCTTCCACCCTGGCCCCGCCTGTCCCATTTCGGCTTACCCCCGCTGACCGATGGATTCTCTCACGCACCCAGAGGCTCATTCACCGTGTAACCGATCTCTTCCGCACATACGACTACGCAGCTGCAAAGGCCGAAACTGAGACCTTTTTGTGGCATTTTGCTGACAATTATCTTGAGATCTCCAAACAACGGCTGTACGATGCAGAACATCCATTTCACAAAGGTGCACTATTCGCCTTCAGCCACGTTTTTCTCGTTCTAATAAAACTCTTCGCCCCGATTCTGCCCCATGTGACAGAGCAAATTTACCGTGGAATTTTCGACGACTCACACAACATCAGCGTCCACACTTCGAACTGGCCCATCCCAGATGATGCTTTAATCGACGAACAGGCTGAAGCATTAGGTATCAGCATCCTTGATATTGCTACATCGGTGCGGCGATACAAATCCGAACACCATCTTTCATTAGGTACCGAGCTTACGAAGGTACAATTGAGAACTGGCTCAAAAAAGCTGGGGAAAGAATTGAATTCAGCGATCCCCGACCTGATCAGCATCACCCGAGCTAGAGAAATCGATATCGTCGAAACATTCAACCCATCATGGGAATATTTCACTGCAAATGACGATATCGATGTTGCCGTTGATCGATAACAAAATCAGGGAGAGAACATATTTACTCATGAGAACCTACGAACTACTCCAAGTTGACGCCTTCACCAACCTCCCCTTAGGCGGCAATCCCTGCGCGGTGATTTTCGACACCGATGAGATGGACTCGGCCACCATGCTGGCCATCGCCAAGGAGATGAACCTCTCAGAGACAGCTTTCGTGCGCCGTTCTGAAGTAGCGAATTTTGGTGTGCGCTATTTCACCCCTGCCGAGGAAATTCCCCTGGCCGGGCATCCCACCATCGCCACTACATTCGCATTAATCGACACTGGTCGGTTGAAACTTGTTGATAACCAAACCACCATTTCGCTGGAACTTCAAGTCGGGCCTATCCAGGTTGAGATTTTTGCTGAAGGCAATCAAGTAGAGCGTATCGTGATGTCGCAGGTGAAACCCCAATTCCTGGCCACTCACGATCCCGATGAAGTGATGCCCATCTTTGGGCTGTCACCAGGAGACGCCTTGCCCAACGTGCCCATCCAGACCATCAGCACCGGGACACCCCAACTGATGATCGCTGTGCGAGATCACGAGGTGCTCCGGCGCATCCGAGTGGATATTGGCGCATACAGCGAATACCGCCTGCAATCAGACTTCTTCAGCCCGCACTTGTTTTGCCTGGGAGGTGTCACCGGTGAAGGCCAGACCTTTGCGCGTCACTTTGGTGTGCCACCTGACACACCTGAAGACCCTTTCACGGGTTCAGCCACGGGCGGTATGGGGGCATTCTTGTGGCGTTATGGATTGATCAAGGTGCCTGTTTTTGTTGCCGAACAAGGCCACTGGATGAACAGACCAGGGACTGCCACGGTTGAAGTGGTTGGCCCACCTGAAGATATCGAAACCGTCAAAGTCGGAGGCCAGGCGGTCACCGTAATGAGAGGTGAGTTAATGCTTTAAATGTCTACTTCGCGAGATCTTCCGAAAATAGGGGGGTACGGGGTTCTCGTCTGAAAGTTAACATTGTCAAGCTATGCAACCACAGAACTACTTGACTAGCATACCAAAACAATGTACACTCGATGCCACCATAGTGGCATTGTTGGAGGTATAAGATGGCAGAAATGATAAAACTGACTTTGAGATTACCCTCAAGTTTGCATAAGCAACTCAAAGAACGCGCTCAAAAAGTGAACATTTCGCTAAACAAAACCATTATCGAAACATTGAGAAGAGGCATTTCGCAAGAGGTGACCTATGAGGAATCAGAACGTGAAAAAGCGCTACGTGTGATTCGAGAAGCTGGATTATGGGAACCGTTGGGGTCGGAATGGCCTGATGTCGAGGACCCTGGTCTTACTCATGCAGAAATCCGTGAAATGATGAGAGGTGTTCCCCCACTTTCAGATTTGATCATCGAAGAACGTGAGCCGCGCTGATGAACGAGTACTATCTTGATTCAAGTGCTCTGGTAAAAATGTATATCCCAGAGTCTGGAAGCCAATGGATGGAAGAGAATATTTTCACCCCAGACACAGAAATACGCTGGATATCTAGAATTGGAATTATCGAAGCTGCAGCAGCAATTGCCCGTAGACAACGAATGGGAGATATCACTCCCGATAAACGCAATCTGCTCTATACAACACTTCTGTTTGACAGTAGAAACCGTCTTTGCCTGGTTTCTGAGAGCGATGAGATCATATCATCCGCAGCAGAACTTACTCAGGTTCATCCGGTACGAGGTTATGATGCTCTCCATTTGGCAGTTGCCCTTAAGATAAACATCCAGTATCAAGCGAATAAACTTACACCAATCATCTTCGTTTCTGCTGATGAGAAATTATGCCAGGCAGCCATCGCTGAGGGTCTCCAAACTGAAAACCCAAGCCAATACCCATAAATTTATTGGAGAAATCATGCCACAACAGAAACTACCCAAAACCTACGATTTCAAGAACACCGAAGAACACATTTACAAGAAGTGGGAAGAAAGCGGGTACTTCGAGCCGATCAATGACCCCAAGGAGCCCGGCCACGATCCCACGATAAAGCCTTACGTGCTGACCATCCCACCGCCCAATGTTACCGGAAAACTGCACCTGGGCCACGCCATGTTCGTCAGCATGGAAGACCTGATGATTCGCTATCACCGCATGCAAGGCATCCCTACCCTGTGGGTGCCGGGCAGCGACCATGCCGGGATCGCCACCCAGCTGCAAGTCGAGCGCGCCCTCCAGGAAGAAGGTACCAGCCGCGAGGAGATCGGACGCCAGGAATTCCTCAAACGCACCTGGGCCTGGAAGGAAGAATATGGCGGCCATATATCCAATCAAATCCGTCGTCTGGGAGCCTCCTGTGATTGGGGCCGCGAGCGCTTCACCCTGGATGACGACCTGCAGGTTGCCGTGCGCGAAGCCTTTATTCGCCTGTATGAAAAGGGGTTGATCTACCGCGGGCCGCGCCTGATCAACTGGTCACCAGGGCTGAAGACCGCTGTCTCAGATTTAGAGGTGGAATACAGCGAGGAGCAGGGGGTGCTGTACTACTTTAAATACATCATATCCCAGGAACCGGGTTCCTTAGAGGAACCCGGTTCCTCAGAAGCATTTATCCCTGTAGCCACAACCCGACCAGAGACCATCCTGGGTGACACCGCCGTAGCCGTACATCCTGACGATGATCGCTACAATAAATATATCGGTATGAGTGCTCTAGTGCCCATCTTGGGGCGCAGGATCCCCGTGATCGGTGAAGATTATGTCGACCTTGAGTTTGGCACCGGCGCGCTGAAGATCACCCCTGGCCATGACCCCAACGACTACGAGATCGGCGAGCGCCACAACCTGGAAATCATCTCCGTGCTCGACAAACAGGCCAGGGTCAACAAGCATGGCGGTCCTTACAATGGACAGGATCGCTTCGAAGCCCGGGGAAATCTCTGGGCTGATATGAAAGCCGCCGGACTGGTGATCAAAGAAGAAGAATATATCCACCAGGTTCCCCGCACGCAGCGCGGCGGTGAGATCGTCGAGCCCATGGTCTCCACGCAATGGTTCGTGGACATCAAACCGCTGGCTGAAAAAGGCTTGCAAGCCGTACGAGATGGGCGCATCAAAGTCGTCCCAGAGCGTTTCAAGAAGGTTTACTATAACTGGTTAGAGAATATCCGTGACTGGTGCATCAGCCGCCAGCTTTGGTGGGGGCACCGCATCCCGGTGTGGTATTGCGATGATTGCAACGATCTCACTGTGACCCGTCAAGACCCCAGTGAATGTGCCCACTGCGGCAATAAGAATATCACCCAAGACCCCGACGTACTCGATACCTGGTTCTCCTCCGGGTTGTGGCCCTTCTCCACCCTGGGTTGGCCGGAAGAAACCCCCGACATGAAATACTTCTACCCCACCACCATGATGGAGACCGGCTACGATATCCTCTTCTTCTGGGTGGCGCGCATGATCATGATGGGACTGGAGTTTACTGAAGATATCCCTTTTAGCGAGATCTACCTTCACGGCCTGATCCGCGACGAGCATGGCAAGAAGATGTCCAAGTCCTACGGCAATGTGATCGACCCGCTTGAGGTCATGGATGAGTTGGGCACTGACGCCTTGCGCTTCACCTTGCTGGTGGGATCGACGCCCGGTAATGATATGAACTTGAGCATCAAGAAGGTGGAAGCCAACCGTAACTTTGCCAATAAGATCTGGAATGCGACGCGCTTTATCTTGGGCAAGCTTGAAGATATTTCCCCTCCCGAACAGGACGATCCGGACTGGACCTTAGCTGATTCCTGGAGTTGGGCGCGTCTGCGCTCCCTGACAGGAACCGTCAAGCGCCTCTTCGAGAACTTCCAATATGGTGAAGCTGGCCGCCAGATCTATGACTTCTTTTGGAACGAGTTCGCCGACTGGTATCTGGAGATCGCCAAGCTACAAATCGCCCAGGGAGGCGATCGCGCCTTCTACACTGCCCAGGCCTTAGTGCACTACCTGGATACGTGTTTGCGATTGCTGCACCCTTACACGCCTTTCGTCACCGAAGAGCTTTGGGGTCACCTAAAGGAAGCAGTGCACAATTCACTACTGGCGTCAATGGCAGAGGATTGGCCAGAAATGCTGATTGTCGCTCCCTGGCCTGATCCCGAGGATTCCGAAGGCTGGGAAGAACAAGCCATCGCTGATTTTGGTCTGGTGCAGGAGGTGGTGCGCGCCATCCGCAACCTGCGTGCCGAAAAGAACGTCAAGCCCGGAACGCGCATCCCGGCAACATTTGCCGCTGGAGAGGCTCTGACGATCATCGCAGGGCAGGCCGAGACCATCACTGCACTGGGGAGATTGGACGGCACACAACTCGCTATCCACGAATCCCTGCCTGCAAAGCCTGATGATCACATCGCCCTGGTTGTCGGCCCTGTGGAGATCTATCTACCTTTGGCTGGGCTGGTGGATGTGGGCGAAGAGCGCGCCCGCTTGGAGAAAGACCTGGCGGAAGCCCAAAGCCAGATCGAGCGTCTCGAGAAATTGCTCAACAGCCCCTTTGCTGAAAAAGCCCCGGAGAATGTGGTAGATAATGAGCGCCAAAAATTGCGTGCATTCAAAGAAACCGCGCAAAAGTTAATCGAACAACTCGATAACTCCACTTAGCGCGCTAAGAGCGCTAATAATTCCTAACGATTCCCAACTAATTCCAACCTTATTTTCTGAGTTTGGCAACTATAATATGCGTGACTACTCAGCCTCAGCATCGATTAAGCCCACACCATAGAATAGCTGAGTAGTCGCAATTAAATCATCTTTGACACACAAATTGGAAATATATCGGCTTCGATCCCATCAAGATCAAATACCAGTAATCGAACATAAGAAGGTTAGAAAATTACAATTATGAATACATACAAATCCAAGAACCCAGCAAAAATTCTTCTGGTTGATGATAACCGGGACAACTTACGTCTTCTAAGTAGATTCCTGACGATAGAAGGTTATCAGACGCGCCAAATTAATCACAGCCAGGAGGTGATGCCTGCTGCCCAGGAAATCCTCCCAGATTTGATTTTCTTGGATATATCCATGCCCGGATTGGATGGCTATGAAGTTTGTCGAATATTGAAATCCGATAAACAAACCCATAAAATTCCCGTCATCTTCATCAGCGCATCCAATGATGCCAGTGATCGGACCAAAGCTTACTCGGTCGGTGGCACAAATTACATCACTAAGCCTCTCAACATTTGGACTTTAGACAACGATAACCAAACCCAGTAAAAACTGGGATGAGGTCTGA
>CAZUSV010000068.1:0-26808 GCA_964622645.1 uncultured Anaerolineales bacterium
AGGCCCCTAGCACCCCTGCGCCGACATAGGCCACATTGGCCATTTCGAACAATCCTTGTATAGTGCCGTCTTCACCAAAAGTGCCATGCAAGACCGGGAAGAGCACATCAAAATCCTGCAAATGCTGGATAGTTTCCCCTTCTTCGTCCTCACGGATCGCATAAATCCCACTTCGAGTAGGGTCAGGTAGCATGGTCACGGGGACAAGGTGATCGACGTTTCCTTCGACAAAACTATCCAAAACATTTTCCCCAACCAGCCAGGTGCCCTGATGAGTTATACCGATTTCTGTAACCTGGTATTTTTGGAGGTCAAGCGCATCCAATACCGAACGCGCAGACATCAAGGAAACCTCATGCTCCCCTGAGCGACCACCAAAAATGACACCTACTCTCAACTTTTCAGCCATAAACTCATACTATCCAATATCCAATATCTAATATCCAACTTCCAACATCTAACTTCCACCATCCAAATCCCAATCTCCCACAAGTTCAATTTCAAGTCCGAGTTCTACATCAAATTTCTCAGCAACAGTTTTTCGAGCCAGCTCAATCAATTTATATATATCTTGCGCAGAAGCAGCGCCGCTATTGATGAAAAAATTAGCGTGCAACTCGCTGATTTCGGCTTCTCCGATGCGTGTTCCTTTTAGCCCAGCTGCTTCGATCAAACGCCCAGCATAATCACCGGTGGGGTTCTTGAACATCGAGCCCATGCTGGCACCTGGGGGCTGGGTACGATGACGGTAAGCAGAGAATTCATCCATCTGCCTGTGTACATCTTCGGGAGAGCTGTGTTCCAGGCCAAAACTTGCTGCCAGAACTATTGCAGCAGAATCGTCACGTTTCAAACGGCTCGAGCGATAGTCAAAACCCAATTCACCAGCAGACCACTGCTCTTTGCGTCCGTCTTGATGCAAGATTTCTGCCATTACCAGGCATCCAGCCACATCATCGCCATGTGCACCGGCGTTGCCAAAGACTGCGCCGCCGACTGTCCCAGGAATACCGGCAGCCCACTCTAAACCAGACAAACCACGAGTGGCCGCTCGTCGGGCCACATTGCCTAAATTGGCTCCTGAGCCCGCCCAAACCTTTGGGGGGGTACTCTGATCATCGAAGCTGATCTCACGTGCCCGGTTGAGAACCACTACCTGGCGTACGCCAGCATCGCTAATCAGCACATTCGATCCCCCTCCCAAGATCAGGAAGGGCACATCTAGCGCCCATAACTCGATCACAGTTCGAGCTAATTCATCCACTGAGTTCACCACCACCAGGGCATCTGCGGGGCCTCCGACACGGGCCGCAGTGAAACGCGCCAACGCGGTATCCGTTTGCATATTTTCGCCAAAAACGGAGTGCAGTTTATCGAGTGGTAGGGTGGTAACAGCGATCATGAGAATTATTACAAATCCTTTATTCGGTCAGTGATCTTGTGTATTAATTCCACAGTGATGATTGTGCCCTTCTGGTCTGGTGATCTTCGATTTTTGCGAGCAGGTTTATGTGTTCGCGGTGCTTGATCTTCCAAACGCAATGCTGACACTGTCACTGTTTCAGCTTTGAAGGTTCGCTTTACCTTGGTCATACATTCATCCTCATCCTTTAGCAAGTACCGCCAGCACATCTACTGTGATTTGCGTTGCGTCTCCAGCAGAGAGCACAAGCACAACATCACCTGTTCGCAGGTTATTCAACAAATAAGCGCTTGTATCCGCCAGGGAACCTGTAAAATGGACATTGGGGTGATCCATTGCCTGTACGATTTGGCTAGCCGAAAAACTTGGGTCGAAGGCTTCACGGGAGCGATAGATATCGGTAACCAGCACGCAATCCACATCGCCAAAAGCCGCAATGAATTCATCGAAAAGAGTTTTCGTGCGAGAATATGTATGCGGCTGCCAGACAGCCCAAATCCTATGATCTGCATAGCGAGACCTGGCAGCGGCTAAAGTAGCCCGTATCTCAGTGGGGTGATGGGCATAATCATCAATCAGGGTCACACCGGCAGCTTCTCCTAGCACTTGAAAGCGCCGGCCAGCTCCAAGGAATTCTCCCAGTGCTCGGGCAGCATCATCCAAGGGCAATCCGAGCTGGTCGACCACAGCCAGAGTCACCAGGGCGTTCTTGACATTATGTTCTCCCGGAACTTGCAGAGATACCGAAGCGAAAAGCCCATCAACGCTAAATGCACTGAAATCATAGCTGCCATGCTGGTTGATTTGCATGTTTTCAGCATAGTAGGCGTAATCGGTAGACTCAGTGCCATAGCTCAGCACTCGGTAACCAGCCTCGCTAGCAACAGCCATGATGTCTACGGCTCCGGGATCATCGCCACAAGCTAGGAGAACCCCATCGGGTGGCAGAACCCTCACAAAATCCAGGAAAGCCTGCCGAAACACATCGGGGGTGGGAAATAAATCTGGGTGATCGTGTTCTACATTCGTTATCACTGCAATTTGAGGCTTTAATCCCAAGAACATATAATCGTACTCATCCGCTTCGATTACGAAAACAGCTCCTTTACCAGCACGAGCATTGGTTTCCAGATTGGTGACCACACCACCGACAATGAAAGTCGGATCTTGATCAAGAACAGTAAGCACCCAGGCGAGCATGGCCGTAGTGGTTGTCTTGCCATGCGAGCCGGCCACAGCAACTCCCTGGCGACCTTCCATCAAGCTGCCCAGATAATCAGCGCGTTTGAGAACGGGAATACCCTTCTGCACAGCACGCTGAACCTCCGGGTTATCAGCAGGCACCGCCGAAGAACGGATGACTAGGTCGGCACCATTGACATGAGTGGCCTGGTGGCCGACATACACCTGTGCTCCGGCTGATTCGACAGCTTGTGCCAGGGGAGAATATTCCTGATCGGAGCCGCTGACCGTATAACCGCTCTCGAGCAGCACACGGGCAATGGCCGACAGGCCCGTTCCTCCAATGCCGATAAAGTGCACGTGTTCCATCAAATAAACACCACCAAAACAAATAAGAAAGAAACACCAACCGCCAGAAAGATTCCGGGTGTTGTGCCCAACCAGATTGGCGGCAGGATATTTACTAACGTGGTTGCCGTCCTGATCAAGGGATCACTGGCATCTGGGGCGATAATATAGGGCGCGAACGGATAATGAGCCGAATGCATATATGACCATATTGTTCCGATAATAAAGTAGCCATTGATGGCACCAATAAACAAACCTAACAAGAAATCCTGGATCTTTTCCCTTCGGGCAGCACCACCCAAACGGGTAAGTGCTGGTGTTTGAAAACCGAAAAACACTAACGTAAGCAAGACGACTGTGCGGATCCAAAATTGGCGCCGAAAACCACTCTGAATACCTTCATCGAGTTCAGCAAAGGGCCTCACATCTTGAGGTGAGATCACCTGAATATCTGCACCTTGGAGTTGAGCATCAAGACTGCTAAAAGGGACTACAACGCCACCGCTGTAGCGCTCTAAAACAAACACCAAGAATAAAGTCAGCACAACACTAAACGTAACCAATAACTCCTTTGCCCACCCACGCAGACCACCTATCAAGGCGAAGAAGAACATGAAGATGAAAAAGACGACTGTGAAACTAATCATTATTCACTTCCTCAAACTGGCTGAGCTCCAGCTAAATCCACCAGCATTCGCCCGATGGATGATGCAGCCTTGGGTACCGCCAACGACTGCATAAACGCCCGCATCTCGGTGCGGCGTTGATCATCTCGCATCAGATCGCGCACCAGGGGGACAATTTTTTCTGACAATTCAGCATCATCCACAATGACAGCCGCTCCATGTCGTGCCAGATATGCGGCATTGACCTTTTGGTATCTCCAGGCATAAGGATAGGGTACTAAAATAGCCGGCAGCCCAAAGAGAGGCAATTCTCCCAGGCTGGAGGCACCTGCACGCGACACGACCAGGTCAGCGGCTTTGAAAGCCGCGCCTATCTCAGCGTGCAGGTAAGGGCATGGATGGTAGCACTCATTCTGCTCAGCAGTCAGTTCCTGGCGAACCCCCTCGATCTCAGGCCAGTTCAGTTCGCCAGTGATATGGATAATTTGCATTTCAGCCAGTAATTCGGGTAAAGCCGGGTACAAAGCACGATTGATAGATTGAGCACCCTGGCTACCACCAAATACCAATAATGTCGGTAATTCAGCCTGTAAATTCAAGTCTTCTTGGGCTTTCGGTCGATCCCATGTGAGCAGTTCGTCCCGTATTGGATACCCGGTAACAACCACATCACGGTGACCAGAGAAGAACGCGCGTGAGTCCTCTGTGGTCACAGCAATGCGATTTGCAAAGCGTGCCAGTGTCTTCAGCGCAAGGCCAGGCTCGATGTCAGGGATATAAAGCGCTGAAGGAATTCGAATCCCTGCTAAAGCCATAGGTACGGCAACATAGCCTCCCGTAAAGAACATCACCTCAGGGTGAAATCTGCGCAAGAGCTTTCTAGAGGCAAAGAAACCTCGCATAAGCTGGAGAATATTGCCTGGCAAGGTTCGCAAACCTACTCCATGCACGCCAGCCGCTGGGACAGTTTCAAATGCCACGCCAGCTTTAGCTACCAAGTCAGCCTCCATACCTCGTTTACCACCGACCCACAAAACTTCCAAATCATCGTGATCGGCGGCGAGCGCTTCGAGAACGGCGAGGGCGGGATATACGCCTCCGCCAGTCCCACCTGCGCAAATTAACAATCGCACCAAAGCTCCTCCGTGATTCTTCTACTTTTTTGCGCTCAGATAATCGCGATACATTCAGCACAATACCCAAAGCTGCCATTGTGGTCACCAGGTTCGAGCCCCCAATACTGAAAAAGGGCAGGGTGTTCCCAGCAAAGGGCATCAGGCCAAGCAAAGATGCCATATTCATGAACGCTTCCAGGGTGATCCATAAAGTCAAACCGGCAGCCAGTAGCGCGCCCAATCCGTCTGGGGCACGATTAGCTATTACCAAACCACGCCAGAATAACACCGCATATAGCACAACCAAAAGAACAGCACCAAATACCCCGGTCTCCTCCCCGACCACCGCAAAAACACTGTCGGTATGTGGGAAGGGCAGGGTGGTTAATTTCGTTGTACCATGACCTATTCCCGCACCGATCCATTCGCCACGCACGAACGCCACCAAGGAGTGCTTGACATGATCCGAAGACGCCAAAATATTATTCCAGCCATCCTTAAAATAGGAGACACGCTCATTATTGGTGGGATTGAAATAAATAACCAGAAAACTTGCCAACCCTGCTACAATGAACAAAATTACAGTCTGTATGGCGTCACTGCCCGCCAGGTAATACATCAAACCGCCTAAAATCAATACCATTGCCGCAGCGCTCAAGTCAGGTTGGCGCATGATCAAACCACCAGTGATCCCCACAATAGCTCCCAAGGGGATCAATCCGTAGCCTACATCTGTCAACTGCCCCCGCTTGGCATATAGCCATACTGCCAGATAAATCACAATCACGAATTTTGCCAGCTCCGATGGCTGTATCGAGCCCTCATAAAAGCTGCGGGTGACATCGCCAATGGGATCACCAAAAAGCAGCACACCCACCAACGCAATTATGGTAACCGCCATGGCTCCAATCGAAAGGTAATGCCAATAGTGATAATCCATCCAGGTCATGATACCCAAGGCCAGGAAACCCACTGCCAACCAGCGCAACTGCCGGTAGAAAAGGTAAGTGGGCGAACTGACACCGATTTCTTCCGGAGATAGTTGCAAAGAAGGCAACCAGCTTGCCGAATGCATCATCAACAGACCAAATCCAACCAAAGTAAGTGTCACCAAGATAAGAGGCACATCGATATTCAATCGGGGAGATGGCCAGGCTTTCCCTGAGCTTCTTGTTTGTCCCCGGGCGGCTACGTTAACTCGTTGACCCATTTTCGAAACCATTCTCCTCTTTCAGCAAAATCTTTGAACTCATCGAAACTCGTTCCACCAGGAGCAAGCAAGACCACATCACCAGGTTCAACCACCTGCGCAGCTGCTAGCACCGCTTCCTGCAAATTTTTGCAGATCGTCTTGGAATACGGGCGTTCAGCCGGGTCTGCAGTATTCAATGCTCTGGAAACGATCTCAGAAGCCTCGCCAAAAATCACCAGATGGTCGACCCGTTGACGCACCGTGGCTGCAAATTCATCCCAGGGCAAATCTTTGTCACGTCCTCCCGCTAAGAGCACGATTGGCTCGTCAAATGAAAGGATCGCTGCAACGGCTCTCTCGGGAGCTGTGGCCATCGAGTCGTTGTACCAATCGGCACCGCCCCACGAACGGACGTATTCAAGCCGGTGAGAGACGCCTGAAAACTTCTCTGTTCCGGCTTGCATGGCTTCTGCAGAGACATTGACTGAGGCAGCGATGGCGCAGGCCGCCAAAACATTCAGCAAATTGTGCTCGCCTCGTAGTTGGATGGCATCTGTAGGAAACAGCTTTCGAGGCTGGTCGCCATCCCAAAGCGTGATCCAGCCATCTTGAAGGGATGTTCCAGGCCTACCTTTGGGTGGGCGCGCCAACCCAAAGGTGAACAGACCACCCCGAACGGAGTCCACTAAACCCCAAGCCACAGGATCATCATGACCAAGGACGGCGACATCGTCCAGGTTCTGATAATCCAAGATCCGGGCCTTGGCTGCGGTGTACGCTTCCATGGTGCCATGACGATCAAGATGGTTGGGAGTCACATTCAATATTACCGCCACATCGGGAGAGCAAGTGATCAAATCTAATTGAAAGCTGGACAATTCCATCACTGCCAAATCAGCGGCTGTCATCTCATCCACATTAGTAATCAACGGGTTGCCAATATTGCCACCAACCCATATGCGTCTAAACGTTGAAGGTTGAATGTTGAACGTTTCCTCGAAAATACAACCTACCAATGAAGTTGTGGTTGTTTTTCCGGCAGAACCAGTGATCCCAATCACCTTGCAGGGAGCAGCCTCGAGAAAGATCTGGGAGTCGTTGGAGAGCGGTATGCCACGATTTTGGGCTTCGACAATCAGCGGCAAATTCAAGGGCACACCGCCTGAGACACACACCAAATCGAGATCGTCCAGCAATTCCAGCGGGTGACCTCCCAAAGCCCATTCAACAGGTACATCGGCCAAATCCTGGCGTGCAACAGCAAGATCATCAGCCTCGCGCAGGTCATTGAGCACAACCTGCGCTCCGTGTGCGACGAGATAGTGCGCTAAGGCAATTCCCTGGCGTGCAGCCCCGATAATCAGTACTCGCTGATCTCTCCAATCCATATTCACCTTCAGGCTACTGACAGCGCCACACCAATCATGGCTGCCATCAGGCTGATCAACCAAAAACGCTGCACCACCTGCGTTTCGCTCCAACCTGAGAGCTCGAAATGGTGCTGCAGGGGGGACATCTTGAAGACGCGCCTGCCTTCACCGAAAAGCCACTTTGTAAGCTTGAAATAACTTACCTGGATAATTACACTCAAAGTAATGCTCACAGGGATGATGGCGATAATCGGTAAAACAAACCATTGCCCAGTCATCAAGGCAACCACTGCCAGTGAGGCGCCCAAACCCAGAGACCCAGTATCACCCATGAACAATTGAGCAGGATGCACGTTGAACCACAAGAAACCGAACAACGCGCCTACCAATGTGAAGCAGAAGCGCGCCAGAAACACTTGCCCTTGTAAAACTGCGATACCGCCATAGGCCACAAAAGCAGTTGCCGAGATCAACCCGGCTAAACCATCCAAACCATCGGTCAGATTAACCGCATTGGAAAACCCGACAATCAGAAACATAGCAATCGGGAAGTACCACAAGCCAACCCTGAAATCGATATTAAATCCAGGCATGTAGAGATGCGGGGCATCAAGGAAATGATACAGTCCGAAAGAGGCGCCAAAAGCCACGATCAACTGCAGTAGGAACTTGGTTCTGGCCCGCATCCCTTCACCCGCGCGGCGGCCTCGCAATCCTTGCCAATCATCTATAACACCAATTAAGGCAAATAAAACCAAAACGCTTAGAGGCAATAAAACAGAAGTCCCCAGCAGTTCAGTTGGGCCAATCAAGGAGGCAGCATTAAGCAATAGTGTGATCAGAACAACCGGTAAGACGATCATCACGCCACCCATTGTGGGAGTACCGAGCTTGGAAAAATGCCGCTCAGGGCCATCGACGCGTATCCTCTCTCCAATTTTCAAGCCCTGCAAAATACGCAACAAAGGCGGCCCCCAAATCACTGTCATCAAGAAACTAAACCCTGCTAAAGCCAGGGCCAGGGTGGTTTGGGTCATCGACGCGCCTCCAGAGTTGCCACGATGCGATCCATGTGCATACCCCGCGAACCTTTAACTAATACGACATCTTCTTCTTGCAGGAGATCATGTAAATGCTCGATGGCCTGATCGCTATCCCCTAATTCGAATAGATTCTGGTCAGGAAAACCTGATCCACGTGCAGCCTCAGCGATGTGGCGACTGCGCTCACCGATCGCAAAAATCACATCTGCAACCTGCGCAGCACGCAGGCCAATTTTCCAGTGCCCCTCTTTCTCATAGGGACCCAATTCCAGCATATCGCCCAAAACAGCTACCTTGCGCCCCTCCATTTCTTCTAGCATATTCAAGGCTGCTAACGAAGATTGCGGAGAGGCATTATAAGTGTCATCTAGCAACAATGCGCCACTTTCAGAGCGTACAGCCACCAGCCGCAATTGTGTATGACCCGAACGCAGTCCACGGATGATCTCTTGCCAGGTGAGCTCATCGTTCAAGCCGACGGCTGCCGCGCGCAGCACAGTATGGACAGAATGCCTGCCGATCAAGGGGACTTTTAGATGAAGCGTCTCACCCCGGTAATGCAAGCGAAAACGAATGCCGTCCAACCCCAAGCCTTCCACCTGATCTGCCCAAAGGTCTGCTTCAGGATCCAAACCATAGAAGAATATGCGTGCCTGGGTCTTTTCTGACATAGCCCTCACCAGGGGATCATCGTAATTGAGAATGGCAATTCCCTCAGGGTCAGGGGGCAAGGCTTCGACGAGCTCCGCTTTTCCTCGAGCAATGGCTTCTTGGGAACCGGCCCGCTCTGCATGAACCGTGCCTACATTGGTGACCACGCCAATATGCGGTTGAGCCATGTCGCATAGAAAGGCGATCTCACCTGGCACGTATAGACCCATCTCTAATACTGCCCGGCGATGCCCAGCACTCAAGCGCAGCAAAGTAAGCGGAAGACCAATTTCATTGTTCAGATTGCCAGGATTCTTCAAAGTGCTATAGCGTTGATCCAAAACCGCAGCAACTAATTCTTTGGTCGTGGATTTGCCAACACTGCCAGTAATACCAATCACCCGCAGATCTAATTGGCGGCGCCAGCTACGCGCCACCTTCTGCAGTGCTGACAAGGCATCTTCTACTCGCAAAGCAAAGGGAATCTCGGGGATAGAGGACTGTTCAAGATTTGGAGTCCCACGCAAATCCACCACTGAGATATCCTCAGATAAATCACGCTGGACAATCGCAAAACTGGCCCCGCTGTCAAAGGCATCCTTCACGTAATTATGACCATCCACATGCTCACCAGGCATAGCAACGAACAACGCACCTGGAATAGCCTGGCGCGAGTCGACAACAGCATCTGTAATCACCTGATTTGCCCAATCAGGATGCTGGTCGATAAGCGCATGAAGAAGGTCACCTAGAGTCAGCATCGTATCCAAATTACTCCGTAGCCATGCCCAGTCGCACATGGTCTGGGGGGATATCCATCAAAACCATCAACTGATCCACTACATCGACAAACACTGGGGAGGCCATTAACGAAGCCCACGGTGAAACAGTCGGTTTGTTTAGCCAGATATAGATCATAAATTGAGGATCATCAACTGGACCCCAACCGACAAAGGAAGCATTTGTCAAGCTGCTGTTGTAAATTGTCGCTGTACCTGTTTTGCCAGCCACCCGGATGCTTTCAGGCATTTTGGTGTAGGATTCGCTTTCGACAATCTGTGCCAGCATCTCCGAAAGGGTATGGGCGGTTTCTGCTGAAATAGGCGATCCTGCCACCTCTGGCGCAATTGTATATTGATGGCCTCCATTAATCACGGCCTTCAAAATATGCGGTGTAACCATCTTGCCGTCATTGGCAACTGCAGAAATTGCCCGAAGCATCTGCACAGGAGTGACTTCGATACCTTGTCCATAGGAGTTGGTCGCCAGGTCAATCAGGTGCCAGTCATCTTCGTTGTTGAAACGAACATTTCCTGAGTATTCTGTTGCCAGCTCAATGCCTGTTGGTTGGCCGAATTGAAATGCTTTGACATAATCGTAAAATCGATTTTGGCCAAGTAATTCTGTGGCAATATATGCCAGGCACACATTCAGGGAATGCTCCATGCATGTGGTCATGGTCTGTGGACCCCAGGCACCTCCATTCCAGTTGCGAATTGTCCAGCCCTCAACTTCGAGTCCGCCAGTGTCTGTGAAGGGGGTATTGGGAGTGGCAACTCCAGAATCTAAGGCAGCAGCCATCGTAAGAACCTTAAAAACCGAACCTGGCTCATAGCCATCAATCGCCATATTGAATGTATGCCCCTCTTGATAGGTCTCTTCGATATTCCATTCTGCGCTAAGATCTAAACGTGGTCTGGAGGCCATAGCTAAGATTTCACCGGTTCGGGGATGCATAACGATAATGCTGCCCGCATAGGAGCCAGTTACACCTATGTGAATATCCAGAATCTCTTCGACAGCATCTTGAATTTCACGATCAATGGTGAGAACCAGACTGGCTCCGTCAGAAATATCTGGTAATTCCATCGCCAAATATGGATCCGTAGAAATCACCTCATCTCTTTCGACACCAGAGAGTAGCCATTGCAGTTTTTCTTCGATCCCTTTGTGGCTATTACCCTCTTTATCAACAAGGCCAATAACGTTGGAAGCCAAATCTCCTTCAGGATAGCTGCGATCCAAACGGGGCGTGATTTCCAAACCTGATAAGCTGTGAATCATTCCATCAGCGCTGGTACCGGCTTCTAAGGGGTTTTCCTCTAATTCTTCTTTCAATGCCAAAATGTCTTGAGCTTTTTCGTAGGACACGAAATTGTTGAGGGTAATATGTGTGAATGGGGCTTCGGCTGGATTTTGATTGGCTAAAAGGAATACCTCATGGTAGTTTAGCTCTAATTCAACGCTTGAAACCAAGGCAATTGTCGTAGGGTTGATAACCTGGTTGAGCTCAATAGCGACTTCGTAGATTAACTGGCTGCCAGCCAATAAGCGACCATGCCGGTCGTAGATATCACCTCGGGCGGGGGTCAGGGTAACCCATAGCTTGCCATCGATTTCTTCATACCCTTGAATGTCCTCATGGGGAGGGCCGATCTGGATCTGGAACAATCGCAATATGATGATGATCCCAACCAGGGCAAAGCCGATCCCTATACTGGCGTAGCGGAAACTATATTTTTCGTTCATGGCTCTACTTCTGCCAAGGGGATGAGTGGAGCCCTAAACTGCTGGGCAAACCAATCAATCCAGGACTGGGTGAATTCTGATGAGATCACCGGTACAGACACCATCTCAGGTTGGGAAGGCTCAGCGAACTGGACATAATCCCGTCCTGTATAACCAGGCACAAGAATATAAGTTACCTCATCTGGGTTCACCATGCGAAATCCCATTTCGATGGCACGCTGTTTCATCACGGCAGTCGATGTCAACAATGCTAATTGCGTTTCCATGTTAGCAATTTCAAATTCAAGCTCATCAATTTCCAACCGATGACGTTGGACCGCTTTTCCTAATGCCGCTGTTCTGGCAGTAACACTAACAAAAATTCCAGATGCCAAAAGAATGACAACCAGGATGATTAAAAAGGTACCAATCCCCTGAAGCTGTTTTCGCCAGGGGGTTTGTAAATAAGCTTGAGTGAAGTTGCGCACACGATCCATAGTTAATGGTGAATGGTGAATGGTGAATGGATAATTTCTAATTTTCAATTGATCAATGACAGTGCCTGATTTACGATTTGCGATTTACGAGTTTCGATTTATTTGCTTGCGGGTAAGATTTGCAAGTCTTATGCCATGATTAGAGTTTTTCTGCTACCCGGAGGCGGGCGCTGCGTGCTCGACGATTGGCATCTACCTCTGCTTGCTCAGGGCGAATTGGTTTTCGGGTAATCACCCGCAAGCTTGGCTGGTGGTCACAAGAACAAACTGGCTGTTCTGGCGGGCAAATGCAATCACTGCTCTCTCGATGGAAGAATTGCTTCACGAGGCGATCTTCCAAAGAATGAAATGAGATCACTGCCAGGCGACCACCCTTTTCCAACGCTGCCACACCCTGGGGCAGAACGACTTGGATGGCATCTAACTCCTGGTTCGTGGCAATCCGCAAAGCCTGAAACGTGCGCGTTGCGGGATGAACGCGGGATTTTCCTTGTCTGACGACTTTGGCGACAATGTCCTTCAACTCTTGCGTAGTATGCAGAGGCCGGGCTGCCACAATCTCACGCGCAACTTGCCGAGAGCGACGTTCTTCACCATAACGGTAGATCAAATTCGCCAATTCATGCTCTGGCAAATTGTTGACTAAATCGGCTGCCGTGATTTCGGAGCGAGGATCAAAGCGCATATCCAAGGGACCTTGATCACGCCACGAGAAGCCTCGCTCAGGTGTATCCAACTGCATAGACGAGAGGCCTAAATCTAGCATAATTCCTTGAACGGAATCCACACCCAGGGATTCAAGTCGCACGCCTAAGGTTGTATAGGAGTCCTGCACCAGGGTTGCGCGATCCCCAAAAAGTGATAATCGCTTCCTGGCTAATTCCAGTGCCTGAGGGTCCAGGTCAAATCCTAATAGTTTTCCACTGGGTGAACTGGCCTGTAGTATTCCCCATGCGTGGCCACCTGCTCCTACAGTACCATCGACATAGAAACCGCCATCTCGGGGGCGCAGGGTTCGCAAAATCTCTTGGTAAAGTACAGGATCGTGCATCTTGGTGGGGTGGTTTTGCAGTTGGAAGGTTTGTTCATTATTGGAAAGTTTGTTAGAATCCCAACTACAAAATTGTTGACTGGTTTCTATAATTCGAGTTCTGAGAAACGTTCTGAATTGGCATCTACATCGCTCAATTGTGTAACCTGGCCTTCCCAGGCTCCAGGCGACCAAATTTCAACACCTTCACCGACCCCAACGATAACGGCCTCACTTTCCAAGCTGGCAACATCTCGCAGGAACTGAGGGATCAGAATGCGCCCAACTCGATCAAGGTCAACCTGGCTGGCCGTGGCGAAGATCAGACGCCGTAACTCACGAGCTGTGGGATTCGTTGTTTTCATCTGATTGAGCTTTTCAGAGATCGATTCGAATGCTGGCTCAGTCAGTAAACGAAGATTGTTATCAAAACCCTGGCTCAGATACGCTCCACCAGACAACTCCTCGCGAAAACGCGCCGGGATCGTCAAGCGTCCTTTCTCATCAAGTGTGTGGCGGTACTGTCCCAGGAACATATGTTCTAACTCGATATTAAGAGCAGAACGCCGGAAAAACCGGCGTCTGTTACAACTTTAATCCACTTTATACCACTTTAACCCACAATCTCACACAGTATATACGAAATTCCCCCAAAATGCAAGTGAATTTGTCCGAATTTATTTAGGATTGCCTTACAATCTTATAAAAAATTATTCCATTTCCCGCTGCAAAAAAAGAGCTGCTTTTTGTAATAGTCAGAAGTATGTTGAACTGATTAGCCCCCTATCCCCCCAATACTTCGCTAAACTCAGGACAAGCCTTGGGAGGGAACTGAAGTATGATTCTCCCCCCAGAATTGGGGGGCGAGGGGGGCTACGAACCTTTCAATTTTGTTGGCTTTACTTGGCTTATGCGCTATCTCGCATGAGATTATAGATCGGGTATTCCACCTCAACAGCTTGGATAGCTGCTTCTGGCTTATCAACAAAATTGGCTAAAAAATTCATCAAACGATATATATCAGCAAAATTTGTGGCAATTCCTACAGAAATTCGGATGGTGCTGGGGTTGCGATTATGCTCGCTGCGTGCCCAATCAAAAAAGTAATCAAACGACATCGGTTCCGGGCGATTGAAAGCCTGAGCCATTTCAGCTTGTGTAAGGTTGTGAACGATCTCACCCGTGCCAGGGTTACAAAAACAACCAGTTCTGAGAGAGATGTTTTCCCGGTTTGCTAAGGCTTCAACCTTTCGGTAATCAAGGCGGACACCATCAGGGTCATCCAAACTAAATGAAATGGTCCCCCCTCGATCGACAGTATTTTCAGGTCCAAAAATCTGCACAAGCGCAGTGCCATTACTATGTCGAAGGGCTGTCATCTGGTCAAGCAACCAACCTGTCAAGCATTCAACTCGCTCGTGGATGGTTCCTATGCCGATATTTGAAATATGCCGCAGACCAATTTCAATGGCAGGGAGATTCAGGAAATTGATCGTGCCATCCTCGAAGCCAGCTTCATTTTCCAGCAGGTAGTGCCACCCCTCCCCTTGAACGGAAGTTATCGAAATCGTCCCTCCTGCAAACCAGGGGCGATTTAGCTTTTTCAAGGTTATCTTGCGAGCCAATAAACAACCCACTCCAGTAGGATACCCAAACATCTTGTAAAAAGAGAGCGGCACAAAGTCAGGTTTCCATTGACTGAGATCGAGCCGGTTTGTGGGGACGAAAGCCGCAGCATCGAGCAGCACATCCCAGCCTATTGCCTGTGCTTTCTGGATCCATTTCAGAGAATGTTGTACCCCAGTGAAGTTGGACTGTGCTGGGAAGGCAAACAGATTGAAACTATTGGGTTGCACTCGCTCCAGTTCGGCAGTCAGAGCCTGATCATCAAACCGTAGGTCGGGCTGCACTGTTGGCATATACGTGACTTCAGCACCTTTCGCCCGGGCAAATTCCCGAATCCCGTTGACAGAGTTGTGATTGTCAAAGGCAGGCAGAAAGCGTCCACCCTGGTGAAAGGGATAGGCTTCGCCAACTAATTTTAGGGCTCCGCTCGCATTTGGGGTGAATATGGCCACATATTCTTCTGGGTTGGCGTTGAAATACTTGAGCACATAACTACGCGCCTGTTCCGCAAGGTGAGTCATCGCCAGAGAAGTTGGGTTCTTGGAATGAGGGTTGCCAAATACCCCTTCTTCGAGCAGATCCATGTGCTGGCGTAGTTGCGAAGAAGCATATAAGCCACCGCCTGTATAATCCAGGTAAACCTGATCGAGCCGGTCTAGGCGACTGTATTCACGCTCCCGGAGATCATCGATGATTTTTGTCGAATCAAAACACGGGTAATCCTTACGAAATCTCGAGTAGGCAGTTTCCATATTTTCAAGGGAAAAATCCAGCTTTGGGGTATTGGACATATTTGGGTCTCCTGAGCCAGTATCGGTTTTTACGGCAATGGTAATTATAGCAATTCTGTCAATAAATTATTCAAAAAAGCCTGGCCCCAGCTGGTCTCCCTAGTAAGTGTTGCTAACAGATAAGGAGGTGAAATCTCACCGCTAAGACGCAAAGGGCGCCAAGATAATTTTTTTGTTCTTTTCTTAGCGTTCCTGGCGTCTTTGCGGTTCAATATAGTATTCAATCAGGCGGCAACACTCAAGAAAGGAAACACCTAGCCCATGACCTTACAAAAACGCTACGGCTCCCAAGGGAAGCCGTAGCGACGTATCTGATTATAAATCTATGCAGTTTTACTGCTCAGCAAAGCTCAAGTGAAAGCAAACTAAGCTGCTGCAGGAGCACCTTGTCTCTCTTCGACATAGGCCTGGGAGACTTCCATATCCAGACGAGTGGAGAGATACAATGCCACCAGGAGCATGACCACTTCCAAGGCAAACACGGTCCCATAGGCGGCAAAGGCGTTTCCGCCAGTCAGGGCGCGCACCACGTCAACAATGCCGCCGCCCATCAGGCTGCCAAAAGCATGGCCAACCATATTGGCCACACCCCAGACGCCCATCAACATACCAGCGCGGATGGCCGTGGTGAAGGAGATCACGCCGGTAAGCATTCCCGCGCCAGCCAGGCCTGTACCGAGGCCCATGACAAAGACCAAACCTTTGAACAGGCCAGGATTGCCCATCAAGCCAGCCACGATCAATCCGATAAAAACGATGATACTGGAAACCATGCCGATACGCATCAAGCGCATGAAGCCCAGCCATTTGACCAAAATAGCGCCCGAGAGCAGCATGGCGATCATTACGCCCACGCCCCAGAAAGCTGTCAGGCGAGTGGTTTCACCAACGGACATCCCTAAAACTAATGCTCCATAGGGTTCGAGCAGCACATCTTGAGCCAGCGTGCCCACAAAGGTAAAGAACACAAGGGCAAAGAACGTGCGCGCCTGAGGATCAGAAAAAACGTAATCTGAAAGAACTTTCTTGAAAGGGACCTGGCGGGCCTTTTCGGCCGCAGTTTGGAGCTTCTCCCCACGAGGCTCCTGCCACAGGGCTGCAAATGTTGCCAATACCAAAACCACCGCAGCCACACCAATGGCCACACTTAGCAGCTGGGCAGGATCATATTCTTCCAGGGCTGACCCTAAGCCGCCCGCCCCAGCAACAAGGCCCAATAGTGTCGCCACCTCATAGAGCGTGATGGCGCGGGCTTTCTGATCGCCGCTGAAGCGATCGGAGAGCAAGGCCTGGAAAGTGTTATGCCCCAGGTTACGACCAATCCCGTATAGCGCGAAAGCGAGCAATCCGCCTATGAATAACGCCAGCGATGTTTGGGCGATATTAACCGACAGCACAACGGCGGAGATAATTCCCAAGCCAATCAGCAGAGCACCAATGACGATATATGGCTCTCTCCGGCGTCCAAGAAGTGGGAATCCATCCGAGCGATAACCCAGCCAGACGCGAATTGGGGAAATCAGTAACGGTACGGCAAAGAAAAAGCCGACCAGCGTAGCCGGCAGGCTTAATTCGGCGATCATGATGCGGTTCAACGTGCCACCGATCAGAGCGCCGCTCAGGCCATAGGCAATCGGGAAGAATGCCAGGCGGACATTGTTAAGAATACGGGCAAAGGTTTTCATATATCATCCTTTCATTCAATAAAATATGGTTATTTTTGTAATAGTCACAAGTAGTTCAAACACACCTTTGATCACGAATTTCTGCGAATGACACCAATGACACGAAAGTTTTCTGAAAATCCCCCTCAAAATTCGTGCAATTCGAGTCATTCGTTCATATTCGTGATTTTGTCCATTGGCCCATTTGTTCAAGCTACTGTTGACCAGATATATATTTGATAATCTTATTAATTCTAGGAATCAAAGTATTCCAACACCTTATTCGCGACCTGTTGCCCCTGGTGGATGCAGTCGGGGACACCGATGCCGCGATAAGAGCTGCCCGCAAGGAACATTCCTTCAGGCAAAAGGTTTTCGATTTCAGCTACCAGATCGAGATGGCCGACATCAGCCTGGGGGAATGAGCGCGGCCAGCGGAAGGGAACCATTTCAACAGGCTGGGCATTGATCCCTAGCAACTCGGCCAATTCCTGTGAAACTCTTGCTAGAAGCTCATCATCCTCGAGCTCCACCATTTCGGGCTGCCCGCCGCCAAAGAAAACCCGCACGACCAAATATTCCTGAGGTGCCCGGGTGGGCATCTTCAACGAGGTAAAGGTGACTGCATCGATTGAGCGCCCTTCCCGACGCGGCACCATCAAGCCGTGAATGCGCTGTGTCATCTGGACATCTTCTGCACGGTACACCAATGAGATCGTACCGATGTTTTCATGGCGGATCCTCCCTAGCGCGTTGGCAGCATCTGAGTTCACTGCTTCAAGAATTTTGGCCGAGGCGTTCGCAGGTGTTGCCAATATAAGCGCATCGGCATGCAACGCAATCCCCTTTTCCAGGCTGAGAGCATACGCTGTCGAATTGCGCTTTACTTGCCTGATCACTGCACTCAAGAGCAAGTTCGCTCCATTGGCTTCCAATTTCTCGACCAATGCCTCGATCAAATCACCAGCGCCATTTTCGAAGGCGATAAAACGCGGTCTTCTCTCCCCATCTCTCCCCGACCGCGCGGCGCGCATACGGCCCAGCGCACCCTTGAAGAGGCCACCGTATTCAGCCTCCATCTCACGCATGATCGGCGACGTGGTCAAAATACTCTGCCGGTGGGGGTCGGTATTGTAAATTCCCGCCAGGATCGGCCCAATGAACTTCTCCATAGCTTCCACCCCCAGGCGGCGGCTGGCGAACTCTGCCAGGGATTCGTCTGCATCATCTCTTTTGGCGGGGATGAACGGCTCAGCTAACATGCGCAATTTCCCACGTGCTGTCATTAAGGGGGATCGGATAAACGCCAAGGGGCTGAGGGGCACCGGGGTGGGTACGCCACCATCCAGGACGAACATGTAGCTGGTTTCACTTCCAGGATCAGTCAATTTATCCTGAATGCCCAAATCATGAGCTAAATCCCAAACCTCAGGTTTGCGGGTGACAAAGGATTCTGGGCCGCCGTCGATGATGATGGGATCGCCCTGTGGGGTTGAGACTCTTTTTGTGGAGATTTTTCCACCCCATTGCGATTCTCGTTCTAGAAGCGTGATGTTCATTCTACCGTTGGCGTGTTTCTGCATTTCCCAGGCAGCACTCAAACCGGCGATGCCACCCCCGATAACTACAACATGTTTTTTCATAAAATATTTCCTGATTGAAGAACGATTTTCATCAACATCCTTACGTAACATCTCGTTCCATCCGCTCTGCGGTGGAACTTTTCATCACTTACTCACTGACCACAACCCCTGATTGGAGAATGATTTCCGTGAGCATTTTGACGTGAGCCGCACTATCATTCAAGGCCGGGATATAGGCAAACTCCCCTCCCCCAGCCTCCAAGAAAGTATGCCGGGCTTCGTGATCGATTTCATCCAGGGTTTCCAGGCAATCTGCAGCAAACCCGGGGCAGATTACGCGCAAATTTGAGAGTCCAGCCTCACCCAAAGATCTCAACACTTCATCGGTATAAGGCTTCGTCCAATCCTCAGGGCCAAACCGAGACTGAAAAGACAGCTGCCACTGCTGCGTTTCCAGAGCAAGTTGCTGCGCAACAAGGGAAGCTGTGTGCAGACATTGGGATTCGTATGGGTCTCCAGCATCCACATACCGTTGGGGAATACCATGGAAAGAGAAGAGCAGTTTCCCTTCCGCAGCATGATTTGAACGGATGCTCTCAGCGATAGCCTCGATATAAGTTGGATGATCATGATAATCGCTGATAACGAGAAGGTCTGGCATCCAGTTCCACAATTGGAGAGTCTCGAAAACCTGCCTAAGCGATGTACCAGTTGTCGTGCCAGAATACTGGGGAAAGAGAGGCAGGATGACCAGACGACCAACCCCTAAACGCCGAAATCGCTTCAAGACACTGGGGGTGGATGGGTCCCCATAGCGCATGGCAAATTCAACTTGAACATTCTCAATTGAATGTTCGGCCAATGATGTCTGCAACTTATCGCGCAAACTTTGTGTGATCGTGAGAATCGGAGAGCCTTCAGACCCCCAAATGCGCTGATAAAGGCGTGCGGAGCGCCGTGGCCTGACGTTCAGAATGACCCCATACAGCAACGGCAGCCACAACCAGCGTGGATAATCGATCACACGCCGATCAGAGAGAAATTGCGCCAGAAATCGTCGTACCGCGGCTGGCGTTGGCGCACCTGGTGTGCCAGTATTTAATAGTAATATCCCAAGGATAGAAGAGGGGGATTGACGATGGCTACCGATAACCTGTATCAATGATTGCGCTCCGTCGGACCAGTAATGATCGTATTCTACCGAAAGACGTAGCTCACATACATATAGGTTTAGGTAGGTTTGGGTTAGCTCCTGTTAAGGAAATATTTCACATAAAAGGACTGCAATTGTCCGATTAGCGACATAATACTGATGATAGCCTTAGTATTTGAATAACCCCCTGGACACACCTTTTTTCGGGAAAATCCGTTCCATGGCTGAGCAGTTGACTTACCGCTTAATATTTCTCACTGCATCCATCACTTCATCCACCCAGGCTTCTTGATAGGCATTGTGCAGCACTTCGGGAAGAGAATGTAATTTGCGTTCAGGGGTCAGCGGCCGCTCAGCCCAAACGCGGTTGACGATGAAGTTCTCATCCTTTCTGACCCCCTTGGTATCAAAGAGCAAGCCCACAAATGGATGCCGCACGCGGATCGAAAACAGTAAACCGCGGTCGATGCCAAATGCTGAATGCGGGAAGGAAAAGGGCACTATTTCCTGCCCGGTAATTTCCTGGATTATCTGGCAGGATGCGACAATCTCTTCTTCGATCTCAGCATCCGATAAATCCTTCAACTTACGGTGGGACTTGGTATGCGCACCGATGGTAAATCCCTCGGCGTGCATTTGCTGGATTTGTGCGCTGGTCAGGTAGGGCTGCACCTCAACTAAAAAGGTTTCCCACTCCACCCCCAGGGCATCGCCAAGCGCATCGATGGTTTTGACGTCAGAAAAACTGAGTGCTTTGAGCCACTGGATGGCCGCGTCTATCGTCGAAACGTCCGACGTCAGAGCGTCTAACTGAGAAAGAGAAGACGGATCCACGAGTAGACGCTCGACGCACAACGAGATCTTGTTGCGGTAGAACATGGCCTGGTTGTCGATCCAGTCTGTGGAGAGGAAGAATGTGCAAGGGATCGATCTTTCCATCAATAACGGCCTGACGACAGAAAAACATTCTGCAAATCCATCATCGAAAGAGAGATGTACCGCTTTCGAAGGTAAGGCTTCTGCCTCTGTTCGATGAGCATGGAGGCTGGTATAGGGCACAAACTGATACCGACTGCATAGATAATCCAGAGCCCCCTCGAACTGTGCCACCGGTACAATAGGATACAAATGCCGGGCGTGCTCCATAGGCTGATCAGAGACAGCATGGTAGAAGAAATCGACACTCTTTCGCCGTATTACTATTGGATAGAGCCAAAGAGGGATCAACTTGGCTAGAAGTTCAATAAACTGAATAATTATATTTTTCATAGTGCTCGCTTAATACACTTAGGAATTCCCAGTTGCCCCCCTACCTCCCCCAATCCTTCGCTAAACTCAGGACAAGCCTTGGGGGGAATTGTAGGAGATCTCCCCCAGTATTGGAGGGCTGGGGGGGCTGAATTCGAAAGGCCGATTACATCTGCGTAAGTCATAATACTGTAAAGAAAGTTCATTGCAATAGTTGCTTGGGCCGGTCTCCTGACCGAGCCGGGGCGGCTCGGTCAGGAGACCGGCCCAAGCCACGCTAGGATGACTTTCAGTTACTTCGTTCAAGATGTATTTAGCAAGAAACGTGTCAACGTGCTGACGTTCGACGTTCCAACGCTTAGGAGAACGCCATATCCCCATCCACAAGCTTCAGGTTGATCTCTTCCCAGGCTTGCGCCAGGGGGCTATGCTCGTCTTTGGGCATGCACTGGTAAATGCGTTCTTTTTTGTGCAAGAGCAGTTTCGCGAAGAAGCCAGGGCGCAAATCAGCAGCGGCTTGGGAAGGTATTTCGATGGTATCGGCCAGGTATTGGAAACCGAAATGGATCGATAGGGCCAGCATATAGCGCTGGTCGGAAGGCTGGGTGAAGCAGTGATCCAGGGTGCGCAAGATCGTTTTTTGCCCCTTTTGAGAAATCGAGTACACCACAAAGCCTTTGTATTCATCTTCACGGGAGAACACTTCCAAGGCAATGAAACGATATAGAGGACGAGCATCGCTGAAGAAATAATCCATCTCTTCGGTGATCGATTGACCCGTCTCGACTATCCAGGGATATTTGAGCATCCAATTAACCGCATCGATGCCGCGGTGCAATTCGACCTGCGGCCTGACAGATGGGGTGGCTGGCTCTCTTTGGATTTGATCCACCTGCTCAAAGCGGATATCCTGTAAAACTTTGTTCTGAGGGCCAAGGATCAGGGTATAGAAAATCCTCTTTAATGTAGGACCGATCCGGCGATCGAGACGGTCAATAAAAGGAGTCTTCAACTTGACTTCTCGATCTATGCGTAACCAGTGCAGCAACTTGCGATACCCGCGCCGCAACCAGACCAGGGGGTTGAGATGCCCCATACCGGTCATATCTACCCAATAATAGGTCAGTGGCGAGCGATCCCAAAAGCCATACTCCTGACACACCCGCCGAGCATGAACGCTGCCCACGATCAGATAATCCAGGTTGAGACTGAGCGCCTCTGCCATCAACTGTGCCCCAACGCCGCGGCCGCGCACTTTCGAGGAGACCGACCAGGTGGTAAACCAGTTGGCTTTGAAATATTCCTCGCCATTGCGTAAGAGCAAAGGCAGGATCCCGAAGTAACCCACCACTTCTTCATCGCTGTCGATGGCCACCAGCAAACCGACATCATTCTTAGCTGCGTAGGGGTTGTTGGCATGAGCGATGGCGCGCTGCATGGTAATGGGCACGAATTGGCCTTTTCGGGAAGCACCCAAAACGCGCTCGGCAAATTCGTGTAAGTCTTTTACTTTGATGTGTTCGAAACGAATGTCGTCAGTCATATTGATGAACCGCGCAGCTGCCGAGAGCGCAAAAATTTCCAGTTTTTATTCTCTTTGCGCACTTCGCCTCTTGGCGGTGAATTAAGAGACTCATTTTACGCACAATGGGATATATTTTTACTCTTCATCCAGAAAAAAAACCTTCTAGAGGTGTCATTCCGAGCGACTCTACCAAACCACTCCAAACTTCTCAGCACAGAGCGAGGCCTGCCCTGATCCCGAAGGGAGTCGAAGGGAATCCCTATGGTGGCACATTCTCACGGGTCATCTACGGGATTCCTCGGCGCTGTTTTATTCTACTTTTGAAGACTCTGGCAACCGCCGCTTCTCGGAATGACATTGCAAAGGATACGGCTTTCATGATCGACCCCATATGGTTGACAGCCTAAATGTGCGTAACATGAGTTAAGAGAACCTCCGCAAAACAGCTTGCACCTGCCCCAAGTAGCTGTGTCCGAAGATGTTGAGGTGGTTGAGCAGGTGATAGAGATTATAAAGGGGAAATCGCTCCCGGTAACCGCTCTCCAGACGGCGCACTTCTTCATAGGCTTTGAAGAAAGCATTGGGGAAAGAGCCGAATAATGAGGTCATTGCCAGTTCAGCCTCGGCCCAGCCATAGTGTGTGGCCGGATCGATGATCGCCGGGGCGCCGTGCGAATCGCTGGTGGCATTCCCACTCCACAGATCGCCGTGGATCAGAGAAGCAGGTTGCGGTGGGATCAGATCGGGTAGCCTGGCAACTAATCGCTCGACCCGGAGGGCATCATCAACATCCATCAGGCCGCGTTCTCGCGCCAGACCAGTCATATATAACAAGCGTCTCTCCCCAAAGAAAGTATTACCGTCGTCCATCCAGGGATTTGGCTGCGGAGTGCTGCCAATATAGTTGTCATGTTCAAAACCAAATTGAGCGTTGGTGTGATTATGCAATGTCGCCAGACGACGACCAAACTCTGGCCAATAATCAGCGCGCGGCGTTGCGGGAGAAAGATCCTCCATCAAAATGAAATCTTCTCCATGCAAAAACGTCTCAGGAACGCTGGGACCGTCCTGCACCTGTAAGGCTTGCAAGCCTTCGACCTCCCTGGCAAACATATCTGGGGGCGTCTGGCGATTCGTTTTCAGGAAGAAGGATGCACCTGTCTCGACCTGTATGATCATGCCATTATTAATACAGCCACCCCCAACAGAACGGCTGGCAGTAATACCGCCGAATTCATTCTCAGATAACCAGGCTTTTACAGGTTCCGGGATCATCTTTTAGAGATAAAGACACTTAGGTAAGCAAACCTGCGGATTATAAACATGCCTACCCATTACTTGCCCACTTGCAACTTGATACATGCAACTTGCAACTTGCCACTTGCCACTTGCCACTTGCTACTTGCCAACTTGTTACTTGCCCACTTGCCCACTCTCCAACGCATCCAACAAACCCTGGCAGGAACGCTTGACGATCTGGAAGACCTCTTCGAAGCCATCGATGCCGCCGTAATAGGGGTCAGGAACCGGCGCGGTTGGATTCCCCTGGGGATCGAATTCTCTCATCAGGTGGATCTTGGCTCTTTCATCGTCCGTGCGCGCCAAGCGGGATAAATTGGCGCGGTTATCAGAGTCCATGGCAATCACCAGGTCAAATTCTTCGAAGTCACGCTGCTTGAACTGTCGCGCTCTACCGTCGTATTTAAAGCCATGACCCGCAGCCACGCGCCGCATGCGCCGATCGGGCTGCTCCCCCACATGCCAACCCGAGGTGCCGGCTGAGTCAACCTCATATTTATGTGCAAGTTTCGCATTCTCGGCCAGATGACGGAACATATTCTCCGCCAGCGGGCTGCGCACGATATTCCCTAAGCAAACGAAACAAATCTTGGTAACGTCACTCAATCGAGAACCTCCATAAATATACAAACAAATTTAACTACAGAAGAGTCCACTCAAAAAAATCATTTACCGCAGAGATCACAGAGTACGCAGAGAAAAAAATTAAACATAGTTGGGAGAATATCAATTAATGGGTTTCAAAACAAACTTAGAAATTCTCTGCGTTCTCCACGTACTCTGCGGCTAGACGGCCTATTTTCATTAGCGTCACAGATGAACAGGATAAACACAGATCTGAACAAATTTCTCCACAGTGGCTATTGTTTTCACCCCCGAATCCTACCATAAGTCAACCGACCGCGGACGGCAGACCGCTGCAAGAGGGTGCACTCGAAAGTCGTAGATACCGGCAGATGAATCTGCAGCAACATTTGCGAAGCCGCCCTTCGGCGGCTGATTTTAGCCTGCGTAGGCAGGCATCGCACACGTTGCTGCGACTTCCAGTCGCCAGATACGATAATGACTCTACATCTTTTGAGTGCACCCGCGGCAAGAATAAGTGTGGCGCGGTCCGCAGTCTGCCGTCTGCTGTCGGTGATCTGATTTCAAGAAATATAATCACAGGAGTTACGCAGATGGAGAGCGATCTTCATATAAAGCCCCCCCGGCCCCCCAAATTCTGGGGGAGATGCCCAATAATTCCCCCCAACGCCACAGGCGGGGGGCTAGGGGGGCAAGTGCGTAACTCCTAAATCAGCAAAACCCGTCCCACAAACTACTCGTCTCGACTCAACGCGTCCATCACCGCCACACCGGCGATATTGACGATATCACGCACATCGTCGCCAGTTTGCAACACGTGCACGGGGGCGCCGACGCCAAGCAGGATAGGTCCAATCGCATTGGCTCCACCCAGTCGGGCCAGCAGCTTATAGGCCACATTGGCAGCTTCCAGCGAGGGGAAGATCAGCACGTTGGCATCTTTCACCTGGCTGAAGGGGAAGCGCTCATCGATGATGTCAGGCACTACTGCCGTGTCAGCCTGCATTTCGCCATCGACAACCAGACCGGGATTCTTCTCCCGGATGATCTTTAGAGCTTTTTGCACCTTTGCTGACAACGGATGTGGAGTGCTGCCGAAATTCGAGAATGAAAGCAACGCCACACGCGGTTCGATCTCAAGTTGGTGCGCCAGATCTGCGGCCAGGCAGGCGATTTCAGCCAGGTCTTCGGCTGAGGGATCGATATTCACAGTCGCATCAGCGAAGATGTACACCCGGTCATCGACCACCATGATATAGGCTGCAGCGGCCTTATCCGAGCCGGGGCGCGTGTGGTGGATTTGCAATGCCGGACGCAATACTTCTGGATACTGGTACGTCAGGCCCGAAACAAAGGCATCGGCGTCGCCCATTTTGACCATCATCGGGCCAAAGACGTTGGGCTCTTTGACCAAATCTTGTGCCTCACTGATCGTTACACCTTTGCGCTGGCGCAAATTGTGAAATGCCTGAGCATATTCATCTATGCGATCAAACTCACGCGGATTGATAATTTTTGGACAGCAACGTAACCCTAATTCAGCAACTCGTTCATGGATAAATTCTTCTCGTCCAACCAGGATCGGGGTACCAATGCCCTCTTCTTCCACCTGGGCGGCGGCGCGCAGAACCTTATCTTCTTCACCTTCAGCAAAGACTACGCGTTTCTTCGGCGAAGCCGCTTTGGCCTTATTCATGATGAAATGGCGCACGCGCTGGCCCATCCCCTGTCGATAAGCGAGCTGTTCGCGATACTCGTCGAGATCGATCTCCCGGCGAGCAACCCCAGATTTCATGGCTGCCTCAGCTACCGCCGGGGCCTCCCAGATCAACACGCGCGGGTCTAAGGGCTTGGGGATGATATATTCCGGGCCCAGCTTCATACTGTCAACGCCATACGCTCGCAGCACGCTGTCGGGGACATCTTCTTTGGTCAGGGCTGCTAAAGCGTGGGCGGCGGCCAACTTCATCTCATCATTGATGGCGCTGGCGCGCACATCCAGGGCACCCCGAAAGATGAAAGGGAAGCCCAAGACATTATTTACCTGGTTGGGGTAGTCTGAACGACCGGTCGCCACAATCGCATCGGGGCGGACTTCTTTGGCCAGTTCGTACTTGATCTCCGGATCAGGGTTGGCCATAGCGAAGATGATCGGCTGGTCGGCCATGGTCTTGACCATTTCCGGGGTGAGCAGGTCAGCCACCGAGAGACCGTAGAACACATCTGCGCCGCGTACGGCGTCGGCCAGGGTGCGCGCCTCCGTTGCGGGGGCAAAACGCTCTTTATATTTGTTCAAACCCTCGCGACCTTTGTAAATCACCCCGCGGCTGTCCACCATCAAAATGTTCT